>JAZTYG010000001.1:0-9118 GCA_045636845.1 Candidatus Scatosoma sp.
ATAATTTTGTTATCCCAGTCGTCACCGCCGAGCTTCGTGTCGCCGTTGGTTGCAAGAACTTCAAATACGCCATCGGAAATTTCAAGGATGGAAACGTCGAACGTACCGCCGCCAAGGTCGTAGATCATAACCTTACCGCCGTTGTCTTGGTGAAGACCGTAAGCAGGCGCCGCCGCCGTAGGTGCGTTGATGATACGAAGGACGTTCAAACCAGCGATTTTACCTGCGTCTTTCGTTGCTTGACGTTGGCTATCAGAGAAGTATGCAGGGCAGGTGATAACCGCTTCGGTTACCTTCTGACCGAGATATGCTTCTGCATCCGCCTTCAATTTCGCAAGGGTCATTGCAGAAATTTCTTGAGGGGAATAATCCTTATCGTCAATTTTTACTTTATAATCGGAACCCATGTGACGTTTGATGGAAATAATCGTCTTATCGGGGTTAGCAACCGCTTGACGCTTTGCTGCTTGACCAACCACACGAGAACCGTCCTTTTGGAAGGAAACAACGGAAGGGGTCGTTCTCGAACCTTCTGCGTTTGCAATAACGACGGGTTCGCCGCCTTCCATAACTGCTACACAAGAGTTAGTTGTACCAAGGTCGATACCAATAACTTTACCTGCCATAATTTTTATACTCCTTTTGCCGTTTTTCGGCACTGCTTTTTTATTTACAATTATATGTAACCAAGCAAAACAGCCCTTAAACAACTTTTTTGAAAAATTTTTTGCAAATCCTTTCTATATATAATTGTAAAATGAAAACGCAGGTTTTTCGCCTGCGTTTTTACATATTCTTTATAAGGTGAAGTTGTGGCTTTGCCACAGTGAAGTTGGCTGCGCCAGTGAAGTTGTATCTTTGATACAGTGAAGTTTTTACTTTGTAAAAGTTATTGCTATTATTGATACCAGCCACAACTTGCCCAAAGGGCATACTTCACTTTCGCAAACCGCCATAAAAAGTCCAAGAGCTTTTAATTAACTACAAACTGCTATCAAAACTATAATGATTGCAACCACAACAACAAGACTTAGAAATAAATCCGACATCCTCGCTCGTCCTTTATTAAAGAAACCCGCAAGGGATAGTAAAAATAATAAACATAATGGCACAAAAACCAACCAAAAAATAAGGGAGTGTTCCATAACGAGAAATATTATAATTGCCAATATCCATATAAACCACATACATTATACCCCCTTTGTATTATTCCAAGTTATTCTTTATACCCTGTTGTGAAAGCCGAGCCGCAACCCCGATACAGTACGAGGCTTCATTGTAAATTCGTAGATACGAGCAGTTCAAGGCGCGGCGAGTATGCCGACAGGAGTGTACAAGTAGTACATGACTGAGGCACACGGAGCCGCAACGCCGAAATGCGAAGTATATACGGATTTACTCTAACTCAAAGGCACCTGTGTAGAGCTGATAGTAAGTCCCCTTCATATCAATCAACTGCGCATGCGTGCCGCGTTCGATAATTTTACCCTTTTCCAAAACCATGATAGCGTCGGAGTTTTGTACGGTCGATAAGCGATGTGCGATTACGAATACCGTTCTGCCATGCATCAACTTATCCATACCGTCCTGCACCAAGGCTTCCGTACGCGTGTCGATGGACGAGGTTGCTTCGTCCAAAATCATTACGGGAGGGTCGGCAACTGCCGCGCGCGCAATCGCCAAAAGCTGTCTTTGCCCTTGCGAAAGGTTTGCGCCGTTGTTCGTGAGCATTGTATCATACCCATCGGGCAAACGGCAAATGAAATCGTCCGCGTTGGCAAGCTTCGCCGCCGCAATACATTCTTCCTCCGTCGCATCCAAACGCCCGTAACGGATATTATCCATTACCGTACCCGTAAAGAGGTTCGTTTCCTGTAAAACCACACCCAACGATCGTCTTAAATCATCCTTTTTAATCTTATTCACGTTGATACCGTCGTAACGGATTTTCCCGTCCGCGATATCGTAGAAACGGTTGATAAGGTTGGTGATGGTCGTTTTGCCTGCGCCCGTCGCGCCAACGAACGCAATCTTTTGACCAGGCTTTGCATACAGCGTAATGTCGGTTAATACCTGCTTTTCGGGAACGTAACAGAAATCCACCATATCCATCACAATATCCCCTTTCAATTCGGTATAAGTCGTGGTGTTTTCCGTCTTGTGGTAGTGTTTCCAAGCCCACAAGCCCGTTCTTTCCTCCGTTTCGGTCAAATTCCCGTTTTCGTCCCTCTTCGCATTGACAAGGGTAACGTACCCTTCGTCCGTTTCGGGTTGTTCGTCCATAACGTCAAATACACGGCTTGCACCTGCAAGACCCATCGCCACCATCGAGAATTGATGGGACATTTGGTTGACCGTTTGGGTAAAGTTACGGGAAACGCCGAGGAATGCCACGATAACACTAATGTCAAAGGCAATCAACATCGTACCCGACTTAAACAACCCCTCAAAGCAAAGGTTGGTAGCGCCCGTAAGACACAAAATACCGCCGACGATGGCAAGCAATACATAGTTAATGTTACCGATATTTCCCAAAATAGGGCCTAAAATGTTACCAAAGCCGTGCGCCCTTGCGCTATCCATAAACAACTGCTCGTTGAGCGTGTCAAATTCTTCCTTCGCCTTTTCTTCGTGGGTGAAAACCTTGACAACCTTTTGCCCTTTCATCATTTCTTCCACAAAGCCTTCCGCGCGCGCAAGCGAGCCTTGTTGCGCCACCATGTATTTCGCGCTGTTCCCACCGACAATTTTTACAACGAAGGTCATCGCAATTGTACAAGCTACCACCACCAAAAACAGCCAAATGCTGTACGTGAGCATCAACACAACGGAAGTAATCAAGGTAAGCGAACTGCTTAACAGCGTGGGCAAGCTTTGCCCTATTAATTGACGGGTTGCGTCCGTATCGTTGGTGTACGCACTCATAATTTCACCGTGCGCGTGCGTATCAAAATATTTAATGGGCAAATTTTGCATCTTTTCGAACATATCCGCGCGCAAATGATACAAAGTGCCCTGCGTAACCGTTGCCATAATTCTTGTATAGCAGAAGGAAGAAATAATAACCAACGCATATACCGAAACCATCATGATTACAAGCCCCAATAGCTTTGTTTTTAACGCCGCGGTAAGCCCCACCTTCAAGCCCGTTGCAGGGTCAATGGCAAGCGCAGGCAATAATACGTCGCTGACAATTCCTTTCATATACACGGTGGAAACCAAACTGCCTACCGCGCTAAACGCAAGGAAGATAAGCGCGATAATCGCGCGGGTTTTGTAATATTTGAAAATCGTTTTTACGAGTCTGCCAAGCGTACCCTTTTTGATTGCGCCCTTAGGTACAGGCATCCCCCTACCCCTCATCGGTCCGCGAGGCATAGGCATACGGGGCATGGATTTTTCTTGCGTCTTTTCCGTTGACATTATTCCGCACCCCCTTCTTTTTCTACGTCCTTTTTCGTTTGCGCTTCGTAAATTTCACGGTAAATATTGCTCGTTTGCAACAATTCACTATGCGTACCGCAGGCAACGATTTTACCGCCGTCCATAATCAAAATTTTATCCGCGTGTTCTACGGACGCTACGCGTTGTGCAATGATAATCTTTGTGGTGTTAGGAATTTCTTCCGCAAACGCCTTTCTAATCAACGCGTCCGTACGGGTATCCACCGCAGAGGTAGAGTCGTCCAAAATCAAAATCTTCGGTTTGCGGAGTAAAGCGCGCGCAATACAAAGACGCTGTTTTTGACCGCCCGAAACGTTCGTACCGCCCTGTTCGATATAGGTATCATAGCCGTCGGGGAAACCATTGATAAATTCGTCCGCCTGCGCCAACTTACACACGCGCACAATATCTTCATCCGTTGCGTTTTCATCACCCCAACGGAGGTTTTCCTTGATTGTACCCGAGAAAAGCACATTCTTTTGCAATACGATGGATACTTCCTTACGCAATACGTCGAGGTCGTAATCCTTTACGTTTACACCGCCGACATACACGTTTCCTTCCGTTGTATCGTACAAACGGGGCAACAGTTGGATAAGGGTACTCTTGGACGAACCTGTACCGCCCAAAACCCCCACCGTTTCACCCGATTTGATTTCTAAATCAATGTCAAACAGGGCGTAGTTGTGGGCTTTCGCCGAATACTTAAAGCTAACGTCCTCAAAACGGATAGAACCGTCCTTCACCTCTTTCACGCCGTTTTCAGGGCTAAGGATATCCGATTCCTCGTTCAATACCTCGCTGATACGTCTTGCCGATTCCAACGACATAGACAGCATTACGAAAATCATCGAGAACATCATAAGACAGGAAAGCATTTGAATACCGTAGGAAATCAAGGTAGAAAGCTGACCAACCTCAAACCCTTCAAAAGCCGCCCAAAAATCGGGGCTCACGATTGCGTATGCCGAAAGCACAGAGATAACAACCGCCGCCACATTGATTGCTAAGGTCATAATGGGGTTGTTAAGCGCAAGAATTTTTTCCGCGCGCGTGAAATCGTCACGCACTTCCCCTGCCGCCTTACGAAATTTTTCCTTTTCATATTCTTCACGCACAAACGCCTTTACCACGCGGATACCGCCCACGTTTTCCTGTACGGAGTTGTTAAGCGCGTCGTATTTTTTGAAAATACGGCGGAAGAAAGGCATAACCACGCGCATAATCGCAATTAACGCACCGCCCAACAAAGGAACAACCGTCAAAAAAATCCAAGCAAGTTTCGGGTTCGTCAAGAAACTCATGATAATCGCGAACAAGAACTGCAAAGGCACGCGGATTGCGATACGCAAGCACATTTGGTAAGAGTTCTGCACGTTGGTAACGTCCGTCGTCAAACGGGTAACGAGCGAGGACGAGGAGAATTTATCCACGTTCCCGAACGAGAATTTCTGCACGCGATAAAACAAATCGTGGCGAAGGTTTTTTGCAAAGCCGCAACTTGCCGTCGCCGCATATCTACCCGCAAGCACACCGCTTGCAAGGGAGCAAAGCGCCAACGAAACCAAAATGATGGCGTATTTTATAATTTCCTGCATCAAATCTGCGCCGTCCGCTTGAATCGCCGTAATCAACAGCCCTGCAAACCAAGGAATCAGACACTCACAAAAAGCTTCTACCGCCATAAAAACAGGCGTAATAATAGAAGGCTTTTTGTACTGCCTTACACTTTTTAGAAGAGTTTTTACCATATCTTCACCAAACCTTTTACGAATTATTTACTCGTACAAATGTGTGTTTGCGCGCATAACCGCGCGCAAAGCCACTAAAAGTATTATATTTTCTTAAAAATATAATGTCAACTATTCTAAGAGAAATTTTTGTTTTTTCACAATATTTTCATTTATCGGATATTGTAAACGGACTTAACAGTCACTTTGGTCGCATTACCCGACAAAATTTTCACCCTGCGGCAACCCTTTTCCATATCAAAACCGTTGTCGTCCAACAATAAATCCCCATCTACGCCCTCAATCCAAACGGATTTCGCATAAGCGTCGCTATATACCAGAATTTCCCCGTCCGCCATTTCACAGCGAAGGTTGGGGTTTTTGAAATCGTAATATTTCGCCTGCGTAAACAATACGCTCCCCTGCGACACCGTCTTCCCATCCGCAACCAAAGCAAAGGTCAAATGGGTCGCTTGCGGATTAAGTCCTGCGATATATTTCTTTTCCAACCTCTTCACGGACAAGGGAGCAATCGCCACCTCTTCTTCGCCCGATTGTAAAATACCGCTGTTTGCATCGCGCAATTCCCAGTAGATTTTACCGTTCACCTCGTACATGGTATCGTTTGTTATGCAAAATTGCGCCGACTTCTCCGTCTTGAAAACACCGCGTTCCATATTCACGTTGCGGCGGTTTTGCACCTCGCCAACCTCTTCACAGGACAACAACACAGGCGCATAAAAACGCTTTGCCGCGTACTGCAACACCTTATACCGACCGCAATAATCGATGCTCGACCAACTCGTACCCTGCCAAATATCGTTCAACTGCCAGTACAGCGTACCCATACAACGACCGCGGTTACGGCGGAAATGTTCCACCTTATATTTCACCGCCTCCGCCTGCAACACCTGCGTTGCGTAGAGGTAGGTTGCAAAATCGTTGGGGTAGCGGTAATTTTTCGTCAAGTAGGTAAAAATCAACTCGTTACCGCCGAAAGAGCGTTGGTGCATATCCATAATACGGCTGTGCGCGTTTCTATCCCCTTCCGCGGTAAAGCTTTCCACCGTTTTCATACAGGGGAAGGACTGAAAACCGAACTCGCTCACATAACGGTAGAAACGTTGACGAGTGAGAATATAATCGGGGTCCCAGTCGTGGCAATCGCCATACCCTTCGCCGTTGGGATCGCGGAAACCGCCTACTGAGGTGGGTGAGGAAGGTATGTATGCCAAATAAGGGGCAACCTTTTCCACCAAGCTGGGTAGCAGGTCCTCAAACAACTTGAGGTAAACCCCTTCCAAATGTTTCAAATCCTGCCTGCCCGAAATGGCAACATACTCGTGGAAATGCCACTCAATTTCATTGTTACCACAAATCAAACCAAGACAAGCGTGATGGCGAATGCGTTTTATGTTTTGCGTAACTTCCGTTTCAATGCTTGCGTACATTTTTTCGTCGGGATCGTACACCGAACAAGCAAACATAAGGTCGAAAAAGACCACCAACCCAAGCTCGTCGCAAATATCGAAGAAGAAATCGTCGGGGTAATACCCACCCCCCCATAAACGAATTGCATTGAAGTTACAATTGCGGCAATGGGTCAAAAGCTCCCTCGTTCTCTCGGGGGTGATACGGCTAAAAATGGTATCCTCGGGGATATAATCCGCACCCATCGCAAACATATCCACGCCGTTTACCCTGTGGTAAAAGCCCTCGCCAAAATCGTCCTTTTCACGGACAAGCTCTAAGGTACGCAAACCGATTTTTAAGCTCTTTTTATCGATAGCAGCTCCCTGTGATTTTACCGTAACCGTTACGGTGTATAAGGGCTGTTCCCCCAACCCGTTCGGCCACCAAAGCAAGGGGTTTTGCACCTCGTTTTCTTCGTTCGCGGTCAAAATGCTTTCCCTGCCGTCGGGCGCAAGTAAGGAAATTTCCACCTCGCCCTTACCGTCTAAAACCACATTCGGGGTGAGATATACCCTGCCGTTTTCATGGCGTTGCGTTACGTGGAAATCCACGATTTCCACCCCGTCCTTTTCAAGCAAATATACATTTCGCCAAATACCTGCATCGGGCATACGGGGGCCCCAGTCCCACCCCATCGTACAATGCGCCTTGCGTACGTGAGGATAACCTTCCATACAATCGGTTGCGCCAAATAAACGAGCCTTTGCGTTGCACGCCTTGATATACGGGTTAATGGGTTGACATACTACGGAAAGGAGATTTTCCCCTGCCTGTAAAATTCCGCTGACATCAAAATCGTAGCGAATATGCATATTGTCAGTATTGGCGATTTTTTCACCGTTGAGATATACCGTACAAAGGGTATCCAACCCCTCAAACACCAAACGAACGGGGTTCCCCGTCGGGGCATAATCAAAGGTATGGCTAAAGGTATATTCATGCTCCGCCGCATCTAAATACAACTGCTCATTATCCCGATAATGAGGGTCAGGCAACAAGCCGTTATCCATATGTAAAAAGGAAAAAACAGACCCCGGCACTTTGCCTTCTACAACGTAGCCATTGCCTTCCATTTTCCAAATTCCGTTCAAGCAAAAGGTTTTCATAGACCCACCTCGTTTTTTGTTAGTAAAAGTATAACACATTCACGCGCGTTTTGCAAGTATCTTGCAAAAAAGAATAAATTTTAACGGAGAAAATGGTAAAAATAAAACCACACCCGAGGGGCGCAACGCAACCCTCGGGTGTGTCTACTTTTACAATATTTTTTTCAAGAACTGACCTGTGTAGCTGTTTTCCACAGCCGCCACCTCTTCGGGCGTACCTTCGCACACCACCGTACCGCCGCCGCTACCCCCTTCGGGTCCTAAATCGACGATATAATCCGCCGTCTTGATTACATCAAGGTTATGCTCGATAACAAGCACGGTATTGCCGCCTTCGCGGAGCTGGGTCAAAATTTTAATCAGCTTATCCACGTCGTAGCTATGCAAGCCCGTCGTCGGCTCATCTAAAATATAGCAGGTCTTGCCCGTGGAACGTTTCGCAAGCTCGGTTGCGAGCTTCACGCGTTGCGCCTCACCCCCCGAAAGGGTCGTGGAGCTTTGTCCAAGCTTGATATATCCAAGCCCTACCGCATTCAAGGTCTTGATTTTGTTGTAAATATTCGGAACAGCTTGGAAGAACTCACACGCTTCTTCTACCGTCATATCCAACACGTCGGATATACTCTTACCTTTGTATTTTACCTCTAAGGTTTCGCGGTTGTAACGCTTACCGCCGCACACTTCACAAGGCACGAAAATATCGGGTAAGAAGTGCATCTCAATCTTGATAATACCGTCGCCGAAACAATGCTCGCATCTACCACCCGACACATTGAACGAGAACCTGCCTGCCTTGTACCCCCTTTCTTTTGCGTCGGTGGTCATCGCGAACAGGTCGCGGATGGCATTGAATACACCCGTATAGGTCGCAGGGTTACTGCGCGGCGTTCTGCCGATGGGCGACTGGTCAATATCGATCACTTTGTCAAAATACTCTACACCTTCCACCCTTGCGTATTTGCCAAGGGCGTGCTTTGCCCCGTTGTGCGTGTTTGCCAAAATGGGATAAACGATTTCGTTGACAAAGCTCGATTTACCGCTGCCCGATACCCCCGTTACCGCCGTGATTAAACCCACGGGTACCTTGATATCGATATTTTTGAGGTTGTTTTGCCGACAGCCGTACACCTTTAACCACTTATCCGTCGGGGTCTTTCTTACCATCGGAGTTTCGATTTTTCTACGCCCCGATAAATAATCGCCTGTGATGGATTTAGGCTCTGCCATGATGTCCGCTTGCGTACCGCAAGCCACCACTTCGCCGCCGTGTACACCTGCTTTCGGGCCGATATCCACGATATAGTCCGCCGCGCGAATGGTGTCCTCGTCGTGTTCCACCACGATTAAGGTATTGCCTAAATCACG
>JAZTYG010000002.1:0-21249 GCA_045636845.1 Candidatus Scatosoma sp.
TATCGCTTTGGCGCTTGCGCTTTGCACCTTTGGTGTAATTCCCACCCCTTTGAAGAAGGTAAAGAACGGCAAACCCTTAGGTATTATGTATGTAATCGCAGCACTCGCTTGGTTCGTGGTTGCATTCTCGGGTATGGGTCCCATGATTAAAGGTTGGTTCGGTGGCTTTGGCGGTTCCGACGGCAGCGGCGACGGCCCTAGTTCCTCTTACACCTACCTCTATCTTGACAGCGAATCCTACGTTGAATTGTCCGATTACGCAACTAAAGATTTCAAGATTGAAATTCCCCAAGACGGAAACTATACGCTCTCTATTAGTGGCAGCGACACCAATTTGGACATTTACACCCAAAGCAACGGTTGGACCTACTACTATGTAGGTGATACGGCAAAAGAACTCTACTTGTATAGCGGTATAAATACAATTTCTATCCGTACCACCACTTACAACTGGAACGACTTTTACATCTCCATTTCGAAAATGCCCACCACGATTGATGTAACCGAAAATAACACCTCGGAATTCAATCTTTCTTCGGGTGAAATGCAAATCGCAAGATTTGACGTTGAAAACAGCGGTGAATATCTTGTAAAAGCAAGTAATGCAAGCGAGTCTATTCGACTTTGCAACACGGATAACGGTAACACCTATTACCTCAACTCGAGCAACAACTGGGAAACGGTAATCGACTTTGATAGCGGTTATAACTACTATGAAATCAGCTTTGAATATGGTTACGCAGGTTGGTTCTATTTAGATTTTAGTGCCTATGAACCCGAAATCTTCGCGGAAAACGCAACCAAGATCTTAGGTGCTACCAGTATGAGCTCCAACAATAGCAGCTATGTTAGCGTAAGCTCCACCGATGTAGAATGGTTTGAATTCTCCGCTCCTGTAAGCGGCTATTATACCTTCTATTTGGACAGCTTCTCCTCTGCTTATATGGTTTGCTACACGAATGAATACGACAGCGGCAGCGAATATTATTCTACCCACGAAAAGTATCTCAATAAAGGCGAATCGTATTTCATCAAGGTAAAAGGTTATTACGATTATACAGCCGACACTTATTTCTATGTAAGCGGCGATGGTTTAACCGCAAATAACGCATATTACCTTCAAGTTGATTCCACCCGCTATATCAATCTCCAAGCAGACGGCTATATCTGGTTCATGTTTGAAGATACCGATAGTTACGACTACTATGTATATGTAAACGGCAGCGAATACACCACTACCACTGTTTACAATGACTATGGTAATGAGTATACCTCTAATTCGGGTTATGGTTATGCAACATATATTTATGCAAACGGTTACTTCTATGTATGCGTTCATGCAGAATATTACGATGTAGATATTGAGGTTACCCTTTATAGAAACTGGTAATTGTAACACCTTACACTAACTAAATATTTCTATTGATAGAAAGATTTTAGCCCGACGGGATTTCCCGTCGGGCTATTATTTTACATATTATATTGTACCCCTTTATAAAAGCCTGTAAACCGCGTATTTTACGCGGAAATACTCGACAGGGTATAATTCTTATCCAAGCAGAATATCCATCGCTAACATTAAGCAAAAGCCCATCAATAGCGCGTATGTTGCCCCTCGCTGACTGCCGTGCGCGTGCGTTTCGGGGATCATTTCATCACTAATTACATACAGCATCGTTCCGCCTGCAAACGCCAACGCAAACGGTAAAATTACCGCCGCTACACTCACCGCAAAATACCCGATTAACGTGCCGACTACTTCCACAAGACCCGTCGCCATCGCAATCGCAAAGGTCTTTTTCTTGGATACGCCTGCCGCCAGCATCGGCGCGATAATCACCATACCCTCGGGGATATTTTGCAGGGCAATTCCGCCTGCAATAATCAACGCCTGCGCCGTATTCCCCGACCCAAAGCCTACCCCTGCCGCGATACCTTCGGGCAGGTTGTGGATCGCAATCGCCATTACAAACAACAACACTTTGTTGAGGTTGGCGTTGTTATGCGCCTCTCCCTCAGCGCCGATCATTTGGTGTAGGTGAGGTACAAGCTTATCCACCAAGTTTAAGCATACCGCACCTGCGAAAATGCCCAAAACCGTGATAAGCAAACCCCATTTACCGCCGTATTCCAACGACGGCAACACCAAACCGACAATCGCCGCGGCAAGCATTACCCCTGCCGCAAACGACAAAACAATATCCGAAAATTTATGGGATAGGTCCTTAAACAAGAACCCGATTAACGCCCCGATAATTGTCGCGCCGCCTACACCAAGCGCGGTCAATAATACTTCTTTCATATCTTTATCCCCTTCCGTGTTTCACTCAACGCGTACCTGTCCCCGTCTTTTGTCCTTTTCTATACAAAAACCGACAAAATTTTCGTGGCGGTTTCACATGAAACATATTATATATGCTTACTCTATATTATTCAACATACTACGACTTTCGTGACAGCAGAAATAGATAATTTGACGGTCTTTCGCAAGCTCGTTCACCAAACCAACGGTGCGCTGGATATGCGCTTCGTCTAAATGCACAAACGGGTCATCCATCACGATAAACGGCTGTTCTGTCGGATACATATTGTCAATCAACGCAAGACGCAAACACAGCGCGCAAAGACTGCGTTCGCCTGCGCTAAAATGTTTATCGCTGCGTTCTTCGCCGCCGCGTTCAAATCTCACGCGGTAATCGCTGTCCATCGACACTTTTTCATCTAAAACACTCTCTAACAGCTTTGCATACGCCGAGAATTTATCTTTAATCGGCGCGATATATTTATCCTTAAGGCTCTTTTCCGCAGCGTTTAACAGCATAATCGTGTCGCTAAGAAGTTGATGCTTATCCTTGTAAAGTTTCAACGCTTCTTCGGCGCGTTCTAACTCACTCTCCGCGTCGGGCAATTTTTCCACCTCACGTTCCGTTTCCAAAATACTCTTATCGCATTCGACAAGACTTTTTCTTAATATAGACAATATGTTATGCAATTCGCGCGTGTCCGCATCCGCATCCGCAGGGCGTTCCATCAAGCCGTTTTCCGCCTTGTAGTTTGCCAGTTTTTGTTCTCTCAAGGCAAGCTCCGTCTTTGCCAAAGCCCACCCCTCGCTATCCATTTCCAACACATTCAACGCAGACATGGTACCTGAATTTTCGTTTAAGCCGTATTTTTTCAAGATTTCCGCAACGGTGTTTTTGTATTCTACAATGCGCGCGTTTGCGTCGCTTGCCCTGCCGCTTGCCGCCGCTTTATCCGCCTGCAACGAGGCGTATTGTGCAGCCATCGCAAGCAAACGGTTTAACCCGCCCTGCAGGTCAACAACCGACTCGCCATAAGCCTCTAAAAATGCCTGCGTGTCCGCAGTTATCCTTTCGATTTCACCAAGCAACGCGTTGATACGCTCCGCCCGTTCTTTTTCCGTTTCCTTATACGCGTAGTATGCGCGCACATCCTCTTTTAAGGTCGCAAAATCATACATAGCGCCTGCCGCGCCGTAATAACCGTAAGGAACGGTATATTCACGGATTTTACCCTCCAGCACACGCATTTCGCCTTGCAGTTGGTAAATTTGCACCGAAAGCGCTGACGATTCTCTAAACGCAGGTTTGGGCATTTTTACCAACCTCAACACAAAAACGGTGATGAACATGGCGAAGCCGACAGCCTGCAAGATAATACCTTCCGTGAACAATTCAAACGGGTAAAAAATACCGCCTACTGTGATACACACCAACGCCAACACGATAAAGATAATCGATTTACCAGGGCCTTGCTTCACCGCCGCAGGCACAGGGTTCATATTGACAAGGTTTGCGCTCAGTTCCTTCACCTGCGCGTCCTTCATTCTATATTCTTCTACAATTTTATCCTTTTCCGCAAGCTCTGCATCCGTAGGGAGTTTATCTTCAAAACGCTTGATGAGTTCTCTTTCACGCGGAGTTTGTATGATATTTTGCAGTTGATTGTATTCGGATTGCAACGCCGCAAGGCGGGTTAAATTTTGCTGTTTTTGTACAATAACCTCATCCCTGGGTGCCCCATTTTGGAATTTTACCGTCAAATCCGCAAGGATTTTTTTCTTATCCTCACCAAAACTAACCGCCTGTACCGAGCCTGTTAAACGGTTCCCCTCTTGAATGCAATTTCGCATCGTTTCACGCTCTTCCGCAGTCGGAAGGCCGCTCGGATATTGCATTTCGTACCCTTTCACCTTCGCCGCCTTTTCTTCCGCCTGCGCCGTAAGGTCGTCTAAGGTTTTCCATTTTTGCGCCACAACTTCACGCTCGTTCGCAACCTGGATTTCCGTTTCCATTTGTGCAATCTTTTTTGATAATTGCTCTCGTTCTACATATTTTCCCGTCAAACTGTTACTCATATCCTTGAGGTTTTTAATGGTTTCGTTCAAGGAAAGCACTTCTGCATTTTTTTGACTAATCAAATCGTTACTGCCGCGGCTTGCTTTTAATTGTTTTTTTGCGCCTTCCAAGGTTGCCATTGCAGCCTCAAAATCGCCGTCCTCCCCACCTTCCACATCACGATTTAATTTCTCGTTGATGCTGTATGTGGATTCGATTTCAATTTCCGCCGAGGTGATAAACACCGTTTTTTTGAAGGATTCCTCATCCAAGCCAAATACCGCCTTGCCGATTTCCTCCCCAAAGCCCGTAAACGGCGCGCCGTCGCAATACACCTTCAATTCGTCGTCCTTTGCGCTCTTTTTATCAAAGAAACGCTCGATACGGTAGGTCTTTCCCCCCATCTCAAAGGTGAGGTTACCACCGAACTTTCCACCGCTAAAGGGGTAAAAGCGTTGCCTGTCGTCAAAGGTTTTCGTGCGCGCGGTAAAGCTCGGCAAACCGTAAAACATAGCGCGGATAAAGGACGCGAGGGTGGTTTTACCGTAACCGTTTTTTTCGCAAAACTCCGTCAAGCCTGCGCCAAAGGTGCCGTCCTTGTCGTGCATATTTCCGTAATTTTCAATATGATAGGAAAGAAGTTTCATACCTCTACCTCCCGCCCTGCGAGGGCCTTTAAGCCAAGCGTGATAATTTCACACTTTTTCGCCTCGTCGATATCCGTTTTAGCCAACACCATGCGTACAAATTCCCCTCGCAAGGACGCGTCACCCTCGTATTTCGCTGGGTCGATTTTTCGTAAGGTGCGATTTTTTACGGAAACAAAATAGCACTCCGTCGCCAACAAATGCTCAACATCTTCTTCAAGCGTTTCCGTTTCATATTCCACCTCGCCCGTCAAGAGAATACGGTACAGGTTCGCCGCCTCAAATTTGACCTGCTCTTGTACCTTTTTGTACGCCTCGTATCCATTTTTCGTGCCCGTAATATCCACCTCGACCTCACGAATTACGCGTTTCGCAAAGGGGATAAAGGTAGATTTTACCACATCGTTAACCTCTAACAAAATAAAGCCTTTTTCACCCATTTCATCAAAGCCGCGGCCCTCTAAACAACCGCTAAACGCATACCTGCCCCTATCATCCAGCTTGTTTTCGCTGTACGAATGGATATGCCCAAGGGCGAGATAGTCGATATTTTTATCCGCAAGTTTCCCTACGTGCACCTTATCCACACCCGTAGCCGCCTCCACGTTTCCGTGAAGCATCACAAGGTTTTTCTTGTCCTTGTCAAGCTTTAAGGTGCTGTAAAGAGATTGTGCATTTTCACGCACAATTTCCAAACCGCAAATATACACGCCGCCATATTCATACCCCGACCATTCGGTAGAGAAGGTTTTGAGGTTTGCAAGCCCCTCTTCGGTGTACGATTCCTTGCTGTCGTGATTACCGCGCAGGTACAAGAAATCAATTTCGGGCGTACCTTTGATAATATCATAGAAAAATTCTTTATCACGCTTAATCGGTCTGTCGCTGTCAAATACGTCCCCCGACAATAAGATAGCACGCACGCCCTCCGCCTTCGCATATGCGATTAAACGGTGGAATGTATCGCGCACCTCTGCGCGGCGTTCATCCGCCTTCGCCTTTGGAAGTTTCGATTCCATTTTTGAACCGAGGTGTATGTCGGCACAATGGATAAACTTTTGCATAATTTACTCCTTTAGGATATTTCTCTTTTCGTGATATTTGGTGCTTTTTTACCGTGAACGCATACCTGGTATGCCCATTTAGTCAATTCCACCATCCCAACGCTCGTTTTTCCAAAGATATTTCTCAGGGATTTTTTCCACGTAAGGGCTTGGATAAGAACGATCCCTGCCGTTCCACACGGCGCGCGTCAACACCAAACGCTTTTTTGCGCGGGTGATTGCCACATAAAAAACCTTCTCTTCCCCTTCCTCTTTATCGTTTTGCGCGTAGAAGTTAGGGAAATTGCGGTTGTCCGCGCCTGCGATTACAACGGTGTCAAATTCGCACCCTTTCGAGTGGTGGACGGTCAATAAGGGAATTCGATTCTCACGCTCTATCAAAAGGTCGGTACGGCCGCTAGACAAATCCGCCCTTGCGACAAAATCACGCAGGAAAGCGTCTGCATTTTTCTCTTCCCCAGCCTTAAAATGCGCGCATAAGTCCATCAAGGCGTATTTTTCACCGTCCGTTTTACATTTTTCCATCATACCCAACCGTTCAATAATAGCGGTTAAGATGGCAAGTGGCGTTTCCGTTTGGATACGCACGGTTAGTTCAGCAATAAAATCGTACAGCTTAACAAATTTTTCTTTGTGCCTTGCACAAACGTTTCTACGCTCCAACGCCGTGGCAATAACATCCTCCGCAATCATACGGCACAACACCTTGCCCGTCGCCACGATATCGCCGTAGGCGTTGTGCGCCGCCTCGTTGACAATGCCATACTTTTCACACAAAGTAGAAAGCTTGAAGTTAGGCAATTCCGCGTGGAATTGTTTTGCAATCGTGAGCGTATCGTACTCCCCTTGAATTTCCAACGGAGGAAGTTGATTATCCTTGAGCTGTCTTGCAATCAAGGGGGCATCAAAAAGGAAACTGTTATGTCCGACCAAAACCGCGCCCTTGACAAAGGCGGAAAATTCCGTCAACGCAGCCTTTGCCGACACGCCGCCATGTGCGGTGATATACTCCATATCAAACCCGTGGGTGGCATACGCTCCCTCCCCGATGGGCACGTTGGGGATAATCATTTTTTCAAAGGTATCAACCACCTCGCCCTGCGCGTTGATGCGAATTGCCGCTAACTGCACCATCTCATCCTTGCCCAAATCAAGCCCTGTCGTTTCGGTATCATACACAACAATTTCGCCCTTATGAAAGGCTTCAATCAATACCTGGTATGGGTCTTCGTGAGTGTAGGTCTGTTTTTCAAGGAAGGAAACGATGGATACGCCGATAGGATTTTGCATACGCAGCCACTCCACCGTTTTCGCACCAACCAAGCGAACATACTTCTCGGTGATGCGTTCCATACTAACGCGATCCGTCCTGTTAAGCAATAATTTCAACATCGCAAGAATGTCCTTGACGATGGGTTTTTTATAAAATTGCACGTCCTCTTCCGCGGTGAAAAAGCGGAGCTGTTTATCGATGGGATAAGCCTTGTTGCACTCCTCAAATTCGCGCGCCAACATAGACGCATAGAAATTCGACCGTGTAATTACGCAAAGAGAGGTAACCCCCTGTTCAACATTTTTACGAAGATAGCGGTAGATTTGCGCCGCCTCCTCGCGGCGGTTGTCAAACCCCATACAAAGAACTTTTTCGCCCTTATCCGCGCTTGCTACCTGTAAATCCTTCGGGCAATATTTTCCCACCAAATCGGGATATGTGGCGCAAAGGTAACCAAAGGTCGCCTCGGTCAACATTTGCGTAGAGCGATAATTTTGCGAAAGCATATACACCCGCGCGTGGTACTTTTCAATAAAATCCGCCAAAACGTGTTCCGGTTTCGAACCGCGCCAACCGTAAATCGACTGGAAAAAGTCCCCACACATCATCACCTTACTATCCGAAAACAGCTTGGTTAAAACCGAATATTCTAACAGGCTGGTATCCTGCATTTCATCGACGGTGATATAGCGGTATCGAGCCGCCCAACGGGCGCGTATTTCCTCATTTTTCAAGGCGCGCGCGGCGAATAAAATCAAATCATCATAATCGACACGGTTACTTTGGCGAAGGTGATCATCATAGGCAAAAACAAGCCTGCCTGCGTGCCGTTGCATCGCCGATAAAAAGCCTTGATCGCATACCTGCCCACCTCGTTTTGTGGAAAGAGAGGTCAACGCGGCGCATTGTTCCGCGCGGTGCTTTTGTAAAAAACGAAAGGCTTTTTGATAATCTTCCACCTCGTTTTCACCATAAAAACCCTGTTCCTCGCGGATATGTTTTAAGGCGCTAACGAAATTGCGAAGCGCGCCCTTTTTACCGAAAATTTCAAAGTTAGTTTCCGCCGTTTCATCCTGTTCATCGTTGGCGGGGGCAGGATCACCACACTCCCACCACGCATACTGCGAGGATAAAATACTTTGCAAAAGCTCCTCCGCGTCCACCTCGTCGCATACGATCACCTCGGCGTACCGATCCCCTTTGCGGCGGTTTTCCTCACGCAAGAGTTGATAACAAAAGCCGTGTATGGTGCGAATTTCCACCTCACCTGCCTGCGCGCCGACATATCTCGAAATGTCCTCACGCATTTCCTCACACGCCTTGGTCGTGAAGGTCAAACATAAGATCTCGCTGGGTTTTGCGCGGCCTACTTGAATGATATGCGCGGCGCGTTTTGCCACGGTAAAGGTTTTGCCCGTACCTGCGCTGGCAAACAATATAAGGTTATTATCCAAATCATCCACCACGCGTTGTTGCGCTTCGTTTGGCTGCCGCACCCCATTCTCCCCCTATGTTTCTAATTTGCAATATTATACCACGCATCCATAAAGAAGTCAAGGGGCACAGAGCGATTATTTTTGCGAAAACCCCTTCCTTATCTTAACGTAACCTACACCTTTTTCGGGTAAAAATTCCACCTGTCCTTTAAGCGTGCCGCCGTACACATTTCACGGCATTGCACCGCTTTCACAGCACTCCACCGCCACCGCAAAAAATAATCCCCTGCCAACCTGACAGGGGTATATTTCCATATTAAGTTGTAAGAATGCGTTTTTTTTCCTTATTATCCGTGTCTTTTTGAACTCAATTTCCTTGTGGTTTTTCCACGCTATTATTACGGATATCTATTTATTTGCATTCCTCACATATCGCGTTCATTGGACTATTACCTCGCTTTATCTTCTTTGTTAAAGTACCTTCTTGACGTAGGATTAAAAATCATCTCTCCGTACCTCCCTTAACAAAAATTTTTATCTCTTCCGACATCCCGTCGGTAGGGATTTAATCGTACGTTGGAGTATCCCCGTCCTTTGTGGTTTTTCTTGAAGTAAACACTTTCATATTCGTGTACCTCCTTTTCACCTATTTTCCGTTTCTCTCGTTTCACGGATACGCGTTCCGAGTAAAAATCGAAGCTTTTTTCACAGCCTCTCCGCGTGTTTTCCACGCATCGCACTTAGGTTACTCTCTTTTTTAGGCCTCTGCCTCCAAATGGGAAGGAATCATCGCTTTTCGTACCCTCCTTGTTTTTATTTCTTGCCGTATCCCTACGGCGCCTCGCCAACCCCTCTCTTTTGTTGGCCATGTTTTATTTGTTCATCGGTTTGCCCTCTTTTTTTGTAAGAATGAAACATTTTTTGTTAGTTCCTTTCTCTTTTGTACCTTTATTATAGCAAATATTTTTAGTTTGTCAAGGGGTTTTTGAAAAATTTTTTGCATTTTTCTATTCAAATTTTCGATTTTTTCGATTTATTTTTTGCTTTTAATCGAAAAAGCCTATTGAAAATAGGGTAAAAATGAAGGGGAAACCGTCAAGATTTCCCCTTAAAAGTCTATAAAATGATGCACTTTCACCATATTTGACCTGTGAAAATTACATCTTCTTTGCAAAACGGTTCAAAAGTTCTTTATCCTGCAACAACATACCGCCGCCTAAAACGGTAACGTATTGAGGTTCTTCAACGATATGATAACGCATGTTTAACTTGCCTGCGATATATTGAGGACCTTGGGTCAATTTCATCACCCCACCCGACAGGTACGCACCGTTGCGATGCACCGCCGCCGCTACCTCCGCAGGTAAATTCCACAACACGCCCATTGCATATTCTAAAATTTTATCCACGCACGCGCGAATACCAGGCTTTAAGTGCATGGCTTGCACCCATTTCGAATCCGGTTGATAGGTTTCCGTAGAGCTGCCCTCTACGATTACCGCGCCGCCCGAACCAACCGCCAAAGAACCGATTTTTTCTTTCACGCGTTCCGCGGTCAATTCCCCGATGGTCAAGTGGTGTTCTTCACGCATAGTTTTCATAATGCTCTTATCAATCTTCGCGCCGCCGAGGTTTACAGAAATACCTGCGATAATGCCGTTCGCGGAGATTACCGCCGCATTCGCTACACCGCCGCCGATATCCAAACAAAAGATAGGCTCTGTTTCACTAAGCGCCGCACCGCCGCCCAACGCCGCCAAATAGGGTTGTTCGACAAGACGAATGTTGCGAAGTCCACATTCTTCCGCAACCGCCGCATATTCTAACAGCTGTTCGTCACCAAAGCCGCAGGGCACACTAAACAAAACCAACGCCTTTTTTAATGCCGATTTCGCAATACCGATACGGGATAAAAAATCCTGCAACATTTTTGCCGCAAGCGCCCTATCCACGATTATACCGTCTTGAATGGGACGGACAATTGTTGTATATTCCGCGGTTTTACCGATTAAATTTTTCGCTTCTTTCCCGATTGCTTTGATTTCTTGGTCGTCGTTTACCGCAATACAAGAAGGCTCGGCAAGAACAATACCGCTGTTGGTATCCGCGCGGTATATTTTTGTCATATTCGACCCAAAATCGATTGCCAACTTAATCATTGTCGCCACCTATATCCTTCATCATCTCTTTTACAAGCTCGATAGGGAACCCCACCACGTTGGTATAGCTGCCCTCTATCTTTTGTACCAAGCCGCCGTCCTGGATACCATACGCCCCCGCTTTATCCATCGGAGAGCCGCCGCGGATATAATCCGCAATCCATTCGTCGGTTAAGCTTTCAAAATATACGTCCGTTTTCGCTGCGCGCACGTCGGCGCAGTAACCATTTTCACCTTGACAAGCAAAACACACGCCCGTATAGACCGCATGCGCCTTGCCCGACAACATCTTGAGCATACGGAAGGCATCCGCTTCGTCCTTGGGTTTCCCAAGCACTTTACCGTCAAATGCCACCACCGTATCCGAGCCTATGATGATTTTTCCTGTATTTTCTGGACGAAGAGCAACCTCTTTCGCCTTCAATTCCGCCAACGCTTTTACAAGGTCTTCCGGGGTGTAATCCCCCTCCAGGTTTTCATCGGCTTGCGAAGGGATAATGTCAAAATTGTCGATTAGCTCCGCCAAAAGTTCCTTGCGCCGCGGAGATGCGCTTGCCAAAATCCATTGCATCATACTTGTGAAAATTTACCTTACGGAAAAGCCGCCCGTTCCCCTTTTGTAAGGAAAAGGCGGCGTGCTTCATTCTACTTTAGAGTATTTCCAAATTCTTCTTAAACGCGCGTTTGAATTCGGGGTTCGCCGCTTCTGCGTCACGGATTTCCAACGCCGCGTCGCCTACGACAATCGTTTTCATGATAACGGAATCGCCCAAAACGTCACAATTCAAGCCCGTTACCACACCACCGTGGGATCTATCCAAGCTTTCTGCGATACGAAGCAACACGCCCAACTTCTTCACCGCATCCAAATCTTCTTCGGTTACGATGCCCTTGTATTTTTGCCATTCCACCATAGGCACGTCCTCACGGTTATGGCAACCTGCAACAAACGCCGCCAACACAATTTCGCGGTGGGTTGCGCCATAAATGGAAGAGTTCAAAATGGTGTAGCAGCTATGCTTTGCGTGGCCGTAATATCTCATACGCATACCGCAATCGTGCATACTTGCGGCAATCTTCAACACCTTCAAATACTGACGGGAGAATTTGTGCAATACACGCAACTGCTTGAAGAGCTGAACGGAAAGCTGCATTACGTGTTCGATATGCTTGGGGTCGCAACCGTAATATTTTACCATACGGTCAAGCGAATAGGAAAGCACGTCGGAGATGGGTTTTTCCATCGTGATAGGTAATGCTTGGTTTACCATCAAGCCTTCGCGCAAACCGCAGCCGCCGATGGTAAAATTGTCAATATTCTTGTATGTTACGAAAGATTTGATAATTGCCATCGCCGCAGGCATAATATCCGCGCGGGCAGGGGAAAGACCTTTGATCTTCTTTCTCTTATCTACATCTAACACCTTCAACATATCATAGATGCCCGTAAAATCTTCCGTGCTCATCTTGTAGTTGTGCGCCATATCCAAGGGATATTTGCTAACCAAACGGCTAATCTTGAACAAGTTTCTAAACGAACCGCCAACACCGATCATCTGCGTTTCGGGGTCGATATCCGACAACCAAGGCACTTTCTTCAACTGCTCGGTGAAGAATTCTTCCACATGCAAAGCCGCCTCTTCGGGGGTCGTGTCGTTTACAAACAAGTCGGTAAGCGTTACCGCACCGAAAGGCAACGATGCGAAACCGAGTATATTTCTTCTATTGTAATAAATAATCTTCGTGCTGCCGCCGCCAATTTCCAAAATCAAGCCCTTGGGAATATCCATCGAGTTGATTACACCGCGATATACAAGGAGCGCTTCCTCTTCTTCGGAAAGCACGCGAATCGTAATGTTGCAGCTTACCTGAATTTCATCTAAGAAGGAGCGTTGGTTTTTCGCACGACGAACCGCCGCCGTACCTACCGCAATAATACGTTCTACACCGCTTGCATCGCAAAGGCGCTTAAACATTTTTAACGTTCTAATCGTTTCCGCAATACGCTGAGGCTTTAAGAAACCGTCTCTATCCATATCTTGTCCCAAGCGTACGCTTTCTTTAAGCTCATCTACCACCATGTAATGTCCTTCTGCGAACATATCCACAATGAGTAGGCGCGCCGTATTCGAACCCAAGTCAATAATACCTATTCTTTCCACTTTTACTACCTCTAACTATTAACCTTACAAACGCCCTCATCATAAGGCGTTTGCCTAAAAATCTTGTATTTTGGGGGGCTTGTTAAGCATTTTTGCCGTTTTCGCCCCTTCCCCCATTTTATTTTGCAATTAGTTTAACATAAAAAAGCCGTTTTGTAAATACCCTTTTGGAAAATTTTTCTCACATTTTTTATTTTTCTCTTATTTTGCATAAAATAAGGCAAATTTTTCGTGCAATTTGCACGCGCATTATACGTACACGCGAGCCTTTACCCCATTTTCACCCCAAAAAAATGAAATATCCCGCACATCAACAGATGTACGGGGTGTAATTTTTACGCGTTTAATAAAAACGCTTTTAACTCTTCAAATCCATCAAACACATAGGTAGGTTTTGACCAAACGAATTCCTCTTCATTTTCCGCATAACCAACCCGTAACAACGCGCAATCTACACCATGCGCCTGCGCCCCTTCCGCGTCGTGGAAACGGTCGCCGACCATCAAACACTCGTCCGCGCTTGCTCCTAACTGCCGCATCGCCTCCGCAATCACATCCGCCTTCGTTGGCAAGCTGCCGTCAATCCCACAGCCAACCTCCACGTCCATATAAGGTGAAAACCCAAACATAGCGGCAATTTTTGATGCGTAAACGATGGGCTTTGAGGTCGCCATCGCCGTCCTGTAACCTGCTTGTTTCAACGCCTTTAAGGTATCCAACGCTCCGTCAATAGCCGCGTTTTCCTGCCAACCGATTACCGAATAGCGTTCGCGATAATTTGCGGTAGCAATCTTCGCCGTTTCCTCGTCCATACCAAAATAATTTTGGAAGGAATACATCAACGACGGGCCGATACAACGGCGGAGCTGTTCCATCTTCGGTTCGGGCAAACCCATCTTCTCTAACGCATAGCGAAAACACCCGTAAATACCAGGGTGGGAATGGGTCAAAGTGCCGTCTAAATCAAATAAAATATAACGATATTTCTTCATAGCGGTTGTATTGTAGCATATTTCTCAAGCTTTGTCAATTCTTTTGTGTTTTCAAGGCGCGAAAGGCGGTTACACCTGCCAAAAATATCAAGAAAACCCCAAAACTTTTCCGTAAAATTTCCGACGGCAACACCGCCGCCGACCAAGCCCCCACCGCAGACAGGGCAAGGGCAGGGACAATCCCCCATAAGATACCTTGCGTTTCCACCAAGCCGTTGTCCGCGTGGGTTTTTAATGCGCCAAGGCTCATCGGGAAAAAGGCGAAAAGGTTGGCACATTGCGCTATTTTTTGTTCCACACCGCCAACAAGGACAAGCAGGGGTATTGTTACCGTCCCGCCGCCCATGCCCATTCCTGCAGGGATACCGCCTAAAAAACCAAGAAGTAGGTAAAGATAAAAAGACATAATTTCTCCTCTATATGTGAATTGATGGCTATGCCATCGTGAATTGCACCTTCGGTGCGTGAATTGAAAATTTTTAATTTTCGTGAATTGACAGCTATGCTGTCGTTGTGGAAATATTACCATAACGCAAGGCAATGCCTTGCAATTCACTAAGCGATAGCGAAAATTCATGAACGCTCTTGCGGTCAATTCACGCCCGTAGGGTAATTCACCCAAAAATCAAAAAAGCCCCTGCCAACGCCTGCAATACTGCAAAGACCAAATTTACCGATTTTACAGGCATTTTTCCAAGCAATTTCGCCCCTAAAAAACCGCCTGCCGTTACCCCGATTGCCGTCGGAATTAAGATATTCGCACGATAATACCCCTTCAGCGCATACAACAAAAAAGACAATAATGAAATGGGTAAAATCCACAAAATCGCCGTCGCGTGCGCCCGTTTTTCTTCCAAACCGACACGCTGCAACAAGGGTACGGCAATCATTCCACCGCCTCCGCCAAACAAGCCGTTCGCAAGCCCCACCGCAACACCGCAAGCTATGCTTTGTATATTTTTCTTTCCGCTTTTTTCCATAAATTCCTCTATATACATTATATATTGCGTATTTTTTTCAAAAATATCAAACTTTTTCTTCGTTTTAATAGCGTAAATGCTTGCATTGCGTTCGATTTTGTATTAAAATAATAGGGTGTATATTGCATAGTCGCCACTTTCGCCCTTTCAAGCAAAAGTATGCCTTGCAAATTACGCAACAGGATAAGAAAAACAAATAAACCAAAGGTGGTTATATGAGAACAACTAACAACAACAGCAAGAGCAAGTTTCTTGCATTCCTTTTGTCGGTAATGATGGTATCCTCGGCAGGCGCTTTGTTCGCATCCTGCGACGATACGAGCGACGATTCGTCCTCCTCCATCACCTCCGAAGAAACGGAAGCCCCTAAAAAAGATACAGGCGAAATTAAAAACGCCAACTTCGATTTCACCACGACCTCCGATACGACCGTAATCGGTACTTCCGTTACGGGTTGGAGCCGTTCGGTGTACTCGACCTCCTCCGGCTCGGCAAACTCCTCGAAGTCTGCAAGCGGTGTTATCGACACCTCGAAGTGGGATTATTTGACCACTACTACCTATACGCAGGAAGAGTTGGAAGCAATGTCCGATGCGGAAGCGAAAGAAAAGTGGGATACTTTCCAGGTTCAGGACAAGCTTGCTTATTACGACATTTGGAAGGCAAGAGAAGCAAACAAGGATAAATCCATCTCTAAGGATTTCGCTGCGTACGAATCGATCAATATCGACGAAGAAGATATCCCTACCGTTGAAAACCCCGGCACCGTAGAAGGTACGGAGGACAGCAACGTGTTGATGATTCACAACAACTACTATCCCAAGACGGATAAGTTTGTTGGTACGGCGCAGAAGTACACCTCTTCCTCTACCGTTACCATTCCTGCAGGCACTTCTAAGAAAGTGACCGTATGGGTAAACACGGCAGATTTGAAATCGGCGGCATCCGACGGCACCGTTCAGGATGCAGTTGGTAAGGGCGCGTACATTAGCCTTACCCACTCCGTAGGCGGCAAGGCACTTGACGCATACGAAGTTAAAAACATCAATACCGAAGGCGAATGGGTAGATTACACCTTCTATATCAAGGGTTCGTATTACGCAGACACCACCTTCTCGCTTGTGCTTGGTCTTGGTCAAGGTTCGACGACTGACCGTTTGGATTATGTAAACGGTTACGCATTCTTCGACAATATTACCGTTGAAGATATCGAAGCTTCCGATTTCGAAACGGAAACCGCTGGCTTGAAGGTCGTAGAGCTTGAAGACGAAAAAATCAACAAGACGGTTGACGCTTTCGAAAAAGACGGCAGAAAGTTCGCAATGAACTTCTACGGCAAAGAAGAAGATTGGAAGAATGTAGGCCTCGGTACGATTACCGGTACGGCAACAACCTCTACCGACTCCTCGAAGGTAAACCCCGAAGCAGCAGACACCGACGTAGCTGGCGTATTCGCTAACCAAGCGGCAATCGAAACCGCAGCGGCTGACAATCAATACCTTGGCTATGTTTACGATAACTTCTTCAAGGATAAGGATTTTGTTGAAAACAATGAAATTTTGATGTTCCTTTCCACCAACGGTACGGCTTACACCGCAGAAAAGGCAATGAGCTTTACCATGGAAGCTGATAAGAAATTCATGGCGATTTCCTTCTTCGTAAAGACCTCCGATTTGAACGGCGGTACGGGCGCAGGTATTACCCTTGTTGACGGTTTGAACAAGACTGCGTTCGCGGCAATCGACACCTCCGATTTGGAAGGCGTTAAGGTTGGCGACGATGAGGACGCATACGATGGTTGGCAGCAGGTATTCTTCTTTGTAGAAAGAGGTGAAGATACCGTAGGCGATCAAACCTTCTACCTTACCTTCAACTATGGTATGACCGACATTACCTCCGCAGCAGGCAAAGCAAGCTTCACGCAAGGCTTTGCAGCATTCTCTAAGTTCACCGCATATACCAATATGACGGAGCTTGAATATGAAGCAGCTGCAACCAGCACCTACGCAAAGAAAGTTACCCTCGTTGGTACGGAAGAAGACAAAGCAGAAGGCAACAACGGTTTCGATACCGCAGTAGGCGTTCCTTCCGGTGCTTTGGAAAAAGGTATGGCAAACCCTCAAAATTATAAGGGTGTTTACAATGATAACTACCGCGTGAAATTGCCCGAAACGGCAGCGGACTTCGACGACGAAGCTTCCAAGCGCGCGTACAACAACTACAACGGCGAAGCTGGTTTGATCAACAGAGAAGAATTTGCAAACTACTTCGACACCAACACTGATGCATGGCTTGCTTCCTTGAAGGCATCCTCCGGTAAAACGACGGCGGCAGATGTTTGGGCATATCACTTCGGCGATGCAACGCAACCCCTCGTGATTATGAACGATACCGCTGCTACGAAGCCTTACGGTTTCATCGGTACGTCGAAATCGACCTCCGACGAATACACGGCTGTATCCCTTCGTGTGAAGACCTACAACGCAACCGCATCCGTATATCTTATGGATATGGACGACGAAACCCGTCAATCGGTTCTTTCCGTAAGCAGATCCCTTACCTACTGGTATGACGACGAAGGTAACATTTGCACCAGCGATCCTTCCAAGAAGACGACGATTGCATTCAAGCTTCAAAAGAATGGTTTGTACAAAGCAAACAAGAACTGGGAAGGCTACGAAAAGCTCGGCGCGGTTAAGGACGAATATTTCGCTAACCTTTCCGCTTATACCGAATCCGACGGCATCCTCTATGCAGCGGAAGACAGCGCAACCCACGACTACTACGATTACAAGTGGAACCGTGAAGTATTCTATAAGGGTACGGATGGTTACTACACCGAAGCAAACAACGGCGGCGTAAAGGTTATCGACCTTGAAACCATCACCAAGACCAACGGCCACAGCGGCGTGTTGGAAGCTCGTTACGAAGCAGAAGCTGCTCAAGAATTGAAGGTTGAAAACATCAACACCAACGGTAAGTGGGCATACGTAACCTTCTACATCCGCAAGGGCGCAAGCGCAAAGAACTACCGTTTGGAAGTTTGGAGCGGTACGAGAGGCGGTGATGCAAACACGACGGCAGGCGGCTATGTTGCATTCGATACCAACAACCCTGGCTCCGCTTCGACCAACTTCGCATTGTACGAAGATTACGAAGACATCGCTGGCATCAACAAGTTTGAAGGCGTATTCTCCTACTACGACACCGATAAGCACGTAAGATACGATGCAAACCTTGACACGGATAAGAGCGGTAACGTTTACTCCGATTACACCTCTTCTTCCTACACCGCAAGCATCGCTTACCTTGCTTACCTCAACAACAACTACACCGCAGATGACGATGCGCTTTATTACAACATCTTCGCTGACTACTCCGTATCCGATCAAACGGTTGCGGCTAAGGTAGAAACGGACGACAATACGACCGAAGATAGCGAAGACGAAGAACCCGAAAGCGAATTGAACATGTGGCTTCTTGCAAGCTCCATCGCGGTTGCAGCAGTTCTCGTTCTTGCAGTAGCAAGCATTATCGCTCGTAAAGTGATCGAAAACTACAAGAAAAAGCACGGCTCGAAAGCACGTAAAGTGGTTAAGGAAAAGAAAGCTCCTACCGTGAAGAAAGTTGAAAAGACCGTTGATGAAGACAGCCCTTACAACGACTAATCAACCATCAAACTAAATAGAAAACGGCCTACCGTTTGGTAGGTCGTTTCTTTTTCCTTATATATTATATAATGTAAAGCGTAAAAACAGCCTCCCAAATCCATGGGAAGCTGTTCTTTTTTATTTCGTTCTCAAGCCTTTTGGATAATGATTTTTCACCGTACCCCCTACCGCTTTACCAAGCCCCAAGGGATAACCGTTTACACAAACGACACACCAACCATTTTCCACATCCGCCTCAATCGTATCGCCGCGCAGGTACTTTTCCAAACGCTCGTCCGTTTCCGCCAAATCGACAACGTTTTTACATTCCTCTTTTCTCACGCACATAGCAAGAGAATGGGAAGGCTCGAACCTGCCATTCTTTACCTCGCCAAGCCGCACACCCACACGCAAGACGTTTAACCCTTTCCAGTCGAATACACCTTCGGGCAAGTCGTATAGCATACCATTTATCTCGTATAAACGGGTGGCAAATTTTTCTTTGAAGAAACTCTTTTCAAAATCACGGTACGCCTTTTCCGCATCACGGGTATAGGAAGGCTTCCCTTCTTTGATGCGAGAATCCCATTCCCCCGTCTTTGTTGTCTTTTCAAACAATGCGGCAAAATGACCTTCCCCATCTACCTTATGCGGATATAATTTTTCCTGTTTCAAAAGGCGCATTTCCGGGTGTTTTTCAAGGTAATCGCATACCTGCCCCTCATCTTCGCCCTTTGCAAAGGTACAGGTGGAATACACCAAGCGCCCACCTTCGCGCAACATTTGGGTTGCATCGTCCAAGATACGGCTTTGTCTTTCGACACATAACGCCACATTTTCCTCACTCCATTCGCGCAAGGCCTCTTCCGCATTTTTACGGAACATACCCTCACCCGAACAAGGCGCGTCCACCAAAATTTTATCGAAATACCCTGCAAATTTTATGGATAAAGTTTCGGGCATTTCACTAATTACCACGGCATTTTTGATGCCCATGCGTTCTATGTTTTGGGATAAAATCTTCGCGCGAGAGAACACAGGCTCGTTCAAAACGATAAGCCCTTCGCCGTTCATTTTACAAGCAAGCTGCGTACCCTTCCCACCGGGCGCGGAGCAAAGGTCGAGTACCCTTTCCCCTTCCTGCACCTCTAAAAGAGGGGCGGCGCACATCGCCGACGGCTCTTGCGAGTAGAACAGCCCTGCCGCATGATAAGGCGATTTCCCCACCTTTTCTTCGGTGGTGTAGTAGCCGTTTTCTTCCCATTCTACAGGCTCACCCAAGAAGGGCAAAAGCGATTTCAACGCATCCCTGCCCCCCTTCAATGGGTTCAAACGCACCCCTTTGAAGGGCGGTTTATCGTAAATGGCGAAAAACGCCTCCCATTCATTTTCGGGAAGCTGTTTTTTCATATTTTCTATAAATTGTTCGGGTAATTTTACCATAAATCCCCCATTAGTCCAACCCCATATAGGCGGAAAATTCATCTGTCGTCAACACCCTGCCTTTAACCGATTTCAAGCGTTGACCGCCCTCACCCTCAAAGCAAACATACATATCGCATTCTTCCGCGCGAGAGGTGAAAAACGCCCCTTGTGCAAATGCCGCGGACAGCAATTTCTTCGACAAGGGCAATTCCAACTCCAACGGGTGAGAAAAACAAATCGACTTATTTTTTAAGATGCCGTCTTTCGTGCGCTTGCGTTTTTCTCTATCCGCAAAGCGGTAAAATTCCACCTTAGCGCGTTCGCGAACCTCTTTACGCTTTTCCTGTTCCGCGCGGTAACGCTCTAACCCAACCGAAGTGGTTGTAGAAATCTCGTAATTGTCGATACGCCCCAAAGTAATATTGTATTTTTTAATCAAATCGGGTAAAGTTGTCCCCTCGCCTTCCGCGTGGCACAAAGCCTCCGCAATACGCATCGTCGCGTAAGCGTCGTCAACGGCGCGGTGGGCGGTAAATTCCACCCCAAGCTGTTCGGCGATCACGCCCAAACCGAATTGACGGGAAAATTCCCCAACGCGGTTCATATACAAAAACTGCGTGTCTGCAAACGAGAAGGAAAAGGACGGAAGTTGGAAACGGTTGCTCTCTAAATTGAGGTATTTCACGTCGTTCATGGTTGCGTGTCCGCAAACAAGGGTGTCCGTATCCTGCAACAACCCGTAAATTTTATCTTTCCGCTGTAAGAAGGTCGGATAATTTTTGAAATTCCCGTATTCATACGGCAAAACAAGGCCCTGCGTGCCCTTGCGGTCGGTCAAATGGAAACCGCCCTGCGGATTGATAAGCAAGTCCTCTTTCTCTAAAATATTAAATTTTTCATCCGTCAAGCAGTAGCCAAACGCGCAAATTTTCGCCGCATTTTTAGATACCACCGAACATTCTATATCGAAAAATAAATATTTCATAACTCTATTATTATAGCATAATTCTTTCACAAAGGCAAATTGTTTTAGGAGACCGCCTTGAAAAAATTTCACAGAAATAAAACGCATAAAAAAGGGACAAATATGCATTCATCGCATA
>JAZTYG010000003.1:0-4567 GCA_045636845.1 Candidatus Scatosoma sp.
CCCTTTTCGTACATAAGGCGTTTCAATTTCGGGATACCTTCCCCCGTCACCGCCGAGGTGTAAACATCCGCGTCCGTATCCGTTTCATCACGGGTAATATCGACCTTGTTTATAACCTTGATAAGAGGCTTGCCCTTTACCATTTCTAAGACGCGCGCATCCTCTTCATCCACGCCGCCCTGCGCCGACATATCCGCCACAAATACCGCTACATCCGCTGCGCGTATAATCGCTTCCGCACGCTCAATACCGATATTTTCAATAAAATCCCCACTCTCGCGCACCCCTGCGGTGTCGTAAAGGTTGAATTTTCTACCGTCAATTTCAATCACGCCCTCAACCGCATCGCGCGTCGTACCCGCGACGTTGGAAACGATGGCTTTTTCATAACCCAAGAGTTTGTTAAGAAGGGAGCTTTTCCCCGTATTCGGCTTACCGCAAATAGCAACCGTTACGCCCGATTTAATCTTTTTACCGACGGAGTAGCTGTCCGTCAAGCTGGAAATTTCACCGCACAATTTCCTCAACGCCACCGACAATTCGGCAATGTGCTGTTCTTCGATATCCTCTTCGGGGTAATCGACCGATACGTCAATCCCTGCCAAAATCGTTTTTAATTCCGACTGCAAAGCGCGGACTTTATCCGTCAATTTTTCACTATACAACAGATACCCTGCCTTTACCTCAGCCTCCGATTCGCCGTTGATCATATCCGCAACCCCCTCCGCAGATGCCAAGGAGAGTTTTCCGTTTAAGAACGCGCGTTTGGTAAATTCACCGCGGCCTGCCGCTTTCGCCCCCAAGCGGAAGGTTTGTTTCAAGATGCCGCGGGCAACGCTTTCACCGCCATGACATTGAAACTCAACAATGTCTTCCCCCGTATAACTTGCAGGAGCTTTGAAATATACGCACAAGCCATAATCTTCAAAATTGCCGCCGTCGATACGACCGGGGTACATACGGTAGGGTTCAAAGTTTTCCACCTTCGTTTTACCGACGGGGGTGAACATTTTCGCCGCAAGAGCAAGTGGGTCGCGGCCGCTAATACGAATAATCGCCACACCGCCCTTTCCTGCAGGCGTTGCAATCGCGGCAATATTTTCTTCCATCATAATGTTATCCTCCCGATAAAACGAATTTCACTTTACATATATAATCTTTGATTATATATACCCTTATTATAGCACAGTATTCGCTCCCTGTAAATCGTTTGAACAGGTTTTTGCGTAAAAAAAGACGAAAAATATAACCGAAGCTTATTTCCCGTCTTGTTTTTATTTGTAAAATCTTAATTAGCTGAAGAAATCATCACCGCCGCGCATTTCCTCAAACGGTTCACCACCGTCCTTACCCTTTTCATCGGAAGAAAATTCCTCAAACGGTTCTTCGGGTTTTTGCGCCGTTTTCCCATCACCGTTCTGTTGTCCATAAGGGGAATTCGGTCTTGCATAGGGATTGCCATACGGGTTACCGTAAGGGTTACCATACGGGTTTTGAGAGGTGTAATATCTTTGTTGACTACGGATATACGCCTCGTGTCTTGCGCGCATATACGCATTGTAGTCAATTGCCTCACGCTTACGCAATACAAAAATAATGATAAAGCGGGACATAGGGATAAACAACACCACCATACTAAGGAGCATATGATTTTTCGGAGAGTATTTTTTGCACAAGCCCATCATCACAACCACAAGGAAAATCTCGAATGCGAGTTGAAAAATCGGCAACACATAACCGCTAACATCAAAAAATTTTGATACAAACAAATCAAACCCCGACAACCCTGTCCAGTAGTAATACCCGAATTCTATTTCCACCTGCGGCGCACCGTGCATATACCACAAATATTGTTCCGCCGCGATGGTCAATGCAGCCACCACCGTAACCAAGATTTGTGCAATCATCGCGTACATGCCTGCCCTCTTTAAGCGATGATTGAAGAAATGGCACTCACCTGCAAGCTTGCCGATATACAAAATATTCACAAGTGGGATAAACGCCAAAATGCGATTTTTTAATCCCTGCTTGGTTGCCATTGTATATATACCGATGCTTTGCAACACAAACAAAGTAACCCAAATTGCCATCGTCATAACTGCCGTCACAATGATTACCGTCGTATCATCCGTAAGCATCATCGAGCTTTTCAATGTTTGATAAAAACTATAAATTTCCATACATTTTACCTTTACGCAAACCGCGTGTTATTCCTTTTCTTCCCCATTTTTACTTGTGTCATAATTTACGCTTAACAGCAGTAAACCTTTTGCAGGCATCGTCTTACCCAGCAAGCTTCTATCCCCTGTTTCGAACGCGCGAAGAAGACTCTCTTTCGTCCGTCTTCCTGATGCAAGGTCCAGGAGCTCGCCCGTAATTGTACGAACCATATTATATAAAAAGCCGTTGCCCGTTACGTAAATCTTGATATCGCGTGAGCCAAAAGTTTCACTTTCTTCCACTTTCACCTCATACACGGTACGCACTGTTGTCTTTACAGCCGACCCAGAGGCACAAAACGCCTTAAAATCGTGTTCGCCCTCAAACCATCTTGCCGCCGTTTGCAGGTCGTCTATTGAGGGTACATCCTCCACCCGAACAGCAAAGCGTTCTTTCAAAGGCATATCCCGTTTTGATACATACAATGAGTAGCAATAGGTCTTACGCTTTGCGCTGCGATTACTGTCAAAATTCACATCTGCGCCCCAACCTTCCATCAAGCGAACATCACGGGGCAAAAAGCAATTTAAGCAATCGGGCAACCGTTCGGGCGGTATCGTCAAGGCGTCGCTGTCAAAATGGCAAACCTGCCCTACCGCGTGCACACCTGCGTCCGTTCGTCCGCTGGCAACCACTCTCACCGAAACACCAAGCGCCCGTTCTATCGCATCTTCTAACACTTCTTGTACGGACAGCGCATTTTTTTGACGCTGCCACCCTGCATACTCCGTACCGTCGTATGCAATTTTCATAACATAACGCATAACGCGCCCTCCTTATTTTTTATATCAACGCAATGGTGTAAACTCGCAATAAAATAACCCCTACAAGCAATGCCACCATCCAAAAAGCCGCCATAAAATCACGCCAACCCAAAATAAGCTTCTTATATTTTGTGCGAACCTTACTGCCCGAATAGCAACGCGCGTCCATCGCATCGCCCAACTCGTCCGCGCGTCTAAATGCGCTAATGAGCAAGGGAATTAAAATGGGAATAATCGCACGCACGCGTTTTACCAAGCCGCCCGTTTCGAAATTCGCACCACGCGCCTTTTGCGCGTTCATAATTCTACCCGTTTCATCCGTTAAAATGGGAATAAACCGCAACGCAATCGACATAATCAACGCCAACTCGTGTACAGGGAAATGAATCACTTTAAGCGGAGAAAGCAAACTTTCAATGCCATCCGCCAAGGATACAGGCGTCGTTGTTAAGGTCAAAAGGGACGAGCCAAGCACCAACAGGAACAAGCGCGCCGCCAAGAAAATGGTGTAATACACCGCTTCTTGCGTAATGGTAATTATCTTCCATTGCCACCAAACCGTTTCCCCTTCATAGAAAAACAGGTTCAACGCCGTCACAAAGACAAGCAGAAACAGCACCCCTTTCACCGAGCGCAATAACGCCGAGAAGGGCACACCCGAGAAAATGGCCATCAACGCGAATAACAATGCACACGCGCCGAGCGCGTAAAAGTTTTGCCCTAAAAAGACCGCCACAATATAGACGATTAAGGACAGGATTTTTACACGAGGGTCGCACCTATGCACAAAGGAGTCAGTAGGGTAATACTGTCCGAAGGAAACTTCACGCATCGCTCTGCCCTCCTTCCGTTAAACGCATACATGGGTGGTTCATTTTTGCATATTTTAGCGTTTTATCCACGAAATCATCCGTGGTAAAATCATTGTCAACCGCTACGCCAAGCCGCGCAAGCGCATTGGTGATTTTTGCTGTAAACGGCACATCAAGCCCCTTTTCAAGCAAGGCTTGTTCATCCGCAAACAGTTCCTTCGGGGTTGCGACAGACAACACTTTACCCCCCCAAAAGATTGCCGCGCGGTTGCAATTTTCCGCAATTTCATCCATATCATGCGATACGATAATCACCGTCTTGCACCAGTCGCGATGAATTTTATGCAGCAAGGACATAATTTCTTCCTTACCCAAAGGGTCAAGTCCTGCTGCAGGTTCGTCCAAAACCAAAATTTCGGGTTTGGTAACGATTACGCCTGCAATTGCAACACGGCGCTTTTGTCCGCCCGACAATTCAAACGGGGAACGATCTTTTATCGTTTCATAATTCAACCCCACCGTTTCCAACGCCTCGCGGACTGCGTTTTGCGTTTCCGTTTCCGATAATTCCCCTCGGAAATTTTTTAAGCCGAACGCAACGTCCTCAAACACCGTTTCCGCAAAAAGCTGATATTCGGGATACTGAAACACCATTCCCACTTTACTGCGGAGCTGTATAAAGTCCGTTTTCTTGTCCGTCAAATCATATCCATTGACCGTCAAAACCGTCTTGGGGAACAACGCCTGCCCCTTCCTCACCTTTTTCTCGCG
>JAZTYG010000004.1:0-12696 GCA_045636845.1 Candidatus Scatosoma sp.
TAATCTTCTTCCTTTAATTTTGCAAGACCTGCGAAAACCTTATCTTCTTCGCCCTTCTTTTCAGCCGCAACGGACATGAACAAGGTGGGTTTCGGGAAGTGGATAGGGGTGAAACGAACTTTCGCGGAAAGATCGCAAAGGGTATCGCCCGTGTTGGTGTTGCTGAGCTTATTCACCGCGCCGATGTCGCCTGCCGCCAACTGGTCAACGGGTTCCATCTTCTTACCGCGAAGGGTATAAATTTGACCGATACGTTCTTCCGTTTCGGTGTTTGCGTTCCAAACGGTAGAACCGCTCTTCAAAACGCCGCGGAAGCTCTTGATATAGCTGAGTTTACCAGAGAAAGGATCGATAACGGTTTTGAAAACCTGCGCCGCGAAGGGTGCGTCTTCATCCGTGCGGATGCTGATCATCTTGCTGGTACCGATTTCGTCCGCAAGCGTGTTCAAACGTTCACGTGCCTGAGGCATGTATGTAACGATTTCGTTCAAAAGGTTGATAACGCCGCGGTTTTGAAGCGCCGAACCTGCCATGATGGGGATGGTATTAACGCCTGCAATACCCATACGGATACCGCGGATGGTTTCTTCACGGGTCAATTCGCCCGATTCGAAATATTTATCAAGAAGGAATTCGTCGTTTTCTGCAGCCGTTTCCATAAGGGAAGCCTGCATTTCCGCAACCTGATCTTTCATGTTGTCGGGGATGGCGATTTCTTGAGGGCCGCCGTCCTTGAAAAGGTAAGCGCGTTCCTGTAAAGCGTTGATACAACCCTGCATCTTGCCGCCTTCCATGATAGGGATTTGGATGGGTGCGATTTTACCTGCGTATTTCGCGCGGAGCGCTTGCACCGTACCAAGATAATCCGCATTTTCTTTATCCATACCGTTGATGAAGATGATAAGCGGTTTACCAAGCTTTAAGCAATATTCGATGATGGATTCTGCGCCGATGGGCAATACGCCGTTTGCGCCGATAACCAAGCACGCGCCGCCTGCAGCGCGAAGCCCCTCGTTGCGTTCGCCTTCAAAATCATAATAACCGGGCAAATCAAGGATATTTACCTTAACGTCTTTCCACATTAAGTTCGCGCAAGAGGTGTAAATGGACATCTTTTTCGCTTTTTCAAGATCGTCGTAATCGCTTACGGTCGTGCCATCGGGCACTTTACCCATACGGTCGATTACGCCGCCGTTGAAAAGCATAGCTTCGCAAAGCGTCGTTTTACCCTCACCGCTGTGTCCGACAATCGCAATGTTGCGGATGTTTTCGCCATTGATACTCATAATAGTTCTCCCCCTGTATTAAAACGAATTTTTATCGGTAAATTGTTGGGGCGCGGAGGGCGGCGGCTTCTCTCTTGACCGTCACTTTCCGCAGGAAACCGATAATTGCAACCATTATATTATATTTTTTCACATTTTTCAAGGGGTTTTTCGAAAAAAGTTTTCATTTTTCTTAATTTTTTTTGGAATATCGGTAAGTTTGATGCAAAAGAGGGGTTGGGGCTTGACAATTATATATAAATAGAATATAATGTATGCGAATAATGAAAGTGAAAAGGTTTGCTATGAAACGAATTTACCTTGACCACGCGGCAACAACGCCGCTTTCTCCTAGCGTATTAGACAAAATGATGCCTTATTTGACGGATTGCTTTGGCAACGCCGATTCTCCGCACGCCGTTGGGCGCGCGGCGGTAAACGCTGTGGATAACGCGCGTGATTGTTTGGCGGAGCGTTTGGGTGTAAAGGCAAGCGAGTTGTATTTTACCTCAGGCGGTACGGAGGCGGATAACTGGGCAATCATCGGCGGCGCGTACGCGCAAAAGGCGAAAGGAAAAGCCCACGTGATCGTATCTTCGATTGAACACCATGCCGCGTTATATGCCGCGGAAAAGTTGGAAAAGGAAGGCTTTACCGTCACCTATCTTCCCGTAAATGAGGGGGGCAGGGTTGAGGTGAATGCCTTAAAAGAGGTAATTACAGAGCAAACGGGTTTGGTTGTTGTAATGGCGGTAAACAACGAAACGGGGGTGATCCAACCGATCAAGGAGCTTGCGGCGGTCGCGCACGAATACGGCGCGTTGTTCTTTACCGACGCTGTACAGGCGGCGCCCTATATCCCTTTGATGATTAAGGAATGGGGGGTGGATATGCTCTCCCTTTCTTCCCATAAATTCTACGGCCCGAAAGGTTGCGGTGCGCTGTATATCAAGGGTGGTGTGAAAATCGACCGCTTTGTCGGCGGCGGCGAGCAGGAGAGGGGCTTGCGCGGCGGCACAACCAACGTGCCTGCGGTGGTAGGTTTGGCGGCGGCATATTGCGAAAATGAGGCCACCATGTCTGCGTCGAATGAAAAAATCGCAGGGCTTTCCAAGCTGTTTTTAGACGAGATTTCTGCTTTGGACGGGATAACCGTCAACGGAACGGGTGAAAAATTGCCCGGCATCGTCAATTTACATGTAGAAGGCGTTAGCAATGTTGATTTGTTGTATAAATTAGACCTGCAAGGGATATGTATCGCGGTTGGCTCTGCTTGTGCTAGTGCATCGGTAAAGCCCAGCCACGTATTGCTTGCGATGGGTTTGACGGAAAAGGAAACGCGCGAAAGTGTACGTATTAGTTTTGGTAAGGATAATACGGAAGAGGAAATCCGTTTTACGGCGAAATCCTTTATAGAAGCGGTGGAAACTTTACGAAAATTTTGATATTTTTCCGTGTTGAGCGTGGTTTTTGAGAAAATTTTCTACCAAAAATCGCGAAAATATCCGCGTTAATTCTTTACTATTTCAAAAAAGTGTGTTATAATACATGTAGACCAAAACTCTGGAGGTAATTTTCAATGGCTTATGTAATTTCTAACGAATGTCTTGCTTGCGGTGCTTGTGCAGATGCTTGTCCCGTTGGCGCTATTGCTATGGACGACGCAAAAGGTATCTATGTAATCAACGACGAATGCGTTGAATGCGGTGCTTGTGTGGATACCTGCCCCGTTGGCGCAATCAAAGCAGAATAATCGTTCATTTTGGTTAAAAAAGAAAAGCCACCCGATTTCGGGTGGTTTTTTACATGTTATACCCAAGCTGGGGAGGGCTTGGGCATAGATTTTTACGCAATTATCGGAAAAATTATCCGTTGCGGTTTTTGCATCGGTTGAGGGAGGCTTCCGCAGCGTCTTTCAACGCTGCAACCCTCTTGCTCAAACCGAGCAGCAATTTCTCGATGAGCCCTAACAAGAGCACATCAAGGCCGTACAGATGCAACAACAAGACCACTTTTGCTTTCATAAAATCCTCCTAAAAACGAAGTTTTCCAACGCAAGCGCTCTGTATATGCAACCTTGGGAAGAGAAGGGCGTATGTTTCACACCGCGCCCTGTCCGTCGCGCAATTAGTATAACACGCATTTTTATCTTGTCAAGGGGGGACTGCCACCTTTTTTAACATTTATTCAAACAAATATCTTGACAAACGTTTGTTTTTGTTTTATAATATAAAACAGAATGGGTAAAAATATCCGACGGCGGTTGCGCCGAGGGGGATTTTGCCTGTATCTAAGAAAGAAAAACGGAAAAACGGTTATGATTATTCTTGGTATCGACCCAGGGCTTGCTACCCTTGGGTACGGCGTAATTGAAAAGGACGAAAGAGGGAACTTCCGCGCGATTGATTGCGGTGTTGTCACTACGCCCAAAGAAGAGGGGTTGCCCGTGCGCCTTGCGATGCTGGAAGAGGGTTTGCAAAAGCTCTTGGATAAATACAAACCCGATGAAATCGCGATGGAAGAGCTGTTTTTCTCAAAAAATATCACGACGGGTATTGCCGTAGCGCACGCGCGTGGCGTGGCGCTTTTGACCTGTGTCAAGGCGTGCGGACGGTTGTACGAATATACCCCCATGCAAATCAAGCAGGCCTTGACTGGGTACGGGAAAGCGGATAAAAAACAAATGCAGGCGACGGTTACGTCCTTGTTAAGGTTGAAATCTATCCCCAAGCCCGACGATGCGGCGGACGCGTTGGCGATTGCGCTTTGCCATGGTTACGCAGGGCGGTTTGGCGAGCTGTTCGTGGTGAATAATATGACCCGCACAAAGGGGAATAATACGGTAACGACCACTGCGAATGCGTATCAGGAATTGATGGCGGCAGGCGCGAGGTCGTCGAAACGGACAAAATCATCGGGCGGTTTCTCGTCCGCGCAGAGTGTTAATGCCTTGCAAAAGGCAACGGGGATTGCGGGCGTGACAGGTGTAGGCAGAGCCTCATCTATAAGCATAATTGACCCTAAAAAACAAAAATGACAGGGGCAGGTATGCGTTTAAGGGAGAATAAGGAGTAAAATATGATTGCATATTTAAGAGGAAAAGTACTAACCACGACATCGGAAACGGCGATTTTGGATGTAAACGGGGTTGGTTATGAGGTATATTGTTCGGGAGGCGCATTTCGTAAGTTGACCGTAGGGCAGGTAGCGGAACTTCACACCTATTTACAGGTGAAAGAGGACGGTATGACCTTGTTCGGGTTTGAAAGCGTGCGCGAGAAGGAAATGTTCTTAAAACTTATTTCCGTACCGAATATTGGTCCCAAAATGGGTATCGCGGTGTTTGGCGCGTTGAGCGTGGACGAGTTCGCAACCGCCATTGCAACTGCGGATGTAAAGCGTTTGAGTACGGTGAAGGGTTTGGGTAAAAAGACGGCGGAAAAAATTGTGCTTGATTTGCACGGTAAAATTTCCGCGGCGGAAATTTTGAGCGCGAACGGCGACGATTTATCGGCAGCGCCGACCACTACCACCATCAAATTATCGGCGATGGATGAAGAAGCGGTTTCGGCGTTGATGGGGCTTGGCTTCACCCGTACGGAAAGCGTGAATGCGGTGAAGAAAGCACGCGATTTGGGCGCAACGAGCGTGGAAGAAGTGATTATGAAAGCCTTGCAGGGCGGAATTTAAGCGTAACCAAAGCAATAGAATCCGAACCAAGATTTTTTTAGGGGTTAACTATGTTTTTTGAAGAGGAAGAATACGGCACGGACGAAAGTTTGGTCGTAAGCACGAAAACGGAATATGATGCGGAGGAGAATGTTCTTCGCCCGAAGGCGATGTCCGATTACGTCGGGCAGCAAAAGGTGAAAGAGAACCTTAGCGTGTATATCGCGGCGGCAAAAGCGCGCGGTGAAGCGCTTGACCACGTTTTACTTTACGGCCCTCCCGGCCTTGGTAAAACCACCCTTTCGCATATCATCGCAAACGAGCTCGGGGTGTCGATTAAGTTGACAAGCGGCCCTGCAATCGAGCGTTCGGGGGATTTGGCAGCGATTTTGACCAACCTCAATGAGGGGGATGTGTTGTTTATCGACGAAATTCACCGTTTGAATCGCTCGGTAGAGGAAATTTTGTATTCCGCAATGGAAGATTACGCCCTCGATATCATTGTCGGAAAGGGACCTTCCGCGCGTAACATTCGTTTTGCGTTGAAGAAATTTACCCTTGTCGGCGCAACGACCCGTGTGGGTATGTTGGCGGCGCCTTTGCGCGACCGTTTTGGCATCGTCAATCGTTTGGAAATGTATACGCCGAGTGAGCTGCAGGAAATTGTTACCCGTTCCGCGCGTGCGCTCGGGATTGCGATTGAGGAGGATGCGGCGGCGGAAATTTCCCGTCGTAGCCGTGGTACGCCTCGTATTGCCAACCGCTTGTTAAAGCGTGTGCGCGATTTCTCTGCGGTGAAAGGAAATACCACCATTACCCGTGCGGATGCAAGGTTTGCGTTGATGCGTTTGGAGATTGACGATTATGGTTTGGATGAAACGGATAGAAATCTTCTCCGTGCGTTGATTGAGAAATTCGGCGGCGGGCCTACGGGCTTGGAAACCTTGGCGGCAACCATCAATGAGGACGCAAATACCATTGAGGACGTGTACGAGCCTTACCTCTTACAGCTTGGCTTTATCGCGCGTACGCCGCGTGGTAGAATTTGCTTAAAAGATGGTTACGCGCATATGGGATACGAGCCGAGTACGAAGGCAAGACGACAATTATCCATGTTTGAATTAGACGATTAAACAGGTAGGGCAGGTACGCGATGAAAAATGAACAGGCGTACCATGTATTTGATGAAATAAAGAATTATGCAAGAAAAAGTACAGTATAAAAAGAGTGATTTTTACTACGACTTACCCGAAGAGCGCATCGCGCAGACCCCTGCGGAACCGCGCGATTCTTCCCGTTTGCTCGTATATGATCGTAAAAATAAGACGATTACGGACAAGGTTTTCCGTGATATTGCCGACTATTTACAAGCAGGGGACGTGTTGGTTGTCAACAATACGAAGGTTATCCCTGCGCGTATGTATGCGTTGACGAAAAACGGCGGCGTGGTAGAGGTTTTGTTGTTGAAACGGTATGATTTGAACACTTGGGAAGTGTTAATGCGCCCTGGCAAAAAGGGAAAAATCGGCGTAACCATGACCATCGGGGATAAACTTTCTTTCACCGTAAAGGACATTACGGAAACGGGCGAACGTATCGTGGAATTTGCCTACGAAGGGGCGTTTGAGGATGTGTTGAACGAGGTGGGCACGATGCCTTTGCCTCCGTATATCCGCGCAAAGCTTGAAAACCAAGCCCGTTACAATACCGTATATAGTAAAGTGGACGGGTCTGCGGCGGCTCCGACGGCTGGGTTGCATTTTACCGACGATTTATTACAAAAATTGAAGGATAAGGGCGTAGAGGTTGCCGAGGTGTTGTTGCATGTGGGGTTGGGTACGTTTCGACCTGTGAGCGAGGAGATTATCACCGACCACAAAATGCACTCCGAATTTTACGAAATCGGGGAAAAGTCCGCGGAAATCATCAACCGTGCGAAAAAGGAAGGCCGCCGTGTTATCGCGGTAGGTACAACCTCGGTGCGTACGTTGGAAAGCGTTGCGGCGGACGACGGTACGGTGCGCGCGTGCAGCGGAAACACGGAAATTTTCCTTTATCCGCCTTATCAAATGAAATGTGTAGATGGGTTGATTACCAACTTCCATTTGCCCGAAAGCACCTTGATTATGTTGGTGGCTTGCTTGACGGGCAGGGAAGAAATCTTGGACGTGTATAAATATGCGGTTGAAAAGGAATATCGCTTTTTCAGCTTTGGCGACGCTTGCTTGTTCTTATAAACATCGCATCTCTTCGTTGCCGCTCGGTTACATACTACTCGGTATGCGTCCTCACGGCGCCTTGACCTGCTCGGTTCTAAAAACAAGCTGTTTACTATAGAGAAAGTTGCGTATTTGTAAAGCATGATTTCATAAACCACCTACCCAGGTATGCGTTGAATGATAAAATTAGGGGAAAAATATGAACAATCATACGAAAAATAATCAATCTGGCGAAGATTACTTGGAAAGTATTTTGATGCTTAGTAAATTTCAACCCGTGGTGCATCGTATCGACGTGGCGAAACGCATGAATGTTTCGGGCGCGGCGGTCAATAAGGCGGTAAAGCTCTTGGTGGAAAAGGGCTATATCTACGAGGACGGTAAACACCTTTACCTTACGGAAGAGGGTAAGCAATACGCAGAAACGGTGTATGAAAAGCATTGTATCATTCGCGATTATTTAATTGATTGTGGGGTGTCGGTCGGTGCGGCGGAAGAAGATGCCTGCAATATGGAACACCTCATCACGGAAGAAACCTTTGCTATGATGAAAAAGGCCTTACACAAATAATAAACAGGGAAGGGTTTTATGGCTCTTCCTTATTTTTTTAATTTTTTGGTAAAAATTCTTAACCGAGGTTTATTTTTCTTGACATTATCATAAAATAATAGTATAATACATAGGATAACGGAAAGAAATCCGCTTTTTCTTTCGGGTTAAAACTTAACCACGGTTAAGAAAGTGGATGAGGAGTAAGATATGAAACTTTTATCGCAGTTGGAAATCGGAGAAAGAGCCACCGTGGTTGCGGTGAATGGCGAAGGCGCGGTGCGCCGTCGTTTGTTCGATATGGGTATCACGCCTGGCGCGGAAGTATTTTTAAGAAAAAAAGCACCCTTGGGCGACCCCATTGAAATCGGTTTGCGTGGATATGAACTTACATTGAGAAAGTCCGAAGCGGCTAATGTGGAAGTAAAATAATAAGGAGAGTATATGTTAAAATTTGCATTAGTGGGCAACCCCAACGCGGGGAAAACTACGCTGTTTAACGCTTTGACAGGAAGTACCGCCCACGTGGGTAACTGGCCAGGGGTAACGGTGGATAAGCGTGAGGGTACCTATAAAAAGAATGACGAGCTGGTCGATATCGTCGATTTACCAGGGATTTATTCCCTTTCGCCCTACACCCCCGAAGAGGTGATTGCGCGAAACTTTATTTTGGACGAACGCCCCGATTGTATCATCAATATCGTGGATGCGACCAACCTTGAGCGTAACCTTTACCTCACCACCCAACTCATGGAGTTGGACGTACCGATGGTGCTGGCGCTCAATATGACGGATGTCTTGGATAAAAATGGGGATCGTATCGATGTAAGAGCGTTGGAAAAGCGCATCGGCTTGCCTGTGGTGAAAATTTCAGCCCTGCGCGGTAACAATGTGGACGATTTGATGGATCGCGCTTTGGAAACCATCAAAACACCCCGCGCGGCGGTGAGCGTTTTGAAGGAGTCAGCACTCGGTTCTGCCATTTCCAACGCGGAAATCGCGTTAAAATTGAAAGAGGTGGACGCCCCCTTGTTCCACGCGGTAAAGCTCGTGGAAAAGGACTCGATTGAGGTACAAACCCACCCTGCGGAAGCCCGTGCGGCGGAGGCATTCATTCGTGAAAACCTCGTCAACGATCAATTCAACGGCGATACGGAGGCGGCGATTGCGGACGCCCGTTATAAGTACATAACTACCTACTATTCCACCACCTTAACCCGTGCGAGAAAACCTAGCTACGACCATTTGTCAAAATCGGATAAGGTAGATAAAGTACTCACCCACAAATGGGCAGGTATCCCCATCTTCCTTTTCATTATGTTTGCGATTTTTCACATGACCTTCTCGGCAAACTTTCTGTATCTTGGCAGTATTATTCCCACCTTCGGCGAATGGTGCGGTGTGGAAGGGAATGCGGTGAAAAGCATTTTCTTTGGTGACGGATTAAACGCTCCTGGTACGCTATTGTTTAACGCGATGGAGCTGTTTACCGGGACGATGGGGGAATGGCTGACCCTCGGTTTTGAGGGACTTGGCGCGAGCCCCGTAATCACAAGCCTTCTTGTAGACGCTGTGTGGGGCGGAATTGCATCGGTGCTTTCCTTCCTTCCTCAAATTTTGGTATTATTCCTTTTCTTCTCCATTTTGGAGGATAGCGGATACATGGCGCGTGTGGCGTTCATGCTGGATAGAGTTTTCCGTCGTTTTGGGGTATCGGGTAGAGCGTTCATGCCCATGATTATGGGCTTTGGTTGTTCGGTGCCTGCGATGATTAACACCCGTACGATGGCGGATGAAAGAGAGAGACAGGTGACGGTGCGTGTTATTCCCTTCTTCTCCTGTGGCGCAAAAATGCCTATTTTGTTGGCGATTTCGGGTGCAATTGCACAGCAGGTACAGGGTGTAAACGCGGACGTCATTACATATTCAATGTACCTTTTGGGGATTGTGGTAGCGCTTATTTCCTTGTTGGTGATGAGAAATACCACCCAGCGTGGTGACGCTTCTCCTTTTATTATGGAGTTGCCCACCTATCATATGCCTGGGTTTAGAAACCTGATGTTGCATCTTTGGGATAAGGCGAAACACTTTGTTCAAAAGGCGTTCACCATCATTTTGATATCGTGTATCGTGATTTGGCTGTTGTCGAATTTTGGTTGGAGTTGGAACTACGTAGGCGAGCAAGAAATGGATCAATCCATTCTTGCCTCCATCGGTAAGCTTTTACAACCCTTATTCACGCCGCTTGGTTTTGGCAGTCAGTTGAATGAAAACGGCTGGGTATTTGCGGTTGCGGCGTTGCTTGGTTTGATTGCGAAAGAAGACGTTATTGCGGCGTTCGGCGCGTTGGCGGCATGCCTTGGCGCGACGATGATGGGCGGTATGGAAGAAGGCGTGGAAGAGGTTGCCGTTATGATTGCGGCAACGGGTATCGGTATCCCTGCGCTTATCTCCTTTATTGCATTTAATATGTTGACAATCCCTTGTTTTGCAGCGGTTGCAGCGGCAAGAGGTGAAATCGGTAAGGAAAAATTCAAATGGACCTTGCTGTTTTGGATTGTAGTTTCCTATTTAACCTCCACCATCGTTTATACGGTAGGGGCGTATGTGTGGCCCGTAGCGATTTGGGCAGCGGTTGCGGTGATTGCGGTTGTCGGCATCTCGCTTTATGTAAAACGCGCAAATAAAAAGGACGCGGAAAAGCGCCTTTTGAATGCGAGAAAATAATCGTTTTTCCCCTGTTTGATAGAGGCAGGTATGCGATGAAATACTATTAAGGTGAAAAATATGACTTTTATTGATTACATGATTATTGCCCTGTTGGCGGTTGCTGTTATCGGGGTTATCGTTTACCTGGTTAAACAAAAAAGCCAAGGGAAAACGGGTTGTGGATGCGGTTGCGGAGGTTGTCCGCACGCAGGCTCTTGCGGTGGTGCAAACGGGGGAAAACCCGTGGATGCCGAAGATGGAGTAAATTCCATAAAGCAAGATTTATAAAATAAAACGGAGCTGTCGAAACAGCTCCGTTTTTCATTTTTACAATCAAAAGAGTAAGGTTGCGATGTAGATACCTTCCAAAAGTCCCAAATGCAAGGGATAGAAGATATAGAAAAAGTATTTCATATTCATCTTGCCCTTTTCGCCGTTGTATAAAAGAAGAATGGGGATGGCGAGCAAGGAATACACGAAGATATATTGCGGCATACTGTTGAGCGCAAGAATGGGAATTGCGGGGAACGCAACAACCAAGATCATAGGGATTGCCATACTCAATACGCGTACGGGCAATATGTCTAACTTTTTCAAAAGGGTGGGGGCAGGTATGCGATGAGTGTCAAAAATTGATGCAAATACGGGTAGCATACAGCCGTAGAATTTATAATCGACGGTAAATTGTTGACAGAAGAAATATACGCCTACAACCAGCAAGAAAAATAACAGCCAAGCGCAAAGTGCGCGCGTGATATTCGGTTTTTCCTCGAAGGTGCATTTCTTGGCGAATTGCAGGGCGTAAATCATCAAGGTTGAGAAAGAGAAGGTGATGAGGATACCAAAATAGATGGTGGTTGGGTCGAAGATGAAATAGACCACTTGGCAAATTGCGCCTAACCCGAACAGCAGGAAGAAATGTTTCCATTTGTTTTTGGTATAACGGCACCCTTCCGCGATTGCAAAGGCGAAGAGGGGCATGGAGATTCTACCGATCATCCGCAACCAGTCCACATAGGGGAAGAAAATCAACCCGAAATGATCGACAACCATAAATAGCGCAGCCAACAATTTGATGGTGTTGCTGTTAAAAATGCGTAACTTTTTCAAGGCTTCCATACAGGTTAATCCTCGTTTTGCGGCGTATTATCTTTTTTTGCCGCTTTCAAGGCTGCCTTTGCCGCCTTTTTATCTAATTTTTTCTGTTTAATCTGCGCTTTGCGCTTTTCTTTTAACTTTTCAAGGATACTGCGGGATTGGGTGGGGACAATTTCATCTTTCACCTCTTTTCCTCTAATTTTATTGACAAAGTTCATCGCCTTGAAGGCAGGTTCAAAATCCATTTTGAAGGCATTGAGGAATAAATCCTTGCGTTTTTCAAGCACCATAACAATCAAACTAAACAAGATATCCAACACCCACGCAAGCAACATAAATACGACAAGGATAATGGAAACCATAGATTTGGTGGTGAGGGGTTCCGATGCGGAAATGAACAAACCGTAGATAGAAACACCGAGGGTAAACGCTTTGATTGCGCGTTTTGACCATCGATAGATATTTTTCAAAAGCTTTTTCGTTTGCTTTTCGATATCTTGGAAATGTACATACAGTATAAACGCAAGGTATGCGGTGGAAAGGGTAAGCAAAATGATATTCGCTGCCAAAATACCCGTCCCTGTGCAAATGGCATAGATAAGATAACCTACTTGGAAAATCTGCAGGGCAAGCGCGGAGAAAAACGCGATGCTCTTTAAGTCGTTAAGTGTCTGAGATAAGACGCCTTTTGTATAATCTAACATGGAGAAACCCTCCTAAAAATTACTTATTTTTTTCATCGTCAAGCTTGGGCGGTTTGCCGTAATAACTGTAAAAGCCGCATACCAGGTTTGCGTTGAACAATTTTTTCTTCTTATTCGCGCTCTTGCCAAAGTACCTTTCAAAGTCGGGTAAAGAGGTCAAAATATACGCATTCCAGTCGGGCAGGGCGCGGAAGGCGTTGCCTACTTCACGCATCAAACTACGCACCTCTTTTTCCTCGCTCAAACGCTCGCCGTAAGGGGGATTTGACAGTAAAATACCGTATTGCTTATCACTCTTAAACTTTCTTGCATCCGCTACGGAAAAACGGATATGCTTGTCTACGCCTGCGCGTTTCGCATGATATTGCGCGATGGAAATGGCTTCCTTATTGATATCGCTGCCGAAGATAACGGGTTGGGCGGTTTTGAGTTCGCCGTCCAAAGCCTCTTCCTTGGCAAGCTGTAAAATGCCCTTGGGCGCG
>JAZTYG010000005.1:0-80397 GCA_045636845.1 Candidatus Scatosoma sp.
GGTTGCTATCAAGCTATTCCAAGCCGCTAAATTGCCCTATAATGCCTTTCTTCAACGGCTTGAAGAATGTGTCGGGATTATGGATAACTGGGCGCTTTGCGACGGTTTTAAGGCGAAATCTATCAAAACGCAAAAAGAGGAGTATTTATCCGTTCTACGGCGTATTTTTGACAGCGGTGGAGAATATCAGCAGCGTTATCCGCTTGTTGTGCTTTTGACGGAATATGTAGAGCCAAAATACTTGACCGTTATAGAGGAATTTATCGCAAAAGCAGACACATCACTCTATTATGTACATATGGCGGTGGCGTGGTTGCTTGCGGAAGTACTTGTCAAGGAATATGAGGCAGGCATTACATTATTGCAAGCGAAGAAAACCGATGCAAAAACACACAATAAAGCCATTCAAAAGGCAATTGAAAGTTATCGTTTAACAACAGAACAAAAGGAATTTTTGCGTTCCTTAAAAATAAGAAAATAATTTTATATAGGTAAGATTTTATGGATATTTTACAAACGATCACACAAGAATTTAATTTGAACCCTACGCACGTGAAGAATATTGTATCGTTGATCGACGAAGGCAATACCATTCCCTTTATCGCACGTTATCGTAAAGAAATGACGGGCAGCTGCGACGACCAGGTATTGAGAGAATTGTTCGACCGTCTTACATACTTGCGTAACCTTGAAAAGCGTAAAGAAGAGGTTATCAATTCTATTACCGAACAGGGTAAAATGACGGAAGAAATCCGCATTGCGTTGGCAAATGCAACCACGATGACGGAGGTAGAGGATATTTATCGTCCTTACAAACAAAAACGTAAGACCCGCGCATCGGTTGCTATTGCAAAAGGTTTACAGCCTTTGGCGGATGTGATTTTGGCGCAGGATAAAGCGTTGGACATGCGCGTAGAAGCTGAAAAATACCTCACCGATGAGGTGAAAACGCTTACGGACGCAATCGATGGCGCGCGTGATATCATCGCGGAAATTATTTCCGATGATGCAGCAACCCGTAAAAAACTTCGCAATTTCTTCTTCAAGCATGGTGAAATTGTATCCTGCTATGCAAAAGGTAAAGCGGAGGCAGACGAAACGAAAACCTACGGCATGTATGCGGAATACAGCGAACCCGTTTCTGAAATCAAAAGCCACCGTATCCTTGCGTTAAACCGTGGTGAAAAGGAAGAATTCTTAAAGGTATCTATCGTTGTTGACGGTGATTTTGCAAAACGTATTACCGCGGCAAGCTTTTTGAAGGATGGCGGTGAAAGCTCTAAAATCGTCAAGGAAGCGGCGGAAGACGGTTACGACCGTTTGATTGCGCCTTCCGTAGAAAGAGAAGTTCGTGCACAGTTGTTTGAAGATGCAAGCGAACAAGCAATTAAAATGTTCGAATTGAACTTGAAACCGCTTTTGATGCAACCCCCTGTAAAGGATAAAATCACGATGGGTTGGGACCCTGCATATCGTACAGGCTGCAAAATTTGCGTTGTCGATGGTACAGGTAAGGTGTTGGATAAGACGGTTGTATTCCCCACGCCCCCTCAAAATAAGACGGTAGAAGCAAAGCTTGTCTTGAAAAAGTTGATTGCACAGCACGGCGTAGAGGTTATTTCCTGCGGTAACGGTACGGCAAGTAAAGAAAGTGAAATTTTCATCGCAGAGCTTGTAAAAGAAGTGAAAGCGGAAACGGGCAGAGAAGTAGGTTATGTGATTGTAAACGAAGCAGGTGCGTCCGTATATTCGGCTAGCGCGTTGGCGAAAGAAGAATTCCCCGATTACGATGTAACGGCCCGTAGCGCGGTATCGATTGCACGTAGATTGCAAGATCCCTTGGCAGAGCTTATTAAAATTGACCCGAAATCCATCGGTGTTGGTCAATATCAACACGATATGAACGAAAAACGCTTGGACGGCGTACTTGCAGGCGTTTTGGAAGATTGCGTAAACAGCGTTGGGGTAGACTTGAACACGGCAAGTGTATCTTTGTTGAAATTTGTTGCAGGCTTAAATTCCGGCGTGGCAAAAAATATCGTTGCGTATCGTGAAGAAAATGGTAAATTCAAATCCCGTAAACAGCTTTTGAAAGTTCCTAAGCTTGGTGAAAAGGCATATACGCAATGTGCAGGTTTCTTACGTATCGACGGGGGCGATAATATTCTCGACAACACCGCTGTACACCCTGAATCGTATGTAAAAGCGGAAAAATTACTCGCCTTATTCTCTTACACGAAGGAAGATGTGAAAGCGCGTAGAATCGACGATTTACGCCAAAAAATCAAAGCCTATGGTGAAGAAAAGGCTGCAAAGGAAACCGAACTTGACAAAGCGACCCTTAACGATATTATCACCGAACTTATGAAACCCGGCCGCGATATCCGCGAAGGCTTGCCTGCGCCCATTCTCCGTAAAGATATTATGGGCATTGAAGATTTGAAAGTGGGCATGGAATTGACGGGTACGGTAAGAAACGTTGTCGATTTCGGTGCGTTTATCGATATCGGCGTTCACCAAGACGGTTTGGTGCATATTTCCGAAATTACCGAACGCTATATTCGCCATCCGTCCGAGGTATTGAAGGTAGGGCAAATTGTACAGGTTCGCGTAAAAGAAGTGGATGTGAAGAAGAATCGTATCGGCTTAACCATGAAAAATAAAGCGAAATAAGGCAATTCTACCAAAATGTGAAAAAACACTTGACAATGTTAAGGAATTATATTAAAATATAAAGGTCAAGTGTTTGACTTTAACTATACGGAGGAAATTTTTATGTTAGAAAAAATTCAGGCAATGCTTGCCGAAGCTCTTAACCTTCCTATTGAAAAGGTTACCCCCGATGCAAAGATTGTAGATGATCTTGGCGCAGATTCGTTGGATGTTGTTGAATTGCTCAGCCAGCTTGAAGACGAATACGGTATCACCATTCCCGATGACGAGGTTGAAAATCTTATCACTGTTGCAGATGTAGCTGCAGAGGTAGAAAAGCTTCAATAATTTTTTTTGAATTAAAGTGCCTTTGGGTTATCCGAAGGCATTTTATTATATACAAAAGAGGATATTATGAAAAAGAATTTCGTAAAATATCTATTATGGATTTTGCTTGCGGTTTATCCTTTTGTTTTGGCGGTTTCCGCATGCAAAGACGAGGGTGGAACAACGGACAGCTTTGCAAATTATTCCGAAAGCATCTCCGAAAACCTTTCCGAAGGGGAAACGGAGTATCCTTGGGATAGCTCGATAGAAGATAGCATTCACGAAAGCTCTTCCTTGGAAAGCGTTGAAGAAGAGGATTCCACCTCGGAAAGTAGCATCGTGGAAGATGACACCGAAGAAAGCGTTGAAGATAATGAAGACGACGCGGATAAGGATGCGCCTAAAGACGAGCTTGAAGAAGGTGGGTTAATCACCGAAACCCATCATTTTGTAACGGCAAGCGCCGAACCCGATTGCACAACAACAGGATTTTATAAGAAATGGTGCGATAAGTGCGAAGTTGTCGTAGAAGAATATACAATTCCTGCATTAGGACACACATATGTTACAATAGAGGGATATTCTTCAACCTGTAAAACAGCAGGCTGTACCGAAAAGACTTTTTGTTCAGTTTGCGGGGAAGTTTTTGTGGAATCTCAAGACCTTCCGTTGGCAGACCACGCCTTTACCTTAGGATTAGGTTCTTGTATTTGGTGTGATTTATCCGCTCCGCTTCGTTATGAAATCCGATATAAAGAAGATATCGAGGCAAGAAAGTTCTATTATGCGGTATGCTTGGGCGCAACGGAATTTTCACCCTATACCGTAACTCGTTTCCTTGAAATTCCTGATACAGTTACACTCATTGATGATTCGGGTTATGTCTATGAAAATCGTCCCGTGCTTGAAATTGCGGATTACGCATTTTTTGGGGCGTATGATGTCAACACCTTGGTAATAGGGGCAAATGTAGAAAAGATCGGTAACAGGGCGTTTGCCGATTGTTATAACTTGCGTGAGGTATATGATAAATCGGGATTGCATGTAGGCGATTTACAAGAAAGCAAAAATGGGGAAATCACCCGTTGGGTTGTCGCAGAAGATATTCATTACACCGAAGATTATATTAGTAAAGTATCCGTTGATGAAGAAAGCGGCTGCATACTTTACACAAACGGAAGCTTTGTAGAATTGGTCGGGATCCGTGATACCACCGACCATGTGATTATCCCCGAAGGTGTTACCAAAATCTCGTCGTATGTTTTCTATAAAACACGCGTTATTAAGACATTGACCATTGCAAAATCGGTAGAGGAAATTGCGAAATTTGCTTTTTCTTACCCTTGTGATAAGCACAACGAAGAAGGGCATAACAACGAGAAATGTAAATTTCAATTGAAGAAGATTATTTTCTTAAACCCCAAAGGTTGGCGTGCTTATGAATATGTAGAGCAAAATCATAAGCCATTCCTTGCTGCGGAGTTAAATGAACTGCCTACGGGCGCATGGACAAAGTTGGCAATGGAGTATTTGGACCATTACTGGGTTAGGAGTGATCAAATTATTATTCCTACCGTTTAGACGGTGGAAACGGTTGCATTCCTCAAAAAGTTGTGGTATAATAATAAGGTTAATAAATAAGTAGAGGTGTTAAATGTTACAGGTTACAGGCGTATCTCTTCAATTTGGTAGTAAAAAATTATTTGAAGACGTAAATTTGAAGTTTACGAAGGGAAACTGCTATGGTATCATCGGCGCAAACGGCGCTGGTAAATCGACCTTTTTGAAGGTGCTTTCGGGCGAATTAGAACCCCAAAAGGGCTTTGTTTCGTTGGACAAGAACGAACGTATGTCCGTTTTACAACAAAACCAAAATATGTACGACAACGAAACGGTATTGCGTACCGTTATGCTTGGTTATAAGCGTTTGATCGAAGTAATGGATGAAAAGGACGCTTTGTACGCAAAACCCGATTTCTCTGAAGAAGATGGTATTCGCGCGGCTGATTTGGAAAGCGAATTTGCGGAAATGAATGGTTATGATGCCGAATTCCAAGCAGCTCAGCTCCTTAACGCATTAGATATCGGTGAAGAATATCATTATTGCTTAATGAGCGATTTTGACGCAAAACAAAAGGTGCGCGTATTGCTTGCACAGGCATTGTTTGGCGATCCCGATGTATTGCTTTTGGACGAACCTACCAACAACCTTGACATTAAAACGGTTAGATGGTTGGAAAACTACTTGATGGATTTTGAAAATACTATCATTATCGTATCCCACAACCGTCACTTCCTCAATAAGGTATGTACGAACATTTGCGATGTTGACTTTGGTAAAATCAACATGTATGTTGGTAACTACGATTTCTGGTATGAAACCAGCCAATTACTTGCTCGTCAACAAAAAGACCAAAATAAGAAAGCGGAACAAAGAGCGAAAGAATTGCAAGAATTCATCGCACGTTTCGCAGCAAACGCATCGAAATCCCGTCAAGCTACTTCGCGTAAGAAGGAGTTGGAAAAGCTTACCATCAACGATTTTAAGCCTTCCTTGCGTAAATATCCGTTCATTGACTTCAAGTTTGAAAAAGATATCGGCAACGATATTTTGATCGTAGAAGACTTGACGAAAGAGGGGTATTTTGAAAAACTTTCCTTTAGCGTACAGCGCGATGAAAAAATCGGTATCGTATCGGATAAGAGTACGACGCTTACGATGCTTTACGATATCTTGATGGGCAAAGAACAGCCCGATTCGGGTACGGTGAAGTGGGGTAAAACGATTTCCGTTTCCTATTTCCCTCAAAACAACAACGAATATTTCTTGGGTTGCGATTTGAACCTTGTAGAATGGTTGTCGCAATATTCCAACGACCACTTTGAAGAATATCTCCGCGGTTGGCTTGGTAGAATGTTATTCTCCGGCGAAGAAGCGTTGAAGAAAGCAAAGGTACTTTCCGGTGGTGAAAAGGTACGTTGTATGCTTGCAAAAATGATGCTTGAAGGCAGCAATTTCCTCATTTTCGACGAACCCACCAACCACCTTGACCTTGAATCGATCACCGCGCTCAACAATGGTTTAAGCAACTATAAGGGGTGTATGTTGTTGACCTCGCACGACCAAGAATTGATGAACACCGTTGCAAACCGTATCATTGAAATCAACGGTAAGAAAACCTACGATAGACCCGTTACCTACGACGAATATATCGACGAAACTCATATGTAATAATAAAAGAACGATGGACAACCATCGTTCTTTTTTTTGTGCTTTTCATAAAAATTGTTGCAATATATTGAAAAACTAAAAAAAAGGGTGTATAATGTAGATATCAATAAGGAGAATTGTTATGAAAATATCATCCTTTATGCGTTTCGCCGCATTTGGCGTTAATACAATATTATTTAGAAAGAAAAAGCCTATTCTCGGGACGGTTATTATTACGGATAAATGTAACCTGCATTGTAAGCATTGTTCAGTTAATAATATTACCGCCATTGTTCACCCATACAGCCAAATCCGTCAAGAGATGCAACAATTATACGATATGGGTGTACGTATTTTATTCTTTTGCGGTGGTGAAACCTTCCTTTGGAGGGATGGCGAGCGTACTTTAAGAGATTTGGTTATTGAAGCGAAGAAAATGGGGTTTCTTATAGTAAATGTGGTTACAAATGGCACATTTCCGATTGATTTACCCGAGGCGGACTTAATTCTTTTAAGCTTGGACGGTGATAAGGATCGGCATAATGAAATCCGCGGCGATACATACGATACCATCATGAATAATATTCACAACGCCACCGCGGATAATATTTGTTTCTATATGGCAATCAATCAAATCAATAAAGATTGTGTGCAAGATGTATGCTTGACGGCGCGTAATACCAAAAATGTGCGGGCTGTTTCCTTTAATTTCCATACGCCTTACCCAGACACCAAAGATTTAGCCTTAACGAAAGAGGATAAGGCAAAATGTTGTGATACGATTACGCAAATGATGAAGGAGGGTGCGCCTATTTTTAACCTTAAAAGCGCGTTTCCGTATCTCATCGAAAATCGTTTTCCTACGCCCTGCCATCAATGTGTTGTTATGGAAAACGGTAAATTATCCACCTGCGGCCGATGTATTGATGTGCCTGGCTTATGCGAACAATGCGGCTATTTCTTTGTTGCGGAATATACCTTGCTCTTCAAGGGAAATATCAAAATTGTTTTCGAGATGCTTCGTACCTATTTGAAGTATATTTAAGGATTATATGAGTTTTATCACAAGTTTAACGCGGACATGGCTTACACGGAGCTTTCGTCCGTTTGCATTCAAAAATGAATACGACCAAATCTTGCCGTTTGGAGAATGTGACAACCTTGGACTGTATGTACACATTCCATTTTGCAAAAGGATATGCAATTTTTGTCCGTACTGCAAAACGATTTACACCGCGGAATTGTGCAATCAATACATAGACGCATTATTACAGGAGATTCATCTTGTAGGCGGACAACTTCCTGAGAGAAAGCAGGTAACCAGCCTGTATTTTGGCGGTGGAACGCCTGCTCTTGCCGCAAAGCGAATCAAGGAAATAATAGATGCTATAAATGAGCATTTTATCATCACGGAAGGGGTTGGTTTAGAACTTCACCCCGACAATGTGACTGTGGAAACATTGCAAACCTTGAAAGAGGCAGGGGTTACTAAAATAAGCATCGGTATTCAATCTTTCCGCGAAAAGTATCAAACAATTCTTGGCAGAAAAGCAATCGATACAGCTGCGATGAAGGCGGCTTTAGATGTAGTTCCTTTTGAAACGGTATCGATGGACTTTATTTTTGCTTTACCCGAACAAACCTATGAAGATTTAACGGCGGATATCGACGATGCGTTTGCATTAGGCGCAAATCATATTGCAATTTATCCTTTTATTGATTTTACATTTACAGAAAGCCCTGTTTCCGCAATGCCCAAAAAAGAAAAACGGGCGCTTTTGGATGCGATTACACAATATTGCATAGGAAAGGGCTATTTCCGAAGCTCAATATGGACTTTCTCCAATGAAGAAAATGCGACATATTCTTCCATGACCCGAGACAACTTTCTCGGCTTTGGCTGTTCCGCCACAAGTTTGCTCAAAAAACAGTTCAAAATCAATACTTTTGATGTAAAATCTTACTGTGAGCGGATACACAATCGCCAACTCGCAAGCTCGCTTACCATCCGTTTTACAAAACGGCAACGGATGATTTACTGGTTGTTTTGGACGGCATATAGCACAAGGGTAAATGGGAAAGACTTTGAAAAGTTCTTTGGCGTATCTTTGAAAAAAATGTACGGCTTTGAGCTTTGGCTTGCGAAATTTCTAGGTTTCCTCAAAGAAAAAGACGGTGTTTATGAGATGACCCTCAAGGGTGCGTTCTATTATCACCATTACGAAAATTTCTATACGCTGTCTTATATTGACAAGATGTGGGGGATTATGCGGAAAGAGGCTTTCCCCAAGGAAATAAAATTTTAGAAAATGCGGTTTTATGCGTTTTTCCGTTAAAAGATAATAAATATTTTTACGGTTTCGACAAAAATCGACAGGATTGACGGATTATTTTACAATAATATGGCAATATTGTAAAAATATTTTTGAATATTGTAAAATAATGCTTTACATTTTAACTACTTCATATTATAATAGGGTCACCGAATAAAAAATAACAAAAAAAGAGGTGAACTATTATGAGAGCGAACACAGTAATTTTGCTTGAATCAAACATGGCGGTATTATCCCAGTTAAAGGATGCAATGGCAGAGGAACGAGATTTCAATGTTGTATATGCAGGTGATGACGGAGATGAGGGTATTAAACAAATTTTATCCTTGAAACCCGATTTCGTTATCGTAGGGATGATTTTGAAGGGTACGGATGGTTGCGGTGTAATTCGTATAGTGAAAAAGACTTGGGTTGATGCGAAGATTATCGCAATGGGTATTCCTAACGACGCGTTAATTGAACGCGCAATGTCGGAAGGTGCATCCTATTATCTTGGCAAACCATTTTCGGTTGCGACGGCTATGGAGCGCATACGCGAGCTTGCAAAGGAAAAATCTTCCGTCAGCAAGGATTCTGCGCTTAGTAAGCGTAAACCCATTACGATTGAAGAAAAAATCAGTGAAATTTTCATATCTATCGGCATTCCTCCCCATATAAAAGGCTACGCATATTTGCGTGAAGGGATAAAAATGACGATAGAGCATCCGTACATTATCAATAGCGTAACAAAAGAACTGTATCCTTCGATTGCGAAACGCTTTTCTACCACGCCAAGCAAGGTAGAACGCGCCATTCGTCATGCCATTGAGGTCGCGTGGAACAGAGGACGTATTGATGCGATTAACGCGATTTTCGGCGCAAGAATTTACCTTGGTAACGAGAAACCGACGAACAGCGAATTTATCGCCCTTGTCGCGGATAAATTGATTTTAGAAAATATGGTATAAATAAAAGGGCAGGTCGCTGACCTGTCCTTTTTTATTGTATTTATGAAATTAGTACATACCGCCCATATCACCACCGCCAGGTGCCATAGGAGCAGGAGGGGTAGGGATATCGGTTACGATGCTTTCCGTCGTAAGCAAGGTTGCCGCAACGGATGCCGCGTTTTGCAATACGGAACGGGTTACCTTTGTAGGGTCGATGATGCCGCATTCTACCATATCGCAATATTTATTGTTCAATGCGTCGAAACCAAAGTTCGTTTTCTTGGAGGAAAGTACTTTATCAACGATAACCGAGCCGTCCAAGCCTGCATTCTTTGCAATTTGTCTAATGGGTTCTTCCAAAGCCTTCAACACGATTGCCGCGCCCGTCTTTTCATCGCCGCTTAAGCTTGCAACCAACTTCTTAACGGTAGGAACAGCAGAGAGGAGCGCGCTGCCACCGCCAGGTACATAACCTTCTTCAACAGCAGCTCTCGTAGCAGCCAAAGCATCGTCGATACGGAGTTTCTTTTCCTTCATTTCAACTTCCGTTGCCGCACCTACGCTAATTACAGCTACGCCGCCAGCGAGTTTTGCAAGACGTTCTTGCAATTTTTCTCTATCGTAATCAGATTTAGTTTCTGCGATTTGCGATTTGATGGAGATGATGCGTTCTTTAATTGCCGTTGCATCGCCTGCACCGCCAACGATGGTGGTGTTTTCTTTGTCAACGCGTACACTTGCAGCTCTACCCAACATGTTGGGGGTAACTTCCTTAAATTCAATACCCAAATCGGAAGAGATAACTTCACCGCCGGTAAGAATTGCGATATCGCGGAGCATTTCTTTTCTTCTATCGCCAAAGCCGGGCGCTTTTACAGCAACGGAGTTAAATACACCCTTCAATTTGTTTACGATAAGGGCAGCCAAAGCATCGCCTTCTACGTCTTCTGCAATAATCAAAAGCTTTGCGCCTTGCTGTGCAAGGGGTTCGATTACGGGTAAAATTTCCTGCAAGCTCGAAATCTTCTTATCGGTGATAAGGATATAGGGGTTTTCGATAACTGCTTCCATCTTATCGGTATTTGTTACCATGTATGCGGATGCGTAACCACGGTCAAATTGCATACCTTCTACGGTAGAAAGTTCCGTATTCATCGATTTGCCTTCTTCAACGGTAATAACGCCGTCCTTGCCAACGATTTCCATTGCCTTTGCAATCAAGCTACCAATTTCGGGGCTGCCTGCGGAAATGGATGCGGTTTGTTCAATTGCTTTGTTGCTTTCAACCGCTTTAGAGATACCTTTAAGGTGTTCAACCGTTGCGTCAACAGCCTTTTTGATACCTTCCTTCAAGATGATAGGGTTAGCGCCTGCCGCAAGATTTTTCAATCCTTCGCGAACGATTGCCTGTGCCAAAACAACAGCCGTCGTCGTACCGTCACCAGCTACGTCGTTGGTCTTGGTGGAAACTTCTTTAACAAGCTGCGCGCCCATATTTTCGAAAGGATCGTTGTGTTCGATTTCCTTTGCGATGGTAACACCGTCGTTGGTGATGAGGGGAGCGCCGAATTTTTTATCGAGAACAACATTTCTGCCTTTAGGGCCAAGGGTAATTTTTACCGTATCCGCCAAAACATTTACGCCTGTTTCTAAGGCTTTTCTTGCGTCTTCGCCGTATTTAATTTGTTTAGCCATATCTATCTACCTTCCTTTTATAATCAATCTTCTACGATTGCGAGAATGTCGCTTTGTTTAATAATCGTAAATTCTTTACCGTCAACTTTGAAATTAGAGCCAGCGTAATTGGAGCAAAGCACCTTATCGCCAACCTTTACCTGCATTTTCACTTCCTTACCGTCAATGATACCGCCGGGGCCAACCGCAACGACTTGACAGGTTTGGGGTTTTTCCTGTGCGGAAGTAGGAAGAAAGAAACCGCTTTTCGTCTTTTCTTCTACCGTTACACTTTCGATAACAACTTTGTCGAATAAAGGTTTAATATTCATAAATTCCTCCGAAATTGAGCCGAGTATATTCGGCAATTATTTTTACCCTATTATTATAAACATTTTTTTAAGATAATCAAACAAAAAAGTGGAAAAAATAGGAAAAATTTTTATATAGGGTAAAAAATGCCGTGAAAACCACGAAAAAGCCTTTGAAAGTATTGCATTTTGACAAAATATATGCTATAATTTAAGAGGTATGTATAGCTGTAAAAGGAGGAGTGTTTTTATGGCGATGAATAAATGGGACAAACGTTTTATGGCTTTGACGGAAACGGTGGCAACTTGGTCTAGCTGTTATCAAGAAAACCGTCACGTTGGCGCAATCATTGTAAAGGATAAACGCGTATTGACGACTGGTTATAACGGTGCGCCCGCAGGCATTAAGAGCTGTGAAGAAAAGGGCGAATGTTTGCGCCGTAAATTGAATATTGCAAGTGGCACAAAGCACGAGCTTTGCTTTGCTGTACACGCGGAGCAAAACGCTATTATTCAAGCCGCGCGTTCGGGTATCAATGTTAGCGGAGCAACTCTTTATTGTACGCATCAACCTTGTGTTATATGCGCTAAAATCATCATCAATGCAGGCATCACCCGCGTAGTTTATAAAAACGGCTATCCCGACGATTTCTCTTTGCAACTCTTTGAAGAAGCAAAGGTTATCGTTGAAAAATACGAGGAAGAATAAGAGGAGTATATTATGAGCAATCCTATCGTTACATTTGAAATGGAAAATGGCAAAACCTTTAAGGCAGAGCTTTACCCCGATAAGGCACCCAACACCGTAAACAATTTCTTGTCTTTGGTAAACAAGGGTTTTTATAACGGTATTATCTTTCACCGCGTTATCGCAGGTTTTATGATTCAAGGCGGTGATCCCGACGGTAGAGGTACGGGTGGTCCTGGTTACCACATTAAAGGTGAATTCTCCGGCAACGGTTTTACCCAAAACGATATCGCGCACGAAAGAGGCGTTTTGTCGATGGCGCGCGCGCAACATCCCGATTCCGCTGGTTCTCAATTCTTCGTTATGCACGATGATGCAGACTATTTGGATGGCCAATACGCGGCATTCGGTCGTGTAATCGAAGGTATGGAAACGGTTGATGAAATCGCGAACATTAAAACGGACTGGTACGATAAACCTTACGAAGAACAAAAGATGAAGAGCGTAACAGCGGAAACCTTTGGCGTAGAATACGCCGAACCTATCAAAGCTTAAGGTGGAATATGGTAGATTATAGCATTTATACAAACCCTTTAATTACCCGTTATGCAAGCAAGGAAATGCAACACGCCTTCTCCGATGAAAAGCGTTTCAAGCTTTGGAGAAAATTGTGGATTGCGCTTGCAGAATCGGAAATGGAGCTTGGGTTAAACATTACGCAAGAACAGGTGGACGAATTAAAGCTATATGCGGACGATATCGATTACGAGTTGGCTGCAAAGTTTGAAAGGGAAGTTCGCCACGATGTTATGGCGCATGTTCACGCTTACGGCGCGTATGCCAAAAACGCAATGCCTATCATTCACTTGGGGGCAACCAGCTGTTTTGTAAACTGCAACGCAGAAGCAATTATGTTGGACGAGGCGTTGGATATTATCCTTAAAAAGCTCGTTAACGTAATGGATAAGCTGAAGAAATTTGCGTTGGAATATAAAGATGTTCCTACGCTTGGTTTTACCCATTTACAACCTGCTCAGCTTACCACGGTAGGTAAACGCGCTACCCTTTGGTTGCAGGATTTGGAAATGGACTATGTAAACCTTATGCACGCAAAGGAAACGATTAAATTACGTGGCGTAAAGGGGACAACGGGTACGCAGGCAAGCTTTTTAGAGCTGTTCAACGGCGACGATGAAAAGGTAAAGGAATTACAAAAACGCGTTGTTGCAAAGATGGGCTACGATAAGGTATATGGCGTTACCGGTCAAACCTATCCTAGAAAGTTAGATTACAATATTTTGTGCGTACTCTCGCAAATCGCGCAAAGCGCGTACAAATTCTCTAACGATATTCGCCTTTTGCAAAGCATGAAAGAGATTGAAGAACCGTTTGAAAAGAAACAAATCGGCTCTTCCGCGATGGCATACAAGCGCAACCCGATGCGTACCGAACGTATCGGCGCGTTGGCAAGATATATGCTTTCCTTACCTATGAACAGCGCCTTGACCGCTTCTACGCAATGGTTTGAAAGAACGTTGGATGATTCGGCAAACCGTCGTATTGTAAATGCGCAGGCATTTATGTCCGTAGATGCAATTTTGAATATTTACATGAATGTTGCGGATAATCTCGTTGTGTATGAAAAGGTAATCGCAAAGCATGTTCGCGCAGAACTTCCTTTTATGGCAACGGAAAATATTATGATGGAATGTGTAAAGGCTGGCGGTAACCGTCAAGACTTGCACGAACGCATCCGCGTGCTTTCTATGGAGGCAGGAAGAAATGTAAAGGTGGAAGGGGGAGAAAACAACCTCATCGACCTTATCAAGCAGGATGAAATGTTCCGTCCTGTTTGGGATCATTTGGACGATATTTTGGATGCGAAGAAGTTTATCGGTAGAGCTCCTTCGCAAACAGTAGAATTTATTGAAGAAGAAATTGCCCCTATTTTGAATAAGCATCTTGATTTGCTTGGCGAACAGGGCAATGTTCGTGTATAAAGGAAAACATTATGAAGAAAAATACAGCGCAATTGGTGGTTATCATCTCGCTTATTTGTTGTACAATTGCATTATTGACCTGCGGCATTTTGGTTGCCTGCAAAGATATGGGTGGTGATACACCCAAGACGCCTTCAACCTCAATCGAAGACGACGATGAATGGACAAATAACTACTAATTTATGATTTACGAAATTGCAGGGCTTCGCGTAAAAATTGAAAATCGCTACGATTTCACCACGAAGTTTTGCCACGAGTATCTTTCCGAGGATCAAGTATCCAAGGTAGATATCGTTGCAAGGGTTACAGAGGAAGAATTTGCGGCAGAAAGGGCTTTATCTGACGAATTTTCGGACGGATATATTGAAAACATTTGCCTTTATCGTAGTTTATGCACCCAAATTCCCGTATTAAACCGTATGCTTTTACATTGTGCGGTGTTAGAATACGAAGGAAATGGTTATGCTTTTTTAGGCCGAAGCGGTACGGGAAAATCCACACATAGCAAGCTTTGGAAAAAATATTTAGGTACGCCGAGGATGATTAACGGTGATAAACCCATTTTGGAGTATGTTGGGGACGGTTTCCTTGTCCACGGTACGCCTTGGCGCGGTAAAGAATCGTGGGGGATGCGTGCATCCGCGCCCCTTTGCGGTTTATGCTTTTTAGAACAGGCAAAAGAAAATTCCATCCGTAAACTTACCCCGTCGGAAGTTTCTACGCGATTGTTTGGACAAATTCTTTTGCCCGAATCGGAGGAAGGGGTTGTGGCAACCTTGGAACTCGCGGATAAATTGATTGCAAGCACCCCTGCATATTTATTAAAATGTGATATTTCAAGAGAAGCGACGAAGCTTTCGTTTGAGGTGATGACAGGCTTGTCGTTTGACGAACGAGAACAAACGCTTTAAGAGGTATAGATATGAAGATTAAAAAAGGTTTTGTCCTTCGCGTGGTTGGCGGTGAAAATGTAGTTGTGCCCGTTGGCGCGATGAGTAAAGTTTTTCATGGTATGATTAACCTCAACGATACGGGCGCGTTTATGTGGAAATTTTTTACAGAAGACCACACTTTAGAAGAAGGCGTTGCTGCTTTGCGTGCGGAGTATGAGGTCGACGAAGAAAGAGCGCGCTTAGATGTGCAAAAGTTTATGAACACCATTCAAGAAAACGGTTTTGCCGAATGATGGAACAGGTTGAAAAACAAACAATTGAAGAGGTATTGTTAACCCACGGAAAATATATCGGCCCAACGGTTGGCGTTAGTATGTTGCCCATGCTAAAAAATCGCCGTGATACCATTGTAGTAAAGGCAAAAACGGGACGCTTACAGCGTTTAGATGTTGCTTTATACCGTCGCGGCGAAGCGTATGTTTTACATCGCGTCCTTAAACCGATTGAAGGGGGATATATTATTCGCGGGGATAACTGCTATGCAGATGAAAATGTACCCGAATCCGCCGTTATCGGTGTATTGACGGAATTTTTTCGCAAGGGAAAACATTTCTACTGTATTGATGAAAAGTATATAAAATACGCAGAAAAACGCTTAAAAACATATAAATTTCGCCGTTTCTTTGTTATGTTCAAGGCAAGATGCAGAAATGGCGCAAAGCGCGTACTTTTCGCGCATAAATGGAGAAAAAAAAGCAAGTAATGATGAAAGAAAAAGCAACCGAAAAAGGAAAAATTTGGTTAAAGAAGGAAACTCGCCCTTACCGCGCGTCTATCCTGTTTTTAACCTGCCTTGCCGTTTTTACAACGGCTTTTTCCATTTTGTTTGCATATACGGTGCGTTATCTTATCAACAGCGCGTCCGATAAGGAAACGGATAAATTATGGCTGTTTGCAGGGCTGCTGCTAGCATTTTTACTTCTCAAAATTTTCTTAAATGTTATGCGTAACTATTGCACGGAAAAAATCAATGCAAAGATGACGGCAGGGCTGCGAACCCGTTTATATAGTAAAATTTTACGCTCTGATTATTCGGCGGTGCAGCAATATCACAGCGGCGATTTGATTACTCGTTTAACCACCGATATCAATGAGGTATCAACCTATTCCGTTAACTTGTTGCCTGCGGTGATGGGGATGATTATTCAATGTTTCGGCGCCATTGCCGCATTGTTAACCATTGATCCATTGTTTACGGGGATTTACATATTAGCAGGCGGCGCCTTTGCTGGGGTTACGATGTTTTTTAGAAAACATTTGAAAAAACAGCACAAAGAGGTTATTGCCGCGGACGGTGCTTCACGCGCCTATATGCAAGAAAGCATTTCTTCCCTGCTTACCTTAAAAGCTTACAGTGCGGAAGGTAAAAGTACTCAAAAAGCGGATGCATTTGCCCAAAATTATTACGAAATGCGTATGAAACGCAACGCGTTACGCGCAGGAATGAACGGTATTTTTTCCTTGTTAAGCAATTTCGGGTTGATTTTTGCGGTTGTGTGGTGTAGTGTTAGCGTGTTAAATGGTAATACGGACTACGGCTCAATTTTATCGGCTGTCTTATTGTTGATGCAGTTACAAACGCCGCTTTCTTCCTTCTCGACCATTCCACCTGCCTATTATGCGCGTATTGCAAGCGGCGAACGCTTGGCGGATATTGAAAATATCACCACGGAAAATACGCAAAAAGAAGGAAATTGCACCGATTTGTACGACCAAGTTACAGGGCTTTCCTTTGAAAAGCTTGCCTTTTCATACGGTCGCGAAAGCGTTTTGACCAATATGACAGCAAGCGTAAATAAAGGGGAAATCATTTGTTTGACAGGCCCTTCGGGCGCAGGAAAATCTACGATTTTCAAGCTGTTGTTACAGGTATATCAACCCACTTCGGGTGAAATCGTATTACACTTGCAAGAGGGCGTAAAAACGCTTACAGCACAGGAACGAGGGCTGTTTGCCTATGTTCCGCAGGGAAATTTCTTGTTCTCGGGTACGATTTATGAAAACCTTGCCTTCTTTTCCAACGAAACAGATGAATGCGTGTTAAAGGGAAAAATGATTTCCGCCTTGAAAACGGCCTGCGCGGAGTTTGTTTTAGAATTACCTCAAGGGCTTGACACCGTATTATCGGAAGGCGGCGAAGGCTTGTCCGAAGGACAATTACAACGCCTTGCCGTAGCAAGAGCATTGTTGTCCAACCGTCCAATTCTACTCTTGGACGAAGCAACCAGCGCGTTGGATGCAGATACGGAAAAACGCTTGATTGAAAACATCGCAGGACTTAAAAATAAGACCTGCTTGTTGGTTACCCACCGCCCGAAAGCGCTTGAAATTGCGGATAAAATATTGCATATTGAAAATGGGCAGGTTGTTCAAAAATAAAGGAAAAAGGACCGAAATTCGGTCCTTTTATTTTATACTATTACGATATTCGCTTGGGCTCATGCCCACATGCTTTTTGAAAACAAAGGCGAAGGTGGAAATAGAATCAAAACAAAGTAGGTCAGTGATATCCGCGAAAGAGTATTTCTTTCGTATCAATTTTTTCGCCTCGTCAAGCTTTAATTTAAGATAGGTTTGATAGATGGTTTTGCCCGTCTTTTCACGGAAAAAGGTGCAAAGTCGGGTCGTACCGTAATGCAATTCCGCACTTAAATCACTAAGTTGAAAACGCCCATATACCTTCGATGTTAAAATGCGGACAATTTCGTCCTGCAGTTCGGTGGAGTCGGCTATTTTCGACACGAAAAATTCCTGCGATGCCTCACGCTTTTCCGCCGTTCTTAACAAGTAAATCAATAGGGTTTCCAAATGGTTTTTAATGATTTGCTCGCCGCCAAGGTTAGGGTTTTCTTTTAACTTTAACACATTAAGGTTCGGGTCAAAATCGGGCAGGTCGAAGGTTGCCGCTGCCTCGGACATAATATTTTGTAAAAGATAGCGGTAATTTTCGGGTACGATCAGCTTTTTATCCGCAAAGAAATTCATCGACTCCGAGCGGCAGGAGAAGGAAATAATAAACAAGTTCGGCTCCTTATTGCCACTTTCCGTAAAATGCGGTTGATTAGGCTTTATGAATAGCATTTCGCCTTGTTTTAACTCGATTTTCTTCCCATCAATACCGATAAAAACATTTTCCTTGTCCGCGTAATTGATTTCCCAAAAATCGTGCACTTCCTCGGGGAATACATAATTTTTTTCTAACGCTTGGTAGTGAATTGTTGCAATCTTTTGCACATTCAAAAGGTTAGAAATTTTGTGCATATAAAATTTTTTCTTTTGCGTTTTTTGTTCCATAACACCATTATAACAAACTAATCCGCCTTTGTAAACTATTTTTGAAATATTTTTACAGGATTATCCGCGAAAGAATACCACAATTTTTAGAAATAATTTCTATTGTAATTTCATTAAACCCGCGATATAATAGAAGAAAAATGTAGGAGTGGTATATATGAACGAATATATGCAATTATATAAAGGCGTTGCGGAGCAATTTTGTTTGGTGGGCGAAGTAACGAATATCGAACCTTACGGCGAAGGCCATATCAACCTTACCTTGCTTGTAACAACGACGGAAAAGCGTTATATCATGCAAAAAATGAACACACGCGTATTCAATAACCCTGATGGGCTTATGGACAATATTTGCGGCGTAACCGAGCATTTAACCGCACGCGGCATTGAAACCTTGAATGTTATCCCTACGAAAGCAGGGGATTGCTATTTGAAAGGGGAAGAATGCTACCGCGTATATGACTTTATCGAAAACACGGTTACCTACCAAAAAGTAACGGATAAGGAAATCTTCAAAAATTCTGGTAAAGCGTTTGGCGAGTTTCAAAACTACCTTGCGGAATTTGATGCGTCTAAATTGACGGAAACGATTAAACGCTTCCATGACACCCCGAAGCGTTTTGCCGATTTTAAGGCATCTTTGGTTGCCGATGTTTGCGATAGAGCAAAGACCTGCCAACCCGAAATTGATTTTGTGCTTTCTCACGAAGATAGCTATGGTAAAGCAATGGAAGGACTTGCAAGCGGTAAATTACCCTTGCGCGTTACCCACAACGATACGAAGCTCAACAATATCTTGATGGATGCGGAAACGGGGTTGGCGCGCGCGGTAATCGACTTAGATACGATTATGCCTGGTTCGATGCTGTTCGACTTTGGCGATTCTATCCGTTTTGGCGCTTCTACTGCGGCAGAGGACGAAAAAGACCTTGATAAGGTACATTTTGACATCGAATTGTTCCGTGCCTATGCAGAGGGCTATTGCGCGGCTGTAAAAGACAGTATTACGGCATACGAAGCGGAATTGTTGCCTTATGGCGCATATTTGATGACGATTGAATGCGGTATGCGTTTCTTGGGCGATTACCTTGCAGGGGATACCTATTTCGGCACGAAATATCCCGAACATAACTTGGTACGCGCTCGTACCCAAATCCGTCTTGCTAGTGAAATGGAGCACAGCTTTGATGAAATGGGCAAAATCGTAGCGGAAATCTTGAAATAATGAAATGATAGCGGCGCGGTAGGGTAATACTTACCGCGCCGATTTATTTGATGGGACTATTCTTTCATAATATTCAAGAAAAAAATAAAAAAAGATTGAAAAAATATAAAAAAACCGCTGTAAAACGCTTGCTTTTTTTAGAAAATTGAATTATAATAAATAAGCTTTATGAGTGAGCCGCCGAAGTGGTGGAATGGCAGACGCGACGGACTCAAAATCCGTTGGTAGTGATACCGTGTGGGTTCAAGTCCCACCTTCGGCACCAAAAAGAAAGGATACCTAATAAGGTGTCCTTTCTTTTTTATTTCTACAATGAAGAAAATATTGAGGATGGGGCAATCAAGAACACGGCTATCGCATTGGATTTCGTAAGTTTTTACAAAATTCCCTTGCGATTTTTTTTAATTCGTGGTAAAATAGATATAGAAAATGGCAAGGATATTAGTATTATGGAAAAATTCGTATTGATTGACGGTAATAGTTTGTTGAATAGGGCATATTATGCAACACCCGTTTTTACCACGAAAGACGGTTTACCCACCAACGGGATTTTTGGCTTTATCAAATTGATATTGAAAATTATCTCCGATAAAAAGCCTTCGTATATGGCGGTTGCGTTTGATGTTAAAGCGCCGACTTTCCGCCATAAAATGTACGATGATTATAAGGCTGGACGTAAATCTATGCCTGATGAACTTGCCGTGCAAATGCCCATTTTGAAGGATGTTTTGCGTATGATGGGTATTCGTATTTGCGAATTGCCCGGTTATGAGGCGGACGATATTATCGGTACGCTTTCCCGTAAATTTGATGTTCATTCCTATGTATATACAGGGGATCGTGACTCTTACCAGCTTGTTAGCGATAAAGTAAATGTTTGTTATACTCGTAAGGGCGTAAGCGACCTTTTGGAGTTGTCGAGCGAGAACTTTAAGGATGAAATCGGGTTAGATCCCTTGCAAATTATCGAGCAAAAGGCGTTGATGGGGGATAAATCGGATAATATCCCCGGTATTGCAGGCGTTGGGGAAAAATCCGCAATGGGGTTATTGGAAAAATATCACGATTTAGACGGTATTTATGCAAATCTTGATGAAATCACAGGGGCATTACACAAGAAATTGTCCGAAGGGAAGGATTCGGCATATTTCTCTAAAACGCTGGCAACTATCGATTTGAATGTGCCTTTGGATATTACATTGAGCGAATGCGTTATCAAAATGCCATTTAATCATACAGTAAAAGAAAAGTTTGCAGAGTTGGAATTTAAGAGCCTGCTCTCGCAAAAGATTTTCACCGAAACAAAGGAAGAAGCTGTACCCCAGGTAACGAATAGTGACGTAGCCGAAGAAACGGAATCGGTGGAAGAGGTATTGATAGATTCCACCTTTGCGCTGTTAAGCGTGGTAAGCGATATCCATATCAAACAGCTTGCCATCCATTGGACGGACAGCGTGTTGCGCGTGTTGCCGATCGTGAAAGGGACTTTGAAGGAATATCTTTTGCCTATCAAAACAGGCTTGTTGGATGTTGGCGTATATGAATATGAATTAGAGCCCGTTTTAAGGACAATTTTCACGGAAAATCGCAAGATTATTGCTTACAATGTGAAAGATATGATGCACCGTTTGAAGGATTTTTCCATCGCGTTTAACGGTGAATATGAAGATGTGAGCATCCTGAAATGTGTTGCCGATGGGTTGAGCAATTCGGATGATTTGGATTTTTGTATCAATTACTTTTCCTTGCCCGAAAAGTTAAAGGCGTACGGACTTTACTGGCTTTACAAGCATTATTTAAGCGCCTTGAAGTCCGAAGAAAAGAAGTTGTATTATGATGTAGAATTGCCACTTGTTTCTGTGTTATTTGGTATGGAAAGCGAGGGTATTTGCGTAGATATGACAACATTGAACACGCTTTCGCAACGCTATAATTCGGAAATCAATGGGTTGGTGGAAAAAATTTACGAGTTGGCTGGCGAACGGTTTAACGTAAATTCTACCCAACAACTTGGTAAAATCTTGTTTGAAAAATTGAAAATTGCTTCGGGGGCAAAGAAAACCAAAGAAAGCAAAAATTACAAAACAACGGCGGAAGAGTTGGAGAAATATGTCGATACACACGAAATTGTGCGACATTTGCTCCGTTACCGCAAAATACAAAAGATAAATTCGACCTATATCGAAGGTATTAAACCGTTGATTAAGTCGGGAAAAGTGCATACGACTTATAGCCAAATTAACACGCAAACGGGGCGTCTTTCGAGCATGAATCCCAACTTGCAAAATATTCCCATTCGCACCGAAGAGGGCAGGGAATTGCGTAAACTCTTTACCGCAAGTGAAGGGAATGTGTTGGTAGATGCGGATTATTCGCAGATTGAATTGCGTTTGTTGGCAAATTTCTCGGGTTGCAAGGAATTAATCGAGGCGTATTGCAAAGAAAAAGATATTCACGCAACGACCGCAGCACAGGTGTTCAACGTTCCGCTTGATGCAGTCACACCCGAAATGCGCCGTGATGCGAAAGCGGTAAATTTTGGTATCATCTACGGCATTAGCGCGTTTGGATTAGGGAATGACTTAAACATTGGCGCAAGAAAGGCACAGGAATATATCGATCGTTATTTTGAAACCTATTCCGACGTCAAGGAATATATGCAAAAGAATGTTGAAGATGCGACCCGCGACGGGTATATTTGCACCTTATTAGGTCGTAGACGTATCATAAATGAGCTAAAATCAGCTAACCGTAATGTGCGTTCGTTTGGGGAGCGCGCGGCGATGAATATGCCTTTACAGGGCTCAAGCGCAGATATCATAAAAATCGCCATGATCAATGTTGTAAAATTCTTAAAAAAGGGCGGATACAAAGCAAAGCTTGTTTTACAGGTCCACGACGAGTTGGTTATCGATTGCCCGAAGGATGAACAAGAGGCTGTTTCGGAAATCTTAAAGAATGAAATGGAAAATGCCGTTAAAATGGCCGTTCCGCTTACCGTTGAAGTAGGCGTGGGTGAAAACTGGTATTTAACAAAATAAAATTAGTGTTTCACAATTTTAGTTTCACAATAATACTACATGAAACAATATTTGTGAAACATAAGGAGAGTTATGGCAAAAATACATGTAGCAATCACAGGAGGGATAGGCAGCGGAAAATCACTCGCATTGCAATTTTTACGCGAAGAAAAATATCCTGTATTTTCCTGCGATGAGTTGTATAAACAGGTGATTACCTCAAAGGAATATATTAAAAAAATAGAAAAACTATTTCCAATTGCCATAACCGCAGGCCAAATTGATCGAGCGAAATTAAGCGAAATTGTATTTAACGATGAGGAAAAGCGCAGGCAATTGAACAGCTTGGCACATCCGTTGATTATGGATTTGCTCTTGCGGAATATGAAAGAGGCTGAAAGTGATATTGCCTTTGCCGAAGTCCCATTACTCTTCGAAGGGAATTTTGAAAATTTATTTGATAAGGTAATTTATATCACCCGAGAAAAAGATCAAAGAATCGCCGCAATTTTACAACGCGATGGAATTTCCATTGATGAAGCTAAAAAACGAATTGGCAGTCAATTTGACGGAGAAAGTGAAGAAGGACAAAAACGATTAAAAAATTGCAATACAAAAATTATCTTTAATAATAAATCGAAAGAGGAATTAAAAAGAGAAATCTTAGAACTCATAAGCCATTTGTGAAACAATATTCGTGAAACAATAAAATAGGCGCATTTAACGACCATTTCCCCGTTGGTTAAAATAGGGGAGAAGTGGTCGTTTTATTATACAAAGTAGTATGCCTATTCTACAAATAGCCAAAAATAAAGAAATATTAGGCAATATTATGTCTATCATATAACCTATGCGTAGCATAGTAGTATTGTTTTGTTACGCATAATTGCTATGTGTAGCGTAGTTATATCGCTTTTCTTTAATATTTTTACAAAAAAAATGAAAAATAAGGAAACTTTTTTGCGAAATACTCTTGAAAAAGATGAAATAATGTAGTATAATTGTATATACTGATATAGTATATATCTTTTTTTGGATAATACAATGTTGGAGGATTTTATGAGTCTTTGTCAAACCGATTTGCCCTTGCATTTATTTCATCATGGTGAAAATTTCAAAACCTATGAATTGATGGGGGCTCATCCTGCTATTTGCGATAGACGGCGCGGCTTTGTTTTTCGTGTGTGGGCGCCTCGTGCTAAACAGGTTTCGGTAATTGGGGAATTTAATAATTGGGACGAAAATTCCCACCTGATGAAGCGTATGGTTGACGGGGAAACCTTTGAATTGTTTATCCCCGGCCTTAAGAATTTTGACACTTATAAATTCTGCATTGTTACCAACGACGATAGAAAACTCTATAAAGCTGACCCGTATGCCTTTCATGCGGAAACGCCTGGAACAACCTCATTCAACGCGTCTAAACTGTTTGACTTAAACGGTTATAAATGGACGGATAAGGCATATTTGGACAAGCGTAAGCATAGCAATATTTACAGCGAGCCTATGAATGTTTTTGAGGTAAATCTTTTATCTTGGAAAAAGCATGAGGACGGCAATTATTTAACCTACCGCGAATTGGCAAGCGAGTTAGTGCCTTATGTTGTAAAAATGGGCTACACTCATGTAGAATTTATGCCTGTTACCGAGCATCCCTTTGATGGATCGTGGGGATATCAAGTGACGGGCTATTATGCTATTACCTCTCGCTTGGGAACGCCTCACGATTTTATGTATCTTGTTGATGCGTTTCACCGCGCAGGAATCGGCGTAATCTTAGATTGGGTGCCCGCGCATTTCCCTAAGGACACTTTTGGCTTGTACGAGTTTGACGGCAAACCTTTATACGAAGCCTCTCAATGGGATCGTATGGAAAACCGCGGATGGGGGACTCGTTGTTTTGATTATGGTCGAAACGAAGTTATTTCCTTCTTAATCTCTAGCGCTATTTTCTTCTTTGAAAAATTCCATGTTGACGGTTTACGCGTGGATGCGGTAGCGTCTATGCTTTACCTTGATTATGATAAAAAACCCGGCGAATGGGTGCCGAATATTTACGGTGAAAATAAAAATCTTGAGGCGGTGGCATTACTTCGCCGCTTAAATGAAGCTGTTTTTCAATTCTTCCCTAAGGCTTTAATGATTGCGGAAGAATCAACCTCGTGGCATATGATTACAAAGCCGACAAGTATGGGGGGCCTTGGGTTTAATTTCAAGTGGAATATGGGCTGGATGAATGATGTTCTCGACTATATCGAAGAAGATCCCATTCACCGTCAATATCACCATAATAAATTAACTTTCTCGATGATGTACGCATTTTCGGAAAATTATGTGTTGCCTATTTCCCACGATGAAGTGGTGCACGGTAAATGCTCGCTTATCGGCAAGATGCCCGGCTCGTACGAAGAAAAGTTCGCAGGAGTAAAGGCTTTTTTGGGATATATGATGTCGCATCCCGGTAAGAAGTTGAACTTTATGGGGACGGAAATCGGACAATTTAAGGAATGGAATTATAAAGAGGGGATTGAGTACTTCTTACTTGATTACCCGATGCACGAAAAGTTTACCACGGCCGTTAAAGAGCTTAATTTACTCTATAAAAATACGCCTGCCCTTTATGAAATTGAAGATTCTTGGGAGGGCTTTGAATGGTTAGCGGCGGATGACGGGGATAGAAATTTCCTCGCATATCAAAGAACGGCGAAAGACGGGGAAACCGTTGTCGTAATGATCAATTTCTCGGGATCTGATTATTACAATTATCGCCTGGGGTTGCCGAAAGGAAAGTATCGCGTTATTTATAATAGCGATTCTACCCGATACGGCGGCAGCGGTGCTTGCAAAAAGCACATTTACTACACGGAAAAAACGCCAAGCCACGGCAAAGAGCAATCGATTGGTTTCGATATGCCTAAGCTGTCTTGCGTTTATTTGAAGAAAATAAATTAACATTAAGGGGGCTTTCTCTATGCAAAGAAAAAAAGAGTGCGTGGCCATGCTATTAGCAGGCGGACAGGGTAGCAGACTGTACGCGTTGACCACAAACATCGCAAAACCTGCTGTTGCTTTCGGGGCAAAATATCGCATCATCGATTTCCCGTTATCCAACTGCATCAACTCTGGTATTGATACCGTAGGTGTATTAACACAGTATCAACCCTTGATTTTGAATGAATATATCGGAAACGGCCAACCGTGGGATCTTGACAGAAACTACGGCGGCGTACATATTCTTTCGCCTTATCAAGCAAAGGCACGTTCTTCGTGGTATGAAGGTACGGCAAATGCAATTTACCAAAACCTCAACTTTATGAAGATGTATAACCCCGAATATGTTTTGATTTTGTCTGGTGACCATATCTATAAGATGGACTATGCGGCAATGTTGAAGGCGCATAAACAAACGGGGGCGGATTGTACGATTGCGGCAATCAACGTGCCTTTGAGCGAAGCTTCAAGATTTGGTATCCTCAACACAAATCCCGACGGTTCGATTTATCAATTCGAGGAAAAACCCAAAGTACCTAAGAGCACACTTGCATCTATGGGTATCTATATTTTTAAGGCTGAAAAATTATTTAGCTATTTGGAAGCGGATGATGCAAACCCGAATTCCTCCAAAGACTTTGGTAAGGATGTATTGCCTGCAATGTTGAACGCAGGGGAAAAGATGTACTCCTATCAATTTGACGGTTACTGGAAAGACGTTGGTACGGTTGCTTCCTTGTGGCAGGCAAATATGGACCTTTTGGGCGAAGCTCCTGAATTTGATGTTGGCGATAAATCGTGGAAAATTCAATCTAGAAACCCGCTTGCGCCCCCTGAACATATCGGTAAAGGCGGTATCGTAAAGAACTCGATGATTGCGCTTGGTTGCGAAATCTACGGTACGGTTGAAAATTCCATCCTTGGCAGCAACGTTATTGTAGAAGAGGGTGCAGTTGTTAAAGATGCGGTTATCTTAGCAAACAGCGTAGTTGGTGCAGGCGCAACCGTTTCCTACTCCATCATCGATGAAAATGTTACGATTGGTAACAATGCAACCATCGGGGTAGCGAAAGATCCCCAAGCAGAAATCGTGGTACTCGGCAGAGGTCTTACCGTTGCGGACGGCGTAACCGTAAGCGAAGGTCAAAAACACGAAAAAGATATTACGGAATAAGGAGGGGAAAGTTATGGCTAAAACTGCTATTGGTGTTATTTTTACAAATTTGCATGAAGAAAATGTACCCGAACTTGTTCGTAGAAGAACGATGGCATCCATTCCGTTCGGCGGAAGATACCGTGTTATCGACTTTGCCTTGTCGAATATGGTAAATTCGGGCATTACGACCGTTGGTTTGATGACCAGCAACAACTACCGTTCCTTGATTGACCATATCGGAAGCGGTAAGGATTGGGATTTGGCAAGAAAAGACGGCGGCTTGATTTTGTTGCCTCCTTTCTCTGAAAGACACGATAAATTATATACAACCCGTTTGGAAGCACTTTGCAGTTTAACGGGTTTCTTAGGTCGTAGAAATGAAAAATATGTTGTATTGACCGATTGCGACGGTATTGCAAAGTTCGATATCGCAGATATCGTTGAATTCCACGAATCGAAGAATGCAGACATTACTTTGGTTACAAAGCATGGTAAAGTAGCAAAACGTTCCGATTTCCTTGTTATAGATGCGGAAGAAAGCGGTCGTGTTTGCGAAATCAAGCATACGCCTCACCTTGGGGAAGGCGCAAAAGCGGATATCTTTATCAATGTAATGGTTATTAACCGTCAATTCCTTTTGAATATTATCGAAGAATCGGTTACTCACGGTTACACGAGCTTTGAAAGCGATATCTTGATTAAACAACTTCAAAGCTTGAAGGTATATCGCTATGACTTCCAAGGTTATTACGGCGGCATCGACTCGATGGCGGCTTATTTCAAGCACAATATGGAATTGCTTGAAAAGGATGTACGCGATGAATTGTTCGGCGCGCGCGATATTTACACGAAAGTACGCGATAGCGCACCTTCTAAATATGGTGAAAATGCCGTTGTAAAAAACTCTTTGATTTCCGACGGTTGCGTAATTGAAGGCGTGGTTGAAAATTCCATCCTTTTCCGTGGCGTTAAGGTAGGGAAGGGCGCTGTTGTTAAAAGTTCGATTATCATGCAGGACAATATCATCGGTGAAAACACCTCGTTGGATTGCGTAATTACGGATAAGAATGTCGTTATTAGCGATAGAAAAACCTTAAGCGGTTGCAACGAATTGCCTTATTTCATTCAAAAAGGAACAAGATTATAAGAATTGAAGCAAATTACGCATAAGACCTATGTTTCGCATAGGTCTTATGCGTGACATACTATAACAGGGAAAGGAGAATTTGTATGGTAGAAAACGAAAACACGAAAAAAACGGGCGTTAAGGTGAAAAAAATCGTAGTAAAAGATACGCAAACCGTAGCTTATCCTACAAAAAATATGATGGTTGAGCCTCAAATTGCAACAAAGCGTAAAATTTTATTTGTGGCATCCGAAGCAAGACCTTTTATCGCAACAGGGGGCTTAGCAGATGTTATCGGCTCTTTACCTCAAGCGCTTGCAAAAGATCCTGCGTATGATATTCGTGTCGTTTTACCGTTATACTCGGACATTAAACCCGAATATAGAAGAAAAATGTCTTTCTTGGGCAATATTTTCGTGCAGCTTGCCTGGCGTAATCAATATTGTGGGGTATTTACCTGCGTAGAAAACGGGGTTACCTATTATTTTATTGATAATGAGCAATATTTCAAGCGTCCTGGCTGCTATGGATATTTTGATGATGGGGAAAGATTTGCATTTTTCTCGCGCTCGGTAATGGAATTTTTACCGTTTATCGATTTCTATCCCGATGTATTGCATTGTCACGACTGGCAAACGGCGCTTGCGGCGATTTACCTTAAAACGATTTATTGCAAACGCCCCGAATATCAATTTATTCGCGCATTGTTTACCATTCACAATATTGAATACCAAGGCAAATACGCTTTGGATATCTTGGAAGACTTGTTTGGTATTGATAAGAAGGACGGTTACCTGTTAGAATACAACGGTTGCATCAACCTTATGAAGGGTGCAATTGAATGTTCGGAAAAATTCTCCACTGTTAGTCCTACTTATGCCAATGAAATCAAAACTGCACAATACGCGCATGGTTTACAAGAAATTATTGCGAAAAATGCCTTCAAATTGACGGGTATTTTGAACGGTATTGATATAGATTCGTACAATCCCACAAAGGATACGGCTTTGTTTGCTCCGTTTAGCCCTGAAGATTTAAGCAATAAGAAGATTTGTAAAACCGAATTGCAAAAAATGCTTGGTTTGCCCGTGAAAGATGTACCGATGATTGCTATGATTACTCGCTTAGTTTCCCATAAGGGGTTGGAGCTTGTAAAAACCGTAGCTGAGGACATTTTACATGAAGATGTGCAATTTGTATTGCTCGGCACAGGGGATACGGCTTACGAAAATTACTTCCGCGATCTTGGCCGTCGCTATGAAAGCAAGGCGTCCATCAATATCGCATTCAACGGGGATCTTTCGAGAAAGATTTACTCGGGCGCGGATATCTTCTTGATGCCTTCCGTTAGCGAACCTTGCGGTTTGTCGCAAATGATTGCTTCCCGTTATGCAACGATACCTGTTGTGAGAGAGACAGGCGGTTTGTATGACAGCATCAAGCCTTATGGTAACGGCGGCAATGGTTTTACCTTCGCATCTTGCAATCCTTATGATATGTTGTATGTATTGCACGAAGCAATGGACGCGTATAAAAAGGAAGAAGAATGGAAAGCCTTAATGAAGAAGGCGGCTACCACCGATTTCTCATGGTCGCGTTCTGCGGAAGATTACAAAAAATTGTATGAAGAAACCGTAACGGTATAACCGTATCACATCACCTTAGATAAAACTTTTTAGGAGAATAGAATATGAAAAAAGAACAATTCACGGAGAGAGAGGCTAAAGAACTAATCAATGGCAAGCTATCTCGCTACTTCGGCGTTGCGCCGTCGGAAGCGCGTAAAGACCAGCTTTATAAAGCGGTCGTTATGAGCATCCGCGACATTATGCTTGAAAAGCGTCAGGCATTCCACCAAAAGCAAAAAGCAGCTAAAGCAAAGCGCGTTTATTATCTTTGCATGGAATTCTTGATGGGGCGTTCCTTGAAAAACAGCATCTTCAACCTTGGCCTTGTAGATGTGTACAAGGAAGCATTGAAAGAGTATGATGTAACGCTAGAAGAATTGTACGAATTAGAACCCGATGCAGGCCTGGGTAACGGCGGTCTTGGTCGTTTGGCGGCTTGCTTTATGGACGGTCTTGCTACGCAAGATTATCCTGCAATGGGTTTCTCTATTCGTTACGATTACGGTCTTTTCAAGCAAAAAATCGTAGATGGTTGGCAGACGGAATTGCCCGATGTTTGGTTGCCGGGCGGTGAAGTTTGGTTGACGCAAAGAAGCGATAAGATTTTCACCATTAAATTTGACGGTTATGTTGAAGAAAAGTGGACGGAACATGGTTTAGAAACTATTTACCGCGACGCGAAAGAAATTCAAGCAGTTGCATACGATATGATGGTTTCTGGTTACGACAGCCAAGCGGTATCCGTACTTCGTCTTTGGAAGGCAAAAAGTGTACAAAACTTCGACATGAAGCTCTTCTCGCAAGGCGATTACGCGTCTGTTATGAAGGACGATAACGAAGCGGAATTGATTTCCAAAGTTTTGTATCCTGCCGATAATCATGTAGAAGGTAAATCTTTGCGTTTGAAACAGCAATATTTCCTTGTTTCTGCATCCTTGCAAAACATTCTTGCTGACCACAAGAGAAGATATGGCTCTTTGAAACTTTTGCCTAAGATGGCGGCTATTCACTTGAACGATACCCATCCTGCGTTGGCTATCCCCGAATTGATGCGTTTGCTCATCGATGAAAACGGTATGAGCTGGGATGAGGCATGGGGGATTACGACCTCGGTTTGCGCTTACACCAACCATACGGTACTTGCGGAAGCGCTTGAAACCTGGCCCGAAGATCTTATTGCAAGAAGATTGCCTCGTATCTATATGATTTTGAAAGAAATCAACCGCCGTCAATGCGAAGAATTGTGGGCGCGTTATCCCGGTCAATGGGATAAGATTTCCCGTATGGCAATTATGTCCTATAACATTGTAAAAATGGCAAACCTTTCCGTTCACGGCTCGCACCATGTAAACGGCGTATCTGCACTTCACAGCGATATTATCAAGGATAGTATTTTCAAGGATTTCTATGAATTTACGCCGAATAAGTTTACAAATGTTACGAATGGTATCGCGCATAGACGTTGGTTAAATCAATCCAATCCTGAACTTTGCTCGCTTTTGAACGACTGCATCGGCGAAGGCTATGCAAAGGATGCCTCTAAGCTTTCGGCGTTTAAGAAATTTGAAAACGATGAAAGCGTATTAAAGCGTTTGGAAGAAATTAAAGCGATTAAAAAGAAGCAATTTGCGGATTTTGCAATGAAAAAGCAGGGCGTTCAAATCGATCCTAACACCTTGTTTGACGTACAGGCAAAGCGTTTGCACGAATACAAGCGCCAACTCTTGAATGTGTTGCATATTATCTCGGATTATTTGATTTTGAAGGAAAATCCCGATGCACCTATGCAACCTAAGACCTATATTTTTGCAGCAAAAGCGGCAGCAGGCTACTATATGGCGAAGAAAATCATTAAATTGATTTGTTTCCTTGCCGAAGATATCCGTAAGAACCCTAAAATTGCTGAGAAGTTAAATGTAGTTTATATGGAAGACTACAATGTTACGATGTCCGAATATTTGATGCCTGCATCGGAAATTTCCGAACAAATTTCCCTTGCTGGTAAAGAGGCAAGCGGTACGGGTAACATGAAGTTTATGATTAACGGCGCGTTGACCATCGGTACCTTGGACGGTGCAAACGTTGAAATGGCGGAACACGTTGGCAATGAAAATATCTATATTTTCGGCTTAAAAGCCGACGAAGTGTCTGAAATTTGGCACAATGGTTACTCCGCGAGCGTATATTACAACAACGATCCTATGTTGAGAAAGGTAGTGGAAGCGCTTATTATCGGTTTCAATGGAGAATCTTTTGCCGATATCGCAAACTATCTCTTGACTGGTTCGCCGATTGCAGATCCCTATATGTGTATGGCGGATTATCAATCCTACCTTGCAACCCAACAAGAAATGTCTAAGCTTTACGCTACGGATAAACGCTTGTGGAATCAAAAATCCTTGCGCAATATTGCGGCTGCAGGTTATTTTGCTGCGGATAGAAGTATTCGTGATTACGCGGAAAATATTTGGGACTTGAAGTCTTTGCGCGATTAAGTCAGGGCATAAACTTCTTGATTTTACACAATATAATAGAAATCGTAAAAAAGCTGTAATTTTGATTACAGCTTTTTAGCGAATAAAAGGGCTTTTTTATGGCAATTTCAATTTATTTCAACCCATTAGATTCCGCTTGTAAAAGCATTATCGGTGGGATAAAAAAGGGACAAACCCTACAATTAAATCTATTTTTATTAAAAAAATTAGAGAACAAGCGTTTTTATATACCAAATTATAATTTCAAAACACCCAAGTTAGAAGAATGTTTAGCGCCGATTCAAAACGCTTTCTTGCGTTTTAACCGCGATGGTGAAGAAATTGAGTTACTTCCCATGGTAAAAACGAACTTTGGTTGGACTATTTCTTTTGAAATCAATGAAATCGGGTTATATCATTATAGTTTCTATATTGAAAACGAGGGGAATATTTCCTGCGGTGATATGGAAATGGGGTACTTGTCCGAGGAGGCGAATAGTTTTCAATTAACCGTTTCTTCAGTCGATTACTCAACCCCGAACTGGTTTAAGGGTGGGGTTATGTATCAAATTTTCCCCGATCGTTTCCATAAAGAGGGAACTATGCCAGACATAAAAGGGCGCATGCAGCGAAAAGATTGGGGTGGTTTGCCATCATTTCGTCCAAATGAACGCGGAAAAGTGTTAAATAACGACTTTTTTGGCGGAAATTTGAAAGGTATTCAAGCAAAATTGCCGTATTTGAAGTCGTTGGGCATTACCACCATTTATTTGAATCCTATTTTTGAAGCGGCATCAAATCATCGCTACGATACCTCGGATTATATGAAAATTGACCCGTTTTTAGGCGATGAAAGTGCGTTTAAGAGTTTGGTTGATGCGGCGAACGAACAAGGAATTCGCTTGATTTTAGACGGCGTATTCAATCATACAGGCGATAACAGCGTTTATTTTAATAAATACGGGCAATATCCGTCCGTAGGCGCATATCAATCTAAGGATTCGCCGTATTATTCTTGGTATTCCTTTGAGGAATTTCCGAACAAATATAGCAGCTGGTGGGGAATTGACATTTTACCCGAAGTAAATGAGGCTTCACCCGAATATCAAGAGTTTATTTTTGGTGAAAATGGCGTTTTGAAGAAATGGCTTGCCTTTGGAATCGGCGGTTATCGTTTAGATGTAGCCGACGAATTGCCCGATTTCTTCTTAAAAGGCCTTAGAAAGTCGGTAAAAGAAAGCAATCCCGATGCGATTATTATCGGTGAAGTTTGGGAAGATGCGTCTAATAAGGTCGCATATTCTGCGCGTCGTGAGTATTTACAGGGATATGAACTGGACAGCGTGATGAATTATCCTTTGAAAGACGCGATTATTCAATATATTAAAACGGAAAATGTCGCAGATTTATTGCGTACAATCCGCACGCTCATCAATCATTATCCTAAAGAAACACTGGATTCCTTGATGAATATTTTAGGTACGCATGATACGGCGAGAATTTTGACCGTTTTGGGCGGAATTTATTGTAGAAATAAGGATGAAATGGCATTACCATCCGCATTTTTAACTGAAAATGAACGAAAAGATGCCATTAAAAAGCTGAAAATGGCTGCAGTTTTGCAATATACGATGCCGGGCGTTCCTTGTTTGTATTACGGCGACGAAAATGGTATGGAAGGTCACATTGACCCGTTTTGTAGATGTTGTTTTGATTGGAAAAATCAAAATGTTGAATTATTTGACTTTTACGCGAAACTGGGTGAAATCCGTCAAACCAACAAACAAATCTTCAAAGATGGTAATTTTGAAACGCTGTATGCAAGCGGCGGCTTAATTTTATACAAACGAGAAATTGAAAATAACGCCGTATATATTTATATAAATAATTCGTCGAAACAAGAATTATTAGATCTTAACGGAAAATATCAAAGCTGTATTACAAATAAAATATTTGAAAGTAAATTAGTCGTAAAACCGTACGGATATGAAATTTTCAAAAAAATAAAATAAAAAAACGAATAATTAAACGCAAAAAATTCGGTTAAAATTATCGAAAAAATAAAAATGCACAATTCCCCTCTATTTTATACCCATATCCTTTCGTAAAACCTGCATTTTACGAATAGTTTTAGAGATATGTCTGTGGAGTTATTCTCCTTCCCTACCGCATAGAACTCTATTAAAAATGGCTACAATCCTTTATTTCAAAGGGATTGCGGGGCATTGAAAAGTTGTGCACAATGTCACCTTATATTGTGGATAAAATTTTCCACATAATATTTAGGAAATTTCCCTCCGTGTTGATAACAATGCGGAGGATATTCATTTTTACCCCTATTTTAGGGCATTTTTTACAATATTTTCATGGTAACTTTTCGGAAAATATTATTTTCCTATTGACATTTTCGAGGGGATCGGCTATAATAAAATTATGAAAAGTGAAAACTACTATGTAACGCGTAATATACAAGATCTAGACAAGATTGCGGAGCTGTTAGAACAACTCCCCTATTTTTGCGAGCAATATTTTATCGGTATTGAAGGGAGAACAAGCTGTCAAACGCGCTTAAAATACGCCTATGACCTCCGTATCTTCTTCGATTATCTTTGTAAGAAGAAATTTAAGAACTTTACCCCTACCGAATTAACTATGGAAGAGCTAAAAAAGGTTAATCACTACGATATCGAGTATTTCCTTAGCTATTTGTCTCACTACCGTTTCAACGGTAAGTATTTATCCTGCGATGAACGGGCAAAAGCGAGAAAATTGTCGGCGGTTCGCGCCCTTTTCAAATATTTCTTCAATAAAGGCGAATTAGACCGCGACGATTCGGCTAAAGTTAGCACACCTAAGCTCCACGATAAGGAAATTATCCGTTTGGACTCCGATGAGGTTGCAAAACTTATCGACGTAGCGGAAAGCGGCGACGGCTTATCTGGCCACGCGGAAGGCTATCACAAAAAAACTGCCGTACGCGACACCGCTATTCTCACCCTTTTCTTGGGTACAGGTATCCGTATTAGCGAGTTGGTCGGCTTAGATAACGACAGTTTTGACTTTAATACGCACTCTTTCGTTGTTACCCGAAAAGGCGGCAATCGCGCTATTTTGTACCTCTCTCAAGAGGTCGAAGACGCTTTACATACCTATATTGAGGAAAAAAAGAAAAATCCGAAGATTCCTGCGGATGAAAAAGCCTTTTTCCTCTCTATGCAAAATAAGCGTATCAATGTACGCAGCGTGGAATTGTTGGTGAAAAAATACAGCAAGCTTGCTGCCCCTCTTAAAAAAGTAACTCCCCATAAATTAAGGAGTACTTACGGCACAAGATTATACAATGCAACGGGTGATATTTATATCGTTGCGGATGTTTTGGGGCATCGTGATGTTAATACCACGAAAAAACACTATGCCGCCATCAACGAAGAAAAACGCAGAGATGCCGCAGATAAGGTTTCCTTGCGGCAACCGAATTCTGAGAAAAAGGATTAAGTATGTACGATAATATCGATACTACATTAGAAAAAATCTATATAATTCAACCGATTACGCGTGAAAATGCGGCAAAATATAAGGTTTTACAGGAAGAAGCGGTTTCCTTGATCGAAAGCGCCGGCGCTGTGTATGCGGGTACAATTTACCAAAATGTACGCGAAATTAACGCCGCAACCTTTATTGGGGAAGGTAAGTTGTGGGAATTGCGCGAGCGTTTAGATGGGTTAGACGGTATCACCATCCTTTTTAATGGTGAGCTCTCCCCTTCTCAAACCCTTAATATTTCCGCAGCGTTAGACGATCGTAAGGTAATCGACCGCACCACCCTTATTTTGGATATTTTCGCAAAAAACGCGCGGACGAGCGAAGGCAAGCTGCAGGTTGAATTAGCGCAGCTAAAATACATTTATCCCCGATTAAAAGGCAAAGGCGAGGCGTTATCAAGGCTCGGCGGTGGCGTTGGTACGCGCGGTCCTGGTGAAACACAGTTGGAAACGGATAGACGATATATCCGCGGGCGTATTCAATACCTTGAAAATCGTTTGAAGGAAACGGAAAAACGCCGCGCTTTACAAACGGAACGCCGAAAAAAGGATTCCGTCAAAACAATTGCCCTTGTCGGCTATACAAATACAGGAAAATCCACCTTGATGAACCTGTTAACCGGCGCGGATGTTTATGTAAAAAATGAGCTGTTTGCAACGCTTGACCCTACCGCAAGAAAGTTTGAGATTGAAGGTATCGAATTTTTGCTGGTGGATACGGTTGGGTTCTTGCAGGATTTGCCCCATAACCTAATTGAAGCGTTCAAATCCACATTGGAGAGCGCCATTCATTGTGATTTGGCGTTGGTTGTTTGCGATGCGACGAGCGAATACGATATGCAAATGCAAACGACCTTACAGACCTTGCGTGAAATGAACTTTCAATCCCCCTATCTTTTGGTGATGAATAAGAGTGAAAGTATCCCCGACCATTCCGTTTTACCTTTCGGCAGTATTGCAATTTCCGCAAGGGAAAATGTGGGCATATCTGCATTAAAACAAGCGATTTTACGCGAATTTAAGAACGATTACCTCTTTTGCAAACTCTTTATCCCCTATACGCAAATGCACATATATAACGCAAATAAGCAGTATTTAATTGAGCGTAGCTCTACTTTTACCGACGATGGTCAAGCGGTTGAAGCGGTTATCCCTACCTACTACGCGGATAAACTTAAAAAATTTATAGTAAATGAAAATAAAAACAACTAACAGTTTAGAAAAATCAACTGTTGGGGTATGGTTTTAGAAGAGATTTTTCTCTATAATAAAGTTATCTTTATGAGGAGGATGTCACATGAATACAATTGGACGAAATATTGCGTTCTATCGAAAAGAAAAAGGGATTACACAGGAACAACTTGCAGAAATTTGCCATGTTTCACCTCAAGCGGTTTCTAAATGGGAAAATGACATTTCTTGTCCTGATATTACGTTGCTTAAACCGATTTCCCGCGTTTTTGGTGTTAGCGTAGATAAACTTTTAGACGATGGCACTACCCCTGCCGCATTCCTTGCGGAAAATACAACGGCTAAAGGAAATTTGCTTAAAATTCGAATCTTGGATAAGAGCGATAAAATTAATATCAATCTTCCTATTGCACTAATCGAATTGCTATTAAAGCGTGGAAATATATTTGATGCAATTAAATTACAAGACAAGGAAAACGCCCTTAAATTCATTGATTTTCAAAGAATCTTAGAAATGGTCTCGTTGGGCGTATTCGGAAAAATTTTAGAAATGGAATCGGAAAACGGCGAATTGGTGGAGATTTGGGTGGAATGAAAATCATCATTATCGAAAATAATAAAAAATATTCTATTCCGCTTCCCACTTCACTACTAACGCATTTACCTATATTGAATAAAGAAAATTTTTCTAAGGTTGAGCTAAAAGAATTAATTAAAAGTATTAAAGATTATAAAAAGGAATTTGGTTCTTTTACATTACTTGAACTTGAGGAAGCCAACGGAGAAATAGTAAAAATTATTATCTAAACAATTAGTGAAAAAAAGCGGAGGTAAAACCTCCGCTTTTCAATTATTTCCCCTCATATTCTTCAGGATTCATATAGATTTTATCTATCTTGATAGATGCAACGTCGTCCATCTCGATACACTTTCCGCAATTGTCGCAAACCTTATTCGGGTCTAAATCGCAAATTTCACATTCTAAACAACCAATACATTCTCTATCGTACAATTCGCAAGGCCCACCGATTTTTCTTTCCATACTACCCTCCAAATATTCTTTTCTATTATTATAGCAAAATTTTTCAAAAAATCAAGCATTTTTCATAAACATTTGTTTGCTTTTTATAAAAAAGTATGTTATAATGGTATTAATCCAAGGTAGTGAGGTGTCTTATGGTTAGTCAAGAGAAATTGATTATGGTTATGGACTATATCCGCAAGTTTTCCGAAGAAAACGGCTATACCCCCTCTGTACGTGAAATCGGTAAAGAATGCGGCATCAAATCCACTGCAACCGTTTACAGCTATTTGCAAAAATTGCAGGACAAAGGTTATTTGAATAAAGCGACGAATAAAAAACGTTCTGTTACTTTGGCGAAAAGCTCTGGGGTTAACATCCCCCTCATCGGTACGGTTACGGCTGGCCAACCGATTTTTGCCTATGAAAATTATGAAGATTATTATACCTTCCCTGCGGGTGAATTCCGCGGCGAGGACCTCTTTATGTTGCGCGTGCAAGGAACTTCAATGATTGACGCAGGTATTATGAACGGCGATAAAATTATCGTACGCCGTCAAGAAAATGCGGAAAACGGTGAAATTGTCGTGGCGTTGGTCGATGATTCCGCTACCGTAAAGCGTTTTTACCGCAAAAACGGGCAAATCGTTTTACACCCAGAAAACGAAGCGTTGAGCGATATGATTTTTGAAGATGGCGAAGTGGCTATTCTCGGTAAAGTTGTTGGCTTAATGCGTAACTACCGCTCTTAATTAGATAAAAAGCAATCCCCGAACTGTGTGGTTCGGGGATTTTTTCATTATAAGCCTTTCAAATAAGCGATTTCCATTTCCGTTAAAGGACGAATTTGACCTCTATCTAAGCCACTCAATTTCAACTGCCCGATGCTAACGCGTTTTAAGAACTCCACTTCTCTACCGATTGCCTCAAACATACGGCGCACTTGACGATTTCTACCCTCCGTAATGGTTACATGTACCTTTGTGTAAGCCTTATTCGTTTCTACGATATGCGCCTTGCACTTTTTGGTCATAATGCCATCTAACTCTACGCCCGAACGAATGGGGTTCAAGTCTTTTTCTGTTAAAGTCCCTTCAATTCTCGCCATATAGGTTTTAGGAACTTCCGCCGTGGGATGGGTCAAACGAAAAGCCAAATCACCATCATTGGTCAAAATCAAAAGCCCTTCCGTTGCATAGTCCAAACGCCCTACGGGAAATACTCTGCCCACGCCTTCCGGTAATAAATCCATAACCGTTTTTCTACCACGATCGTCAGAAACGGTACAAACAATCCCCTTCGGCTTGTTCATAATGTAATATTCGAGTTTCGTTTCTTCAAAGGAAAGCACTCTTCCATCTACCGCAACCTCATCGCCCTCTTCTACCGTTGCCCCCAAAGTAGCGAGTTCGCCATTAATGGTTACGCGACAAGCCTCAATCATTTTATCCGCATGACGGCGGCTTGCGATGCCTTTATCCGCTAAAAATTTGTTAATTCTCATTTCTTGTGCCTTTTTCATTTATTTTCTCTTATAGTTTATATAAAATCCTTAAAAAAAGCAACTATTTTGAGAGATATATTCCAAATTGTTCAACAATTTTTCATTTATTCATCTAAGTTAAAAGCAGCATCAAGCAACTCCGCGGAACGTTCATACATCGGCGCACAGTTTAATACGGTACAAATCAACACCTTTCCACCCCTTTTTGCGGCGGAAACCAAACACCTGCCTGCTTCTTTTGTATAGCCTGTTTTCACTCCGACCGCACCTTCATAGCAGGATAAAAGCTTGTTTTTGTTCTTCCATTGCCTTGGTTCGTAAAACTTTGTACCAACAATCCTTGCAAAGTTCTCGTTTTTCATGGCATATCTTGTAATATAACATAAATCACGCGCAGTTGTATAATGATTTTTACAAGGTAAGCCGTGAGGATTTTCAAAATGGCTTTTCAATGCGCCCGATTTTTGTGCGATTATATTCATTTTTACGCAAAATTCGTTGATGCTCCCGCTAAAATGCAAGGCAAGCGCAACGGCGCAATCGTTTCCCGAACGCAACATCAAGCCATATAGTAAATCTCGTACGGTAAACCTTTCCCCAGCTTGCAAATATACAGACGAACCTTCTACCCCAACGGCAGCTTGGGGGATAAGCACGACTTCTTCAAGGTCTTTACAATCTTCTAATATAGTAATAGCGGTTAAAATTTTCGTCGTGCTTGCCATCGGAAGACGCAAATCCATATCTTTTTTGTGTAAAATTCGACCGCTTTCTAGCTCAATTACACATTCCGCCTTACCTGCCGTGTAACAATCCCCCTGTGCCTTACATATTTTCACTCGTATTCCACACAAAAATAGGCATATGCCGCATAAAAACCATGATATATAAAGGCGTTTACGCATTTTACTCCTTTGCTAGTATGTCACGCATAATTTCTCCTACTCGCTCGATTAAATTGTCAAGCGGCTCTTCAGTGATGCGTAAAATGCGACATTCTTTGCCATCGTCTATTATAAAGCCCATCGGCTTCATGCTTACAACTGCACCGCTACCGCCAGCAAACGGGAAAGTGTCCGTTTCTTTGATAACTTTCACATCGCCGTATTCGCCACCGCCTGTTAAATTTCCAAGCGTAACCTTGGAAAAAGGAATAATTTGACAACCGCTCGCTGTGATAATGGGCTTCCCCATTACGGTATTCACGTCACTTAATACATCTAACCTCTCTATGGATGCGCCGATTAAATTGTCGATTTTTTGATGTTTTTCTGCCATATTTGTTTCATCTTCTCCTTTATTGTAGTCACTATCTTACGCAACAAGATAAATAAATTAAAACGCACGCTAATGTTCATTGTAACCCGCAAAACATCCCCATCCGTTAACCAAAGGTTGTTTTCGATTTTTTCCTTTTTTCCGCCTAAGATGAAGAAAATAAGACGAAATCCCGCCTGTGTTGCGGCACAAGGTAACAGGTATTCCGCCCCTGTTTCCGTCGTAATTTGAAGTTTCAGCAAACGAAATGTGCGCATAATGGAAAAACGCTTTCGTTCATTGTCTAAATCTTTATATGGAATTAAAATTGCCTTTTTAGGGGATACATGCACAGCTAAACCGCCTTGATATGTTGCTATATACCCACCTAAAACCCGAAAAAATCTATAAATGCTTATGGAAAAAGCCAACTTTCTACCGTTCATATCATAATGCCCATCCGCCTTGAGATAGATCGGAAAAAAGAGCAATATAAGAATGGAAAGGCTTACTAAAAGAAAAATAAAAAAGAACCTGTCCATATCTTCAATATGGGCAGGTTGCTATAAAGTATGTATTTTTTAGAAAATCTATTATTGAATTTTGATGATACCGTCTTGAATATCCTTTAAGAAATCGGGCAACTCAAAACCGCCATTGTCCGCAGGGGGTTCGCTTGCTACCGCAATTTCTTCTTCCGGAGGCAATAAATCAGGGTCCTCATCGGGGTTGTAAACATCCTTTTCGTACAAATAATTGCTCGTTTCCGTATCAGTTGCATTCAATTCCGCAATTCTACGCATCAATTCTTCATAATCGGGCAATTCCGCCAAGGATTTCAACTTGAAACGCTTTAAGAAATTATCCGTAGTTGCGTACAAGACAGGCTTACCAGGCGTATCCTTTCTGCCGCAAGGCGTAATCATATCCAAGCTCATCAAGGTCGTAATGGCATAATCGCTGTTAATACCACGGATTGCCTCCAACTCGCTGCGCGTAATCGGCTGCTTGTATGCGATAATTGCCGCGCTTTCCAAAATGGTACGCGTAAATTCCTTTTCGCGAATGGGCATTAACACCAACGAAATGGTATCTTTATAATCGGGGTTGGTCGCAAGTTGCAATTTATGGTTAAAATTCAACAAACGAATACCCACTTCGCCCGTATATTTTTTCTCAAGTTGACGAATGGACGCATCCAAGTCCTTCTTGCTAATATCCAACTTTTCACGCAATAAATCCATAGGCACAGCATCGCCTGCAGCAAATAAGATTGCCTCAATTATATTCGTCAATTTCTCCAATTTCTTCGCCCTCTCTTCTATTAGGATTTTTCTTTATAGTAATCGTAGAAAATAAATCTTCCTGTTCTACAAGTACAAATTGATGTTTGAGTAATTCCAACAATGCTTGGAATGTCGTTACGACTTCCGGCGTGGACGCGTCCTCCGAGAATAATTCTTCAAAGTTCATCGCATCCCTTTCCACGATTTTTTCGCAAATGTGCTTAATTTTATCTCGTACCGTGTATGTATCCTTCGGAATTTCACGGGGAGGCGGGTTGTCGCGTTTTTGTTTTTCCAAACGCAACATCATCTTCGTAAACGCCTGCATTAAACCATCCAAGGTAAAGTCCTTATACTGCACCTTTACCCCAGTCAAGTCTTTATCGGGTTCTTTGAAGAAATAGCCTACCGTTTCACGCTCTTTTAACTTGTCCGCCTTTTCCTTAATCATCTTATATTCTTCCAAGGCTTGGATAAGCTCGCGTTCGGGATCGTCCTCTTCATCGTAATAATCGCCAAAGTCATCATCGGGAGGCGGCACAAGGCTGCGCGCTTTGATATCGATAATGGTTGCCGCAATATTCAAATATTCGCTCGCTTTTTCAAGGTCAAGGAAAGGCAACGCCTTCATGTAGGATAAGAATTGCTCCGTAACCTGCGATACGAAAATATCCTTGATTTCGATTTCTTCTTGCTTAATCAAATACAAAAGAAGGTCAAGCGGCCCTTCAAAATTTTCCAAAACGGTAGTATAATCTACTTCCGTTTCGAAATTTTTTACCGAATCAACAGTTAATTTTTCCATCTAAAACTCCTTATCCAAAAATAAGCTGTAAAATCCAACCCCAAAACAGCGTAATCGGGCGGCCAAGTATATTGATTGCAAAGCTCAATACATATCCAAGGACATCAATATAACCAAGAACAGGGATTTTTCCTGCCAAGAAATGCACCGCAATCAAGCCAAGCAAGACATAATATCCTTTGTCACGCAAAAATTGATATACTTTTCCCCTCTTTTTGTTGAGTGCATCGACAATACGAAAGCCGTCCAACGGGTAAAGTGGTAAAAGGTTAAACACACAAAAGCTTAAAGAACAAGCAAACATGGAATAAAAGAATGCTTCCAAAAAGCCTGCCATATAAGTTCCGTCAAAAATCGGGCAAACATACGCTACCACAAGGATCAAAATTGGATAGAATACGAACGCCATCACATAATTGATCAACACCCCTGCCACAGATGTCCAGAAACAACCTTTACGATAATTGTTAAAGTTGTTGGGATTTACAGGAACAGGTTTCGCCCAACCAAACCCAGCAAGTGCAAACATAAGCACACCTAAAAGGTCAAAATGCTTCACAGGATTTAAGGTCAAACGCCCAGAAAATTTTGCAGTTGGGTCACCGCATTTGTACGCTGCGTAAGCATGTGCAAACTCGTGAAAGCTCAAAACCAAAGCCACCGCAAAGAATTGCGCTAATATATAAAACAAGTCTTCTTTCATAACACCGCCATTATAGCATATCTTTGTTAAAAATGCAAGAGTGCAATGTGTTTATTTTGCAAAATGCAAAACACTTAACGCTTTGCGCGTAAGCGTTCGGGAATGATATCGTTTCTCACAATATCTTCGTAGGTTTGCGGACGAACAATATATTCCGCCTGCCCATCGTTTACCAAAACACAAGGTGGAATTTTGTTGCGATTGTAGTTCATCGCCATCGAATAGTTATACGCGCCCGTAGAGAGCACCGCCAAAATATCCCCTGCTTTTGCCTTTGGTAAAGGTACATCTACGGCGATAATATCCCCACTTTCACAGCATTTACCTGCGATAGATACAATTTCCGTATTTTCTTCATTTGCACGGTTTGCAAGCAAAGCAGTATATTTCGATTCATACAGCGCGTAACGGGGATTATCAAACATCCCCCCATCAATCGCCACATATTTCTTTACATTCGGAATATCCTTGATTGCGCCAACCTTGTAAAGGGTAACCCCTGCTTCACCCACAATCGAACGCCCCGGCTCAATTACCAAGAAGGGTAAATCCATGCCGTTTTCGTTTGCTTTCGTTTTCACTTCCTCTATCAAGGCTTCTACATATTCCGCGTAGCCTTCGGGTGAAATTTTACGGTCTTCGTCCGTATACCAAATACCAAAACCACCGCCAAGGTTCAAGGTTTCAAGCTTGAAACCAAGCCTTTCCTTCATTTGTACGGCAAAATTCATCACTTTCGATACCGCAATCACAAAGGATTGCTTTTCAAAAATTTGCGAACCGATATGGCAATGATACCCCATTAATTTTACATTCTTCTTCGCCATTGCATAAGCGGTAACAGCTTCAGCCGTACCATCCGCAAGAGCGAAACCGAATTTACTGTCCGTTGTTGCCGTTTGCACAAACGCGTGGGTATGGGCTTCTACGCCAGGATTGATACGAAGTAAAATCTTTTGTACAATACCGCGTTTTGCTGCCTCCGCATCGATTTTATCAAGCTCCGAATAAGCGTCTGCTACAATGTAACCAATACCACAATCTAACGCTTCTCCGATTTCATAATCCAACTTGTTATTGCCGTGCATGAAAATCTTTTCCGCAGGAAATCCTGCTTTCAACGCGGTATAAAGCTCTCCGCCCGATACCACGTCCACACCGATACTTTCTTCGTCTGCAATACGATAAACCGCTTGACAGGAAAATGCCTTTGAAGCATATAAAACCAAGCTGTTTTCACCATATTTTTTCGCAAGTGTATCGCGATATACACGCATCATTCGACGAATGTACGCCTCATCGAATACATACAGCGGCGTACCAAATTCCTGCGCCAACGCCACCGTATCCGCACCACCGATTTCAAGGTGTCCTTGCGCGTTGATTTTCAAGGTTTCTCTTTCGTTCATTTCGTAAATTTCCTCCGAAATTCCAACTATTATTATTGTACCAAAAACACAAAGAAAATGCAAGGAATGGAAGGCATTTTTTACGCAAAAAAATCCGTACTTGCCTATTTTTTTGCAAAAACGGATTTTCTTGTTGAAATATAAAGCAATTAACCATTCCACTCTCGCGCAATTTCACGCAAACGATCAAAGAAATTCGCCTTTTCAACCGCCTGCATAGCAAGCAGCGACACACGGTCACATTCTACCCCGTCACGGTAAACGATTATTTCCCCAACCTTTGCGCCTTGCACGATGGGCGCTTTTATTTTGTCAAAACGAATATCCGTGTTTATATTCGCTTTTTCACCGCGCCGCATAAACGCATAAGAAGCTCGCTCGGGACATACGGTTACATTTTTTGTTTTGCCGCCTATAACACTCGCGCATTCCGTCAACGCAATCCCTTGTTCAACAACGGATGTTGCCGTATAATTTGCAAAGCCGTAATCAAGCATCATTCGCGTATCTTGAAAGCGAGTATCACTACTTTCTTCACCGATTACCACGGAAATTAAACGCAAATTATCACGCTTTGCCGTTGCCGCTAAACAAAAACCAGCCTCGTTTGTAAAGCCCGTTTTCCCACCGTCGCAGCCATCGTAAAAACGGATTAACTTATTTGTATTTGTAATCTCTGTAAAACGCCCCTCGGGATGTTGAAATTTATCCAACCAAACCTTACCAAATTTATAATATTCCTCATGCTGTAAAAGGTTTTTTAGCATAAAGGACACATCTTTCGCGCAGGAATATTGCGGATCTTTCGGTAAACCTGTACAATTTGCAAAAAGGGTATTTTCCGCGCCGATTTCTTGGGCTTTTTCGTTCATTTTTTCAACAAATAACCTCTCGCTGCCCGAAATTCGTTCCGCCAAAGCCACACAACTATCGTTCGCGGAGCAAACTACAATACTTTTAATCAATTCGCTCACCTTATATTTAGCATTTACCTCTAAAAAAACCTGCGAGCCACCCATCGATGCCGCCCGTTCGCTGATACAAATTTCCTCATCCATGCCTAAATTGCCCTCTTTTATTGCTTCAAAAGATAACAATAACGTCATAATCTTGCACATACTTGCAATCGGCAATCTTTTCGTCTCTTGATAGCTGTAAACGGGTGTTTGCGTATTAAAATCCATTAAATATGCCGATTTTGCGTGGGTTTTTAGGTCAATATTTGCCGTTACACTTACCGAAACAACCTCTTGTTCGCTATTCTTTTGCAAATTTTGACCATTTGCAATATTTTTACCATTTACGGCACAACACAAAAGCGCCGCGGCTAATGCTATTTTGATGATTTTTTTCATTTTCCCCTCACTTTGCCTGACAAGACAAAACCACTATGTCACACATAGGTATTATGTGTGACATACAAATTTGTTATTCACGGACCATTCTTTCAATATCTATTCCATATCCACGCGTAGGATCATTCAAAAATACATGGGTAACCGCCCCTACCAACTTACCATTTTGCACAATCGGGCTACCGCTCATACCTTGCACAATACCACCCGTCTCCGAAATCAACGCATTATCCGTAATTTTAATAACATAATTCTTATTTTCTCTATTCAATTTATCAACTTTTACAATTTCTATTTCATATCGAACAGGCGTAACCCCACTAATTGTAGAATATATATAAGCTCCACCCGGCTTTACATCCTGCGAGCTTGAAACCGCACTTATCAAGCCATCTACGGTAAATTTTTGCGAAATTTGCCCAAAAATGCCACATTCACACATTTTTTCCGCGTTTCCAAGCTGTTTATCATTGATAAATACCCCTCGCAATTCGCCCGCCTTACCGCGTACGCCTTTACAAATACCAAAGATGCTGCATTCATACACGATACCGCTTGAAATTTGCATTTCTTGATGATTTTCACCTACAACTGAATGTCCCAACGCACCAAAACGACCTGTTCCCTTATCAATATAGGTCACTGTGCCAATCCCCGAAACACTTTCGCGCACCAAAACCCCGATCTTATAACGGTTTGATGCCTTTTCTTTAACGGGTTGAATGGTAAGTTTCATCACCTCTGCGCCCCTTAAAATTTCTATATTTAACGCTTTTCCCTTGCTTTTATCTACAATTTCGTTTAATTCCGCGATTGTTTCTACGCGAATACCGCCTACTTTTTGAATAATATCCCCAGCGCGAAGGCCGATATCCGCGGCAGGCGTTTTTACGCCGCCTTCTACCATTACCTCACTTAAACCGATGATTTGCGCGCCACCTGTTTTTAAGGTAAAACCTGCCGACATTCCACCCACATACACCTCATATTCGGCAGCGCCAACCGATATAGCTCGACCTTTCCCACCTACAATTGTCAAGGACACCGCCGCGCACATTAAAAAAACACTCAATCTCCGCATATTTTCCTCCGCATAGAAGATAACTTGCGTAAATTGAGTGTAATTTATTCAATTTTTTAATTCAAATACACCACTAGTTTATGGAACTTTTGTATTCTTTTGCCTGTTTTAATAACTCTTCTGCGTGTTTTAACGCAAATTCGTCCTCGTCCGTACCGCCAAGCAAACGAACCAACTCTTTCACTCGACCGCTTTCGTCCAAACAATGTACCTGCGTTAAGGTTTTTCCGCCGATTTCTTCCTTTTCGATTAAGAATTCCGCGTCACTCATTACGGCAATTTGCGCCAAATGCGATACCGCGATAACCTGCGTACCTTTGGCGATGCGCGCGAGCTTTTCCCCGACAACCTTTGCGGTTTTACCGCTAATACCCGCGTCAATTTCGTCAAAAATATAGGTAGAAATCTCATTTACCTCGGATAATTGCGTCTTAATTGCTAACATAAATCTGCTCATTTCACCGCCACTAATAATCTTACCAAGCGATTTCATCGGCTCGCCTGCATTTGCGGAGAACATAAAACATACGCTATCTAAGCCATTTGCACCTGCTTTGTCAATATCCGCCTCCGTATAATCGGTAAATTCAATACCGAACTGCGCGCTTGCAATATTAAGGGTTTTTAACTCCTCAATTACGCGCTTACAGAAGCTTGCACCTTCTTTTTTACGCAATTCCGTGATTTTTTTGCACACGATAAAGATTTTCTTATTTAATTTTTCAATTTCCGCGGTTAAAGCAGAATATTGACCTTCACAATCGGACAGTAAATCATATTCCGCCTTTACTTTTTCCAAAAAGGCGCTCATTTCTTGATAATTTGCGCCATATTTGCGTTTTAAGCCACGCAGTAAATCCAAGCGCGCTTCCGTTTCTTCCGCTTCATTTTCATCAAAATCCAAGCTATCCGCCATATCGGACAAAGTTTCCGAGACATCTTCCGCATCACTTGCAACACCTTCTATTCTATCGCAAAGCGCCGCATAAGCCTCATCAATACGCGAAATCCCAAGCATTGAACGGCTCGCATAACGCAATCCATCTAAAACGCCACTTTCACCCGACATTGCTTGCATCGCTTCACGCAACGCGGCAATGATTTTTTCCATATTGACGATTTTATTGCGCTTTAAGAGAAGTTCCTCTTCTTCGCCCTCTTTCAAATCCGCGCCTTCCAACTCTTCAATTTGGAAAGAGAGAATATCCAAACGACGGCTGCGTTCTTGTTCATCGCCGCCAAGCATCGTAATTCGTTCATTTATCTGTTTTTTCTCTTTCAACAGCGTCGAAAGTTCCTCCCTCAAAGGAATTAACCCTTTCCCCACTACATTATCTAAGGTTTTTAATTGATTACTTTCTTTCAAAAGGAAAAAATGCTCGCTTTGGCCGTGAACGTCTACCAAGGAATCCGTCACTCTACGGAGCATCGTCGCCGTAACCGTATTTCCGTTGATTTTAATGGTATTTTTACCCGATTCGGTAAATTTACGAGAAATCACGATTTCACCATCGGTATCAATGTCCATTTCACGCAAACACGCAACCGATTTAGAGTTTTCTGGTACAACAAACTCCGCCTTGACCATACATTCCGTTTCCCCGTAACGAATCATAGAACGGTCCGCTTTTGCGCCTAACACAAAATTGACAGAATCGAGGATCACCGATTTACCTGCGCCCGTTTCACCCGAAAGCACATTCAACCCGTCTTCAAACTCAATTTCCGCCCGTTCAATTAACGCTACGTTTTTAATGGTAAGCTTTGCTAACATAGTACCTTATTTCACCCAAAATTAACCCATGAAGGCTCTAATTTTATCTACCACAGCCGCAGCCGCGTCCGTATCCTTACAAACAACAAGCAAGGTATCATCCCCGGCTACCGAGCCAAGCACTTCTTGATAATTCAACTTATCGACAACCGTACCTGCGTTTGCGCCGTTGCCCGTCAAAGTTTTAATTACGACCAAATTTTGCGCGTAATTGATGCCGATAACACAGTCACGGAAAAGACTCTTCATTTTCGGTGAAACTTCGCTTTCGTCCTCGTTTATGTAGCTATAACGGTATTTTTTTTCTACACCTGCAACCTTAAAAAGGTGTAAATCACGGATATCGCGCGAAATAGTCGCCTGCGTTACCACATAATTTCTCGCGTTTAACTCCGCGCAAAGTTCTTCTTGCGTTTCAATCTCTTTTTCGGAAATAATTTCTAAAATTTTCGCATGACGCGCAGCTCTTAACATATATTCACCTTATCCTAACTTATTTCTAACCCTTGCAAAGAAATCAGCCCCATCTTTTACAGGGAAATCCGCCGTAAATGGCGCTTTTTTGATATGTATTTCCCCATTTTCGGGCAATGCTGCAATTACCCTGCCGTCCGATAAAATAATCGATTTTCCTTTTTTGATACGAATGGTAAATTCGTCCGTGTCCGCAAAGACAATCGGGCGAGAACGCATCGAAAACGCGCAAATCGGAGTCATCATAAACACAGGCACTTCGGGCACAAGAATTGCGCCGCCTGCAGACAAAGAATATGCTGTCGAGCCTGTGGGCGTACAAATCAACACCCCGTCGCCGGCAATAGTATCCTTGCCTTCTTTGGTTTCAATTTCTACCGATAAAATTTGCGTTGCCGCCGCGGAAATCAAGCTGTTATCACGCTGAATTGCAACCTCGTTTAATGCATAGAATACTTTTTCACCGATTGTAACCTCTAACAAACTACGCTTTACAATTTTGCAAAGCCCTGCCTCCAAAGCCGTGATTAAATCCTTTACGCTTTCACGCTCATCCTTTTCATATTCGGTTAAGAAACCCAAATTACCAAAGTTAATCCCGATGATTTTAATGCCCTTTTGCGCGGCTGGTACAGCGGCGTGTAAAATTGCGCCGTCACCGCCAAGAACAATTACAACATCCACACCGTCAACTTCTCTATGCGTGGAAAAACGCACCGCTTCGTGGCCTAAGCTTTCCAAAGCGGCGATAATCTCTTGGATTACCTCATCCGTACCTACTTTCGTTATTTTTCCAAGTACCCCGATTTTCATTGTTGTTCTCTCTTTGCTTTATTGCAATTCTCCTAATGAATTACATTTAACAACCCTTTTGACTTCCTGTACAATTTGCGCCGTGCTCATCGCGCCCACATAGCTAGGCTTGCAGTACAGCACATATTCTATGTTTTTCCCCTTGCGAACGGGCGCATTGACAATCCCGTGAGGATATAGACCGTTTTCCGTTAAATACCCCAACACTTTTTCCACGATATCAGCATGCGCCGAAGGAGAAACAATACCGCTCTTGCCTATATGCTTATTTTCACATTCAAACTGCGGTTTTATCAAGACAAACGCACTTCCGTCTTCCTTCAAAATTTCCTTAATCGCAGGAAAAATCAAACGCAAGGAAATAAAGCTAACGTCAGTCACTATACCGTCGATTACATCGGGAAAATCCGTTTTTTGCAAATATCGCGCATTCGTGTTTTCCATTTGTACAATACGCGCATCGCCTTGCAGGGTCTCGTGCAATAAACTTTTACCCACATCAATCGTATAAACGCGCTTTGCGCCATTTTGCAGTAGGCAATCAGAAAAACCGCCCGTACTTGCCCCAATATCCGCAAAAATCTTGTCCTTACAATCAAAAGGAAAGGTTTTTAAGGCTCTGTCAAGCTTATACCCACCGTTCGAAACAAACAATTCTTCCGCCTCTACAAAGGTAATTTCGTCCGTTTCCTTGATTTCCGTCTTTGCTTTAATCGATTTGCCGTTGATTAAGACCAAACCACGCTCTACCGCCTCCGCGGCTTTCGTACGGGAACCAAAATGCTCCGCAAAATACTTGTCCGCTCTCATGCAAGCACACTCTTGATATACGCTTCAATATCCGCGCAGTTTACGCCAAATTCACTCTGCAAGCCTGCAATTGTGCCCTGCGGTATAAATTCATCGCGGTACGCAAAAGTTTTCACCTTCGCATTGCTGATTTCGTTCATTTTTGAACATACCAACGAACCAAAACCGCCCGCCTGCATATTATCTTCCATCGTAACAACATATTCGCTTTGCAAATTCTTCAAGAGTTCTTCGTCCAAAGGCTTTACAAAACGTGCATTTACAACATCAAAATCAATCCCTTGCGCTTGGAGGTTTTGTAAAATCTTTATCGCTATAATCAAACAACGCTCGCCCGTTGCTAAAACGGTCAATTTCGCAGGCTTTTCATTCGTTTTGTGCAAATATTCCCATTTTCCAGCTTGAATAGGCGTATTTTCACCCTCAAACAGTACTTTTCCTGCGCGAGGATAACGAATTGCCAAAGGATGAGGATAAGTTGCACTAAATTCTAACATTTTACGCAATTCTTCCGTGTCCTTGGGTACAGCAATCGTCAAATTCGGGATTAAAGACAAATAGGAAAGGTCAAATACGCCCTGATGCGTTTCGCCGTCCGCCCCCGAAATACCAGCCCTATCAATACAGAAGGTTACCGCCATCTCTTGTGCACAAACATCGTGGATAATTTCATCAAAAGCACGCTGTAAGAAGGTGGAATAGATTGCATAGTAAGGTTTTAAGCCGCCTGCAGCCATCGCAGCGCACAAAACAGCAGCATTTTCCTCACAAATACCTACGTCAAAGGCACGCTCGGGATAAGATTGGAAAAACTCGCTTAACCCCAACGCCTCTTTCATCGCCGCGGATACAACCGCAATGTTTTTATCTTGCTTTGCCAAAGCGCAAAGGCTTTCCCCTAACACTTCGGAATATTCCTTTTGCGTTGCCGAACCAACGGGCGGTACGCCATGCGTATCCGTAGGATTTTCCTCGCTAAATTCATATCCTTTACCCTTTTTCGTTACAATGTGGAGCAAAACGGAGTTGTTTTCCAACTTTTCCTTTGCTTCCGACATAGCGTCCAACATTTCTTCTAAATCGTTGCCATTTTTCACGCCCATATAGGTCAAACCAAAGCTTTCCAGCAATTTGATATTTTCCGCCTTGCCGTTTTCTTTAATTTGCGCTATTATGTCATACATACCACCTACCGTGGGTGAAATCGACATACCGTTATCATTCAAGATAATCAAGATTTTTGTGTCAAGTATCTTTAAGCTACTTAATGCCTCGTAAATCAAGCCGTTATTAAACGAACCATCACCGATATAGGCAATTACTGCGTTGTTTTCTTGGTGTAAATCACGCGCTTTTGCCAAGCCGATAGCAGCAGAAACGGATGTTCCTGCGTGCCCTGTATCATAGCAATCATAGATACTTTCCGTGCGCTTCGGGAAACCCGAAATACCGCCCGGTTGACGAAGGGTAGAAAAACGGTCTAATCTTCCCGTCAACAACTTATAGGGATAGCATTGATGCCCTACATCAAAAACCACCTTATCCTTGGGAAAATCAAACACATAAAACATTGCCACCGTAGATTCTACCGAACCAAGATTCGATGCCAAATGTCCGCCGCATTTCATTACCGTATCATGAATCGTCGTTCTTATTTCGTCACAAAGTACATTTAATTCGCTTTTTGAACACTTTTTTATTTGGTCAGGTGTCATTTTCTCCAACATCCCGATTTCCCCCAGCTTTTGTTAATTTTTTCTTTTCAACACATGGTCCACTAATTCATGCAAAAACGAGGTATCTCCATCAATTCCCTCAAGGATTGCGTGGCAGTCCTTCGCACACATATCCGCGCGGATTTTTGCCCCCTCTAATCCATAAATGCGGATACAGGTAAGCTTATTCTTCCCTTCGTCCTTGCCAACGTTTTTACCCAACGCGTCAAAATCACCCGTTACATCCAAAATATCGTCTGTCATTTGGAATAAACGCCCTAACAGCTTACCAAAACGCTCGAACTCAACATAAAATTTACTGTCCGCCAAAATACTTGCAATGCTAATCGGGGCCAAAATCAACTTACCCGTCTTATGCTCGTAAATGTAGAACAATTCCTCTTCGGAAATGTCTTCTTCCACCTGCGAATGATACATATCTGCCGATTGTCCGACAATCATACCGCTTACACCAGCGCACTCGTTGAGGAATTTTGCAGCAACGGCATACTTTTCCCCTTTCATGCTTTCATCTAAGCAAATTGCATACCCTTCATTGAGTAATGCGTCCCCTGCTAAAATGGCATTTGCTTCCCCGAATTTCTTATGGCTCGTAGGCTTTCCGCGGCGGAAATCATCATTATCCATCGCAGGTAAATCGTCATGAATCAACGAATAGGTGTGAATCATTTCAAGCGCAAGCGCAAACGGCAAAATTACTTCATCTGCAACGCCTAACACTTCGGCGCAAGCCAAAGCAAGTACCGGGCGAATGCGTTTCCCACCGCTTAACAAGCTATATCGCATACTATCCCCTAATACAGCAGGGCGAGTATGTATTCGCTCCATATATTCCGAAGCATAATTTTCAAATTTTACAAGATAATTCTCGTATCGAAGTTGATAATCGTACACAGGCATCACTCCTTATTTGCTTCAAACCTCTTATAAGTGTTATACATGAGCATCGTGATCGTCATAGGTCCAACACCGCCAGGTACGGGCGTGATATACGAGGTTTTTTCTTTTACAGCCTCAAAATCCACATCGCCGCATAATTTACCATTCTCATCGCGATTCATACCGACATCAATCACAATAGCGCCCTCTTTTACCATATCCGCGGTAACAAATTTAGCTTTGCCAACCGACGAAACAATGATATCCGCTTGCGCGCAAATCTCCTTTAATTTACAGGTTTTGCTGTGACAAATGGTTACCGTTGCATTCGCATTCAACAAAAGCATCGCCATCGGTTTCCCAACCGTTTCACTTCTACCAAGAACAACGGCATGTTTCCCTGCAAGTTCAATACCCTCATGCTCTAACAGTTTCATAACGCCTAAAGGCGTACAAGCCGCAACCTCTTCCTTGTGTTGCATTAAAAGCCCTAAATTGAAAGCGGAAAATCCATCAACATCCTTTTCAAAAGGAATATGCGCCGATGCGGCCTCCGAGTCTAAATGCTTAGGTAAGGGAAGCTGTAACAAGATCCCATCCACCTGCGGATCCTTCGCAAGCATATCCAACAAACCCTCCAACTCGCCTTGCGTGGTTTCCTTAGGAAGCTCGTACGAGTAAGAACGGATACCAAGCTCCGCGCAGGCCTTGATTTTGTTGCGGACATAGATTTGCGACGCAGGGTCTTCCCCTACAATGATTACCGCCAGCCCAGGCACATTATTCGATTGCGCGATTTTTTCCTTTAATTCCGCCCGTAACGAGGCGGCAATCGCTTTACCATCAATAATTTTCATAGCTTGGCCTTTACGCTTTATTAATTACGCCTGCCAAAACGCCGTTTACGAAATCGGCGCTGGTGTCCGTGGAGTATTTTCTTGCAAGACCAGCCGCTTCCGAAACGGATACAACGGGAGGAATGTCGTCAAAGTAGTTGATTTCCGCCATCGCAATCAACAAAATCGTTTTATCCATCGGATTGATACGATCTGCCCTATAATGATGGCACGCACTTTCAATACCCGAAAGCAATTCTTCATAATGTTCCTCTACCGTCGCTACCAAATCAGCGGAAAAGAGCAAATCATCCTCTTCCAAGGCGAATTGCTTATAAATCTTCTTTTTCAAAGCATCTATATTATCCGTGTTAAATTGACGGGCGAAAATGATATTCAGCGCCGCTTCTCTTGCTGCATTTCTCATATTTTTTCAAATCTCCGTATATTTTTCAATTCCTATAACGACGAAAGCCCTTCACAATGGAAGGGTTTCGCTAACGATTAAGAATTTTCTTCTTCATCCTGTTCTTCGGGTTCTTTTTCAACAAGCGGAGCATCGGAAAATACAACATCCAAAATGTGTACATCCACCTCTGCAACCTTGAAATGCGTCATATTTTCAACGCTTTGTTTTACTGTTTGTTGAATGCGGTATGCAAGCTCGGGTACATTATAACCGTACAACACAGCAACCGAAACATCCACATACACACCGTCCTTTTCAATGTAAAGCGAAATCCCACTCTTTTTGTTTTGTTCGCTAGGTACGGTGCCTTCTACTTCCGCAACCGCCAAGGTGACGATATTGCGAAGAATACCAACATTGTAAACAACCTTCCCCTTCTCTTTTTCATTTGAAGTTAACTTAAAGTTCGACATTTGAAAAGTTCTCCTTATAATATGTCGTAACTATTATAACATATCTTTCGAAAATTTTCTACTGTTTTACGATATTTTCTTTTGGTTTTTCACGCTTTTTTTTAGGTTTCTGCATAAACAGGCATAATAATTACATTTCCCGCTACAATCCCCGTTTCATTTTTCATCATGCTGTAAATAGAAAGTGCCGTATCATAGTTCAATTCCGCTGAATTGATAAACACATTTACATTGTCCGAATCAGTAGAAACAGACACTACCGCATCCGAAAAACCAAGCGATTTTACCATATTTTCAAGCATAAGTTCCTTTTCCATTGCGGCAACAAGTTCCATCTTCATTTCCGTTGCTTCTTCATATTTTGCGTCCCCTGCTTCATACAAAGCAATCACGCTGTCAAGCTGTACAATTTCCTCGTTGCGGGTCGTCGTTCTTTCCGCACGATAGGTCGTAAAGTAATTCGCAGTCGCAACCCCACCATCCGCAGAAGAAACGGCGCTCGAATTTGCGAACATAAAATTAAACACCGCCGTTACAGCAAGCAACAAAACCAACGAAGACATCAAAATAATTTTCTTTTTATTTGACATATTTTTTAACTCCTTACTCTTTTTTCAAATAAATTTTTACCGATTTTTGTTCTGCGCCAAGGACGGATGCTACCGCTTCGCGGATATTCATTACCACACGAAAATCATTCGCCCCCTCGCACACGACAACCACATTTTCTACGCTGCCGCCCTTCTCGTAAACAATCACACTCGCCTCACCCACCCCGTCTATTTCCTGCAACATCCGCAAAACCTTTGTTTCCGTTTCCGTCGCATATGTGGGTATGGCATTTTCCCCATCTTCCGTATGAAATATCACCCAAGCCATCGCTACAATAACAAGCCCAAAAAACGCCAACAACACTATATCCTTAAACTTACCGTCAAAGCGTTTTAAGAGGCTTGATATACCGTTTTTTACCCTGTTCTCTTTATTCAATCAACACCTCGCTACAATAATTTTCCGTTAAATGCTCCCACATTTTTCTTACGACCTCCTCTTCCTGCTCTCCTATCATTTTTACGCATATTTGCGTGATTTTTATGAGTTCAATGTCGGTGTTTCTTCCTACCGTTTCGCTTTCAAAGCACCAAAGCAATACGACCTCACAATTCACCGAAAACTTTTCAAAAATCTCTTCTTGCAATGCTTTTTCCGTTTCGGCAACCCTCATTTCACTGTAGTAATGTATGAACGCGGAATCCTGTTGTATGCCTGTTTCCGATAAATTTAAGGTAGAATTTTTTATTCCGCTTACGGACAACACGCCATCCCCTAAAAAGGTCAAAATAGGCGATATGATTGCCAGAACGCAAACCATACGCATCACCGATTTGATTAACCCTGCCGTTTTCCCTTCGGGAAGTATTGCGGTGAAAATGGCAGACAACAAAACAATGCCGATCAAGGATAATAAATACTCACTCAAAACAATGCCTCCGACGCACAAACCATCAACATAATCGATAAAAAGTATAAAAATGCCGTAAATAAAATCCCTGCCATACAGTATTGCAAATTCCCTGCCGTTTGCTCTAAGCAATCGGAAATTCTACCATCGCCAAATGGCTGTGAAATCGCCGCGGTAAGTCGTAAAAGCAGGTTGACGGATATAAGCAAAACTATCGGTTCAAAAATCACCGTCAACATTAAAAAAATGCTCATATTTCCTAAGGAATTTTTGATTAAAACGCTACCTGCTACCGCCAAATCAAATCCACCCGATAAGAAACCGCCGACAATCGGTATCCCGTTCCCAATGGCATATTTTGCCGTTCTACGCACGATACCATCGTAGTTCGCGGCTGTTATCCCCTGCAATGTGAAAAAGATACCAAATACTGAAACGCAAATACCGATTAACCACTTGTTCACGCTCTTAAAAAAAGTGGTAAACTTCCCTATTTTTAGCTCTTTTGTCATACTTGACGCCATGGATAACACAATGATTGCAATGGTAATGGGAAAGACCAACGAATGAATTACCGAAACAATATTTGTGGCGAAAAAGCCTACCGCAGGACGGCATACCGCGGCCGTTACCGTTCCACCGCTGGCCGCCATTAAGGTCAACATTACAGGAAATACCAATTGCATTTGCGTTTGCATCGCTGAAATGCACCCCATCGACACTTCAAAACATTCCAACAATACCACCAACAATGGAATTAGCGCAGCCGCGTAAGTAATTAAAAAAATCATATCCGACGCCGTGCTTGCATTTGAACCGCTTTTCATGGTGGAAATCAGTCCAGAAAGCAGGGTTATCGCCGCAATACAGGCAAAAGATGGGAAGATTTCCGTGATGCTTGCAAATAAAACCGTGCCGATTTGTTTCCAAATTCCTTCATAATTGACCGTACCGCTTTTAATATATTCCAACAAGCGTTCCGTAAGGCTTTTATTTGAAAAATTCCCTAAAGAATCTATATATTTTTGCAAATCTTCCAAATCAAGTGCGGAAATTTGCTCCTCAATCGTTTCATTTAGCGTATTTTTAGCATCATCTTGCGTCGAAGCTTTTGCGATATAGGTCGTATTGAAATTAAAAATTAAGAAAAATAAAATGAATAAATTTATAAAAATGCCCGTTCTTCTCTTCATTTTATACCAACTGTAAAAATCCACCAAGTAGCTGTAACAAACTTTCCACCACAGGCATTGACAATAAAACAATGGTGATTTTTCCCGCTAACGCCACCTTGTCCGCAACAGAATTGCTGCCAAAATCCGTTAAAATTCCTGCGCCAAATTCCGTTAAGTACCCCACGCCAACAATCTTAAGAAGCATTTTCAATAATCCATTTTCCACCCCTGCGATTTGTGATATAGAGATAAAAACAGCCATCGTATCTTGTAGCATTTCGGCAACGAACATCAAAATGATAATAATGCCTACAACCGTTACAGCAAAAGACAATTCGGGCTTTACTCCTCTTAAAATTGCGGCAATAATTGCAGTGATAAATGCCACGCCTATAATCTTAAATATATCCGCCATTGCATTCACCTCTCTCTACTTTTTTACATATAATTATGTCAAACATAGTAAATTATTAAAAATCAAAAACCCTTTGTATTTCCTCAAATAAATCACCCACCATTCCCACCACAACAAAGAGAACAATTACAAGCCCTACTATGCTAACTAGGGTGGCAATATCGTCGCGATCCGACTTTTTTAAGATTTGGCAAATCACTGTAATAATCATCCCAACAGCCGCCATTTTGAATAAAATTCCTATTTCCATACCCTATTTCCCACTTATATTATCAAAATTAAAATGAATAAACCGAATAAAAATCCAAGTTCTATATATAAATTTTCGTGTTTTTTGCCTTGCGATACAGCATCCGCTTCATATTTGGTTAATCGTTCGCGCATTGAAAGAAAATAGCACCTTTGCGAGGAACTATCCCCCTTGCCGAGCATTGAAAAATAGTCGATAATATCTATTTTTTCATTATCCTCTAAAAAGGAATAGGCAGATAAATCAAGCGCCTGCGCGCGATTTTGCCCATATAAGCCTAAAGATATAGCGTAACCTTGCAAGAAGGTTTGGAACTCACCCTCGAAGGTATGCTGCGCCAAAAAATCCTTAATCGGCCTGCGGTAATAGGTAATTTCATTGATAAATTGATCGTTAAACTCTCGAAATTGCCCCAAAAAACGCCTGCGTTGCCGATACTTTTTTGATAAAATATACCCACCAACCGTCGAAACCGTTATAATCGCCAAGCCAAACAACACTTTTAACACTTTATTTGACTACCTCTCCCATTTGATTGTATATCCCTTTAATTTTGCCGATTTCTTCTTGATCTAAGAGAACAAATTGCTCAAAAATCTCGCAAAAAGGTGGTTTTATATAGGAAATATCGAAAAAATGCGCTGTTGCAATCACTTGCACCCCCGCCTCTATCGCCTTTTTTAGTGAAATGCAATCCCCCTCGGATAGCTCGTCCGTAATAATAATATCCGGGCGCAACGCTCGTATCCCTGCGGTAAAGGCGGTTGCCTTATCCGCATATTTCACAATGTCGCAGCTTTCCCCCATATTACCTACCGATATTTCTCCGCGTTCATCGCATATTAAAAGGTTTTTTCTTGTTTTTTCACCGATAATTCTCCCTAAATCACGCAAAATTGTCGTTTTCCCTAACCCAGGCGGTGACGCTATTAACAGGTTATATACTTTGTCTGACATACATTTATCATATATTTCTTGCGCGCAACCGTATACTTCATGCGGAATACGCACGCAAAGCGAAGTAAAATGCCTTATTGTCAACGGTTTTCCATTATCAAAGACATATTCCCCTGCCAAACCTAGACGAATACCGCCCTTTGCGGTTATAAATCCTTGCTTTATTTGTTCTTCCACCGAGTACACGGAAAAATTCCCTGCTCGATATACGCAATCTTCAATATCTAAAGCCGTACACTTTAACGCTTTTTCTCTATGCTCACTTACACCAAAGCCACTTAAATATTGATATTTCCCCTTATAATTCACCATTATAGGCTTATCCGCGCGTAATCTTAACTCGTATAAACATTCAAGATTGATATGTTTTAACGCATTTTGCACATTTTTTGGAAGAAAACTAAGCATTTGATATATTCTATGCAACAGCTTGTCTATATAGACCAAAAAAAAGGACTTTCCCAAAGGAAAGTCCTTCATATATATTATTTATTTGCAATAATCAAACAGCAATTCACCACTTTTCTCTACAAAATCGGCTAATTCTTCGGGAGAAAGCTTTTTATAGGAAAGCATTGCCAAATAATAGATTTGATTTGCGATAAGCGCTTGTTTTTCTTCGGATTGTTTCATAAATCCTGCAACCACGGGGTTGGTAGCGTTCAAAATGAGCGATGCATTCTTCATCGCATCCATTTCACCCATACCATACATACCGCCCATTTCGGACATTCTACGCATAAATTCCTCAACATTGATAAGCGCAGGTACTTTTCCCGTCTTAAAACGCTCTACTTTCACTGCAATTTCCGCGTTTTTAAGCTTGGACTTGAAGGTTTCTACCAAATCCTTAAATTCGTCCTCTTCAACACTTCCACCCTTCAATGCGCTGTCAATATCGGCGTCAATGCGGACAAAGCGGCATTTTTGATGGTTTTTATACTCGATATAGCTAATAAAGTGAGGGTCGATGAATGTATCGCAAATCACCGCTTCCACACCTGCCTCCTTGAACATGGCAATATACTGCGCCTGCTGCGTTTCATCAGATACATAGTAGATCGCCTTGGGCTGTGCGCCGTTCTTTGCATCTTCTTCGGTGATTTCCTCGCCGATATAATCACTTACAGGCTTATATTGACCGTCTAAGTTCTTAAAAATGAGGATTTTTTGCACTTTATCATAGAAATCATTGTCTTTAATGCAACCAAATTTGATAAAGGTGGAAATGTCCTTCCAGCATTCATCATAATGTTCGCGGTCGGTATTAAACAAGGAAGACAACTTATCCGCAACCTTTTTGGTGATATGTTTAGAAATTTTTTGCACTTGCTTATCGTTTTGCAAGAAACTCCTTGATACATTCAAAGGAATATCAGGGCAATCAATTACACCATTCAACAGCATCAAAAATTCAGGAATTACCTCCTTAATGTTATCCGCAATGAATACTTGATTGCAGTAAAGTTTAACCTGCCCTTTTTCAAGCTGTACTTGCTCCTTTTTTACTTGAGGAAAATACAAAATACCCTTTAAGCGGAAAGGATAATCCATATTTAAGTGAATCCAGAACAACGGCTCGTTGAAATCCATAAAGCTTTCGCGATAGAATGCTTTATACTCCTCATCCGTACATTCTTTAGGATCTTTCAAATACAAAGGCTGTGTATTATTGATCGGCTTATCATTTTCATCATTTTTAGGGTTCAAATAGATGTCAACGGGCATAAACGAGCAATATTTACGCAATAATTCACGGATGCGATATTCTGTCAAGAAATCTTCTTCGCCTTCAGCAATGTGCATTACAATCTTTGTACCGCACGTTTCCTTATCGCTTTCCGAAATTTTATAGGTAGAGTTCCCATCGGATACCCATTTTACCGCAGGCTCGCCCTTGTAGCTCTTTGTATGGATTTCTACGCTGTCCGATACCATATATGCGGAATAGAAGCCCAAACCAAAGTGCCCGATAATCCCATCGCCCGAAGCGTTTTCATATTTATCTAAGAAATCCGCCGCGCCTGAGAATGCAATTTGCGTAATGTATTTTTCTACCTCTTCCGCTGTCATGCCGATACCGTTATCTTCCACCGTTAAGGTTTTTGTCGCTTCATCTATGAATACTTTAATGGTATAAGCACCCTCTTCTTTCGTAGCTTCACCCATATCCACAAGCTTTTTATGCTTGGTTACAGCATCGACACCGTTTGCAACAATTTCACGCAAAAAGATATCCTTGTCGGAATACAGCCATTTTTTGATAATGGGCATCATGTTTTCACTTGAAATTTTAATTTTACCTTTCTTTTCCATATCAAAACTCCTCTTGATCATTGTTATCGTTTATTTATACACAAAAAAAATTGCTCTTAATCAAATTAAGAGCAATTTCTTCTTTTATTTCAAAGTATTTTCGCCTAAAACAATCAGGAGTTCTTATTCAAAAGATCTGCGATGGAAATACCACCCATACCGCCTTCGTTCCATTCGGTAACTTCTTCAACGGGCTTAGGAGCTCTAGGCTTTCTAGGAGCCTTTTCCTTGCCTTCTTCATCTTCAGCCTTTGCAGCGCGAGGCTTTCTTTCTACATTTTCAGGCTTGGGTTCAAGCGCTTTGATCGAAAGAGTCATCTTCTTTTCAGCGCAATCAAGCTTCAAAATCTTAGCGTCGATTTCTTGACCGATGGTAAGAGCCGTCGTAGGATTTTCAAGGAATTCGTGAGAGATTTGGGAAACGTGTACCAAACCGTCGATACCTTTTTCTACTTCAACGAATGCACCGAAGGGTACAATTCTTACAACTTTACCGTGGATAACATCGCCTTCTGCATACTTTTCTGCAGCAAGATCCCAAGGCTGAGCCTGCAACTGCTTGTAACCGATGGAAACCTTCTTGGATTCTTCATCAATCTTAAGTACCTTAAATTCATACTTCTGACCGATTTCAAGAACATCGGTAACAGCTTTAACGCCCGTCCAGGAAAGGTCGGAGATGTGTGCAAGGCAATCGAAACCGTTTACGGATACGAATGCGCCGAAAGAGGTTACTCTTTCAACTTTACCTTCAACAACATCATCAACTTTGATGGATGCAAAGAAATCAGCTTCTTTAGCAGCTTTAGCAGCGTCTCTCGTTGCCTTTTCTTCTTCAAGAATTGCACGTTGAGATGCGATGATTTCTTTTCTTCTTTCCGTCTTAACTTCGATAAGCTTCAAGCGGAGCTTTTTGCCCACATACTTATCAAGTTCTTTCACATAACCCATACGAATTTCACGTGCGGGTACAAATACGGTGTAAGAACCAAGTTCGGAAGTAAGACCGCCCTTGTTGAAACCGGTACATACGACTTCAAATTCTTTACCTGCTTGAATATCAGCAAGCATAGCTTCCTCTTCTTTGATCTTCTTGATCTGTTTCTGGGAAAGCTTAACGGGATTGATTGCAACAACCATCAATTCGATTTCTTCGCCAAGCTTTGCGTTGAATTCGTCTTTGTTGTACACTTCGCAGTCCACTTCTTCCTTGTCAAGGATAATTTCCTTCTTTGCAAGGGGGAGCAATACTGCAACACCCGCATCGTCTGCCGACGAGATCGTAGCCGTAATCAACTGTCCTTTTTTGAACTTCTGTTGACTGTCCATGTTTGCAACAACTTCAGCCATCGTTGCTTTTGCTTCTGTTTCCATTTCCATCTTTAATAGAACCTCCTGAGTTTGCGCGTTAGGGGTGCTAGCACCCATAACAATACCTACCTTCTTAAAATTTTTGATTGTTTTATATTCGAGTTCAGCAGCATTCGACAAACGAAATACCGATGGACAATTTTCTGCGCAGATGTCGTAAAGCTTATTTGTGTTGCTGCTGTTCAAGCCTCCGATCACCAAAATCGCATCGCATTGTTTCGACAATTCGCATGCTTCATTTTGCCTCTCTATAGTAGTATAGCAAATTGTTTTGAAAATTTCAACTGTTTTCAAATACTTATTATCAAGATTTTTAATAATTTTTTCAAATTTTTCCTTAGAAAAGGTAGTTTGCGCCACTATACACCCATCATTAGGGGGTAAAACAGAAAAATCTTCATCTACCGACGAAAAAATATACGCGCTGTTGTTACACCATCCATTGATGCCTATTACCTCAGGATGGGACTTTTCCCCGACAATAATAATCGTCTTTCCCTCTTTGTATTTTTCGTCCACAATGCGCTGTGTACGGCGAACAAACTCACAGGTGCAATCAACGACCTTAATATTGCGCTTTTCGCACAAATCGTAAATATCACGCCCTACCCCATGCGAACGGATAATAAGGGTCGCACCATCGGGCACTTCGGCAAGGTCCTCTACCATCGTCAAGCCACGCTCGGAAAGGGATTTTACAACATCAACATTGTGAATAATCTCGCCGTATATATATGTATTTTCAGGTGAAATTGTCAAAGCGGTATCTACCGCTTTTTTAACACCGCGACAAAATCCACCGCTTTTCGCTACGATAATTTCCATGATTAAGCCTTCTTTTTCTTCTTGCTTTCCAAATACTCGGTATGCTTTCTACGCATTTCCAACATAAAATCGCGAAGGTATGAGTCGGCCTGTTCCATTTCCTCATCGGTCAATTTTCTATCGTAATATTCCGTAAGTTCCAATGGATCGCCCACCAAAATATCCGTACAGCGGAAAAACTTTGGTCTATTGTAGATTACAATGGGAATAATAGGCACTTTGCAACGGATCGCCATTACAGCCGCGCCATGGCGGAACGGCAGCATCTCCGCATCCGTTTTATTGCGCGTACCTTCGGGATAAATGCAAATTTTTTCACCATTTTTAAGGCACTTAAAGCAATCTAACAAGCCGCGAGCATCTTTCCCGTCACGACTAACGCTAATTGCCTTGGCTTTTCTTGCAATCGCCCCAAGGAAACGAGAATCAAAAATTTCCTTTTTACCAACAAAATGCACGCCTTCCCAAGTGGTTGCAGCAACATAGGCAGGATCCATCAAGCCATAATGGTTGCTTACATACACACAAGCCCCGTCTTTGACCTTATGATTACCATAATAACGGAACGGCCGTACGATATAAAACACGGGCAACACCAAAACACGCAGGAAATTGATAAACCCGATGATATGGCGACCCTTTCTATTCGCTTTTACCGTAATAGACCTTGTCTTTTTCGGCTTCTTTTTTTTCTTTTCGGGGGGCATTACACCACCGTCTTTACATTTTTCCATGTTAAAACCCTTAAACGAATTAAATTTTCGATTGAATGCACGATTTAATCGTTGCAACAACCTGCTCAATACTCATATCAGAAGTATCCACAACCACTGCATCCTCCGCGCAAACCAACGGGGAATGCGCTCTTTCACTATCTTGTTTGTCACGCATAATAATTTCTTGATGCAAAGCGTCAAAATCGACCGTTTTACCTGCTGCGATAAGCTCTTTATAGCGACGAGTTGCCCTTACTTTGCTATCCGCTGTCACAAAGAACTTAAACTTTGCGTCAGGTAATACCTTTGAGCCTATATCACGACCATCTAAAACGCAGGACATACTCTTTGCGATTTGTCGCTGCATTTCTACCATTTTTACACGAATACAAGGATGCGCGGAAATATCGGATGCTGCCATAGATACCCTATTTTCACGAATAGCAAGCGAAACATCTTCACCATCTAAAATCGTATGCTGTTTACCGTCACGGTATTCTACCTTTACATCAATTAAGTGCAGAATTTCCTCAACGCCTGCCCTATCCTTGGGGTCTACGCCCATACGCAACGCTTTCAAGCCGCAAGCACGATACATAGCACCTGTATCCAAGTATAAAATGTTATAATCTTTCGCCAAAGCCTTTGCAACGGTACTCTTACCGCTACCAGCAGGGCCGTCCAACGCTATATTCAAAATCTCCGAAATATCCTTTCTCAACACTTTAGCACCTCTTAAATAAATATGTTTTACCGTGCGATCTTTCGTCAAATCAGTAAAAAGCATCAAGCGAATACACCGCTTTAAGCCACCCTCAATATCGGGTTCTGCCACTGCAAAGAGCGGCGCAAAATCATAACCGCATTCCCGCGCGGCTTTTGCCGGATGATAGGTATGAATATCCGAAGTCAACGAAAACAAGAAGCCATTTACCTCTTCTTTCCTTAGATCGTTTGTGGCAAAAATCTCCGACAGCATTTCTTTTACAGCTGCGGAAATTTCCTCCTTACAATCTACATCTATGGTTGTCGCACCACGAATAATCGTCATTCCTTTGCCTCTTTTGCTTAATTCTTATTTATAATATACAATATTATAACGCAAAAAAGCCTGCTCGTCAAGCCTTTGAGCGCATTTATAGAAAAACAGCGATAAATAAGTTAGTCTTTAATGCTGTTTCCTGCCGCATAACCCGTAGAAAAGGCAATTTGCATATTAAAACCGCCTGTAAATGCGTCAACATCAAGCACTTCACCGCAGAAACGAATATTTTTTACCTTTTTGCTTTCCATCGTTTTAGGGTTAATTTCCGATAAATCTACCCCACCCGAGGTAACAATTGCCTCTTCAAAACCACGCAAACTACGCAATTTTAAGGGAACAGCCTTTACCACTTTCGCTAAGCGCAAACGCTCTTCTTTGGTAATGGAATTCACACTTTTAACAGAGGAAATCCCTGCAAAGGAAAGGATCGGCATAATCATTTTTTGAGGTAAAAGTTCCACAAGTGCGTTGGCAATTTGCTTGTTTTTATACTTTTCAAAATCACGCAAAAGCCGCTTATCCAAGGTTTGAAGATCCAACGCAGGCTTCAAATCAAGCGTTGCTTTTAATGAGGATAAAGGCAAACGATTCACGAGCGACGAAACCGATAAAACAATAGGCCCCGATATGCCAAAATGCGTGAATAACATTTCGCCAAGCTCTTCATACACCACTTTTTCTTGGTTTTTTACGGTAAGGGTAACATTTTTTAATGTTAAACCCTGCAAATCCTTAAACCACGCACCTTCCAAGTTTAATCCGCAAAGCCCAGGTTTTAAGTCGGTAACATTGTGTCCAAAAACCTGTGCAAACGCATATCCATCCCCCGTTGAACCCGTAGAAGGATAGCTAATACCGCCCGTTGCGACAATTACTTCATCAAAATAATAGGTGTTCTTCTCTGTTTTTACAATTACTTCGCGTGACATAGGTATTATGTTAGACGAAGTACCACCCTCTATGCCAGACATAGGTGTTATGTTAGGCGAAGTAGTATTGTTTATGTCAGACATAGGTATTATATCTGACATAGTTTTTTCAATTTTTACCACTTTTTCCCCTAAAAATATCTTTACACCCACCGATTTGCAGGCTTTTTCAAGGGTTTTTGTCACATCGCTGGCATGATCCGAGGTAGGAAATGCCCTATTCCCACGCTCAATTTTCACCGATAAACCGTAATTTTCAAACAATTCTACTACTTTTTGAGGCGGAAAAGCGTATAAAACACCTGTCAAGAACTTTTTACCGCGCACTACATTTTGCAAAAATTCTTCTGGGGGCGTATCATTTGTAAAATTACAACGACCTTTCCCCGTGATGTAAATTTTTTTACCAAGCTTTTCATTTTTTTCAAGCAAGGTAACTTGATGCCCATTTTTTCCTGCCGCATACGCAGCCATTAAGCCAGCTGCGCCACCACCTATTACACATACTGTTTTCATCGTTATTTTCCGTAAATTCACCCATTTTTTATACCTTACCATTCCCCTGCGGAAATATGCGTATATAAATGTTTCACATAATAAGTTTCACGGGTGCTTATTTTTAAGATTTTTACAAGTGTTCACATTTACATTTTTTCAAAAATATGAAACCTGACCGCATTTCTTACCCTATTTTTGTTTCTAAAAAAAGTTATAAATTTACGCAACCAACAATCGCTGGTTGCGTAAATGTGTTTCACAAATGTTGTTTCACAAATACCTATTAAACGGGATAAACTTCGGATTTTGCCATATCACGATCAATAGATTTCTTTTGAGCTTCTCTCCACTTGAAGAAGTTTTCTGCTACTTGTTCAAATACAGCATAGGAAAGAACATCTTCTTCCTTTTCATAATAGCCAAGCTCGACAACCTTCTTCTTAATATCTTCATATTCGGGCTGAAGGAGGTCAGCAGGACGACAGGTAATTCTTTCAGCGCCAGCCAATACCTTAGGTGCAACTTCTTCATTCAAAGGCATAGGAAGCGTACCATATTTACCAGCAAATAAGTCACGGGTTTCTTTCGTAACCATCTTGTAGCGCTCATTCATTACGACATTCAATACAGCCTGCGTACCAACGATTTGCGACGAAGGCGTAACCAAAGGAGGATAACCGCAATCCTTTCTTACATTTGGAACTTCTGCCAAGCATTCCATTAATTTATCCGCTTTACCTGCCTTTTCAAGCTGATTGATAAGGTTGGAAAGCATACCGCCGGGAACTTGATACAACAAGGTATTAACATCGATACCTTTCGATTTTTGGTTAAGAATTTTATCGTCAACCAAGCGTTTTTCAACCGTCTTAAAGTGTTTTACAATAGGCAACAATTTATTGATATCAATACCAGTATCATAAGGCGTACCCTGCAAGGTTGCTACCAAAGGTTCAGTTGCAGGCTGAGAAGTACCATTACCGAGAGGCGAAAGTGCAGTATCTACGATATCTACGCCAGCCAAAATCGCCATAAGGTACACCATATCGCCCGTACCCGTCGTGTTATGCGTATGAAGGTGAAGCTTTGTTGTCGGTTTTAATGCCTTTTTTAAGGCACTTACAAGCTCGTATGCTTTGAATGGCAATAAGAGGTTTGCCATATCCTTCAAACAGATATTGTCCGCACCACGCTCTTCTAAGCTCTTTGCCAAATTAACAAAATATTCGTTGGTAAAAACTTCTTGTCCGTCAACCACTGCGCTGGTGTAGCAAATGGTTGCTTCACATACACCACCGTATTTCTTAATCGCCTGCATAGAAACTTCGAGGTTTCTAGGGTCGTTCAATGCGTCGAATACACGAATAACCCCTACACCATTTTCAATCGATTTTGCTACGAATTTTTCAACAACATCATCTGCATAATGGCGATAGCCAAGCAAGTTTTGACCACGCAAAAGCATTTGAATAGGCGTTTTTAAGTGAGATTTTAAGGTTCTTAATCTTTCCCAAGGGTCTTCATTCAAGAAACGCAAGCAGCTATCAAAGGTCGCGCCGCCCCATGCTTCAATGGAATAATACCCGATTTCGTCCAACTGTTCCAAGACGGGCAACATTTCGTCAATACGCATTCTCGTTGCCGCTTGCGATTGATGTGCATCACGCAAAATCGTTTCCGTGAGCATCACTTTTCTATTGTCAAATTTGATATCCATTATACTACCTCAATATGTTAAAATAAAGAAATTAAGAAGCCTGCTGCAATCGCCGAGCCAATAACACCAGCCACATTCGGACCCATTGCATGCATAAGCAAATGGTTGTTGGGGTCTTCTTCCCTACCAACGTCTTCGGAAATACGCGCCGCCATAGGTACAGCAGAAACACCTGCACTACCGATAAGAGGGTTAATTTTACCGCCCGAAAGTTTGCACATAATACGCGCAACCAACAAGCCGCCGCAGGTACCAAACGCGAATGCAACCAAACCAAGACCGATAATCATCAAGGTTTCAAGCTGCAAGAAAGTACCACCGTAAGCCTTACAACCAACGGATACACCAAGGAAAATGGTGATGGTATTCATCAAGCCATTTTGCGCCTGCGAAGAAAGTCTGTCGCATACGCCCGATTCCTTCAAGAGGTTACCAAGCATCAACATACCAAGAAGAGGTACAGCGTCGGGCAATAAGCACCCTACAACCAAGGTTACCACTACGGGAAAGATAATTTTTTCAAGCTTGCTAACCGTACGAAGGGGTCTCATCTTAATTTGGCGTTCCTTTTTAGGAACAAGCAACTTCATAAGCGGTTTTTGGATAATAGGAATAAGCGCCATATAGGAATATGCCGCAATCGCAATCGCCGACAACAAATCTTCCGTCGTGAATTTTGACAAGGTTTGCGTCAAATAGATTGCCGTAGGACCGTCTGCACCACCGATAATTGCAATCGAACAAGCCGCTGCAAGGTCAAACCCAAGCGCAACTGCACCGATTAAGGTCAAGAATATACCAAGCTGCGCCGCAGCGCCAATCAACATACTCTTGGGGTTGGAAATCAACGGACCAAAGTCGGTCATCGCACCGATACCAAGGAAAATCAACGGGGGATAAATTACATTTTGCACCCCGAAGAACAAGTACCATAAAAGTCCTTTATTTTCTACATTTTCGTAGGTATGCGCCGCGCCTTCTGCGTACGTACCCCAAAGGATATTATACGCCCCGGGGAGGTTAATCAAAAACATACCGAATGCAATCGGTAACAATAAGAGCGGCTCAAATTTCTTTACGATTGCAAGATACATCAAGACAAAGGAAATGGCAATCATTACATAATTTTGCCAAGTTCCGCTGTAAAGTCCCGACGACTCCCACAAGCCACGAAACATACCGCCGATATTTGCGAGTAAGTTATTTAACACCATCTTGCACCTTCCGTGTTACTTAGCCGATTACCGCCAAAACAGCATCAGATTCTACATTGCCACCCTTTGCAACCTGGAAACTAACCACACCGTCACAAGGAGCAACGATGTCGTTATCCATCTTCATTGCTTCCAAAACCAAAATGGGTTGATCCTTTTTAACCGTTGCGCCATCTGCAACCAAAAGGTTTTTAATCAAACCAGGGAAGGGAGCTTTTACTTGTTCACCGTTTGCAGGAGCAGCTTTCTTTGCAACGGGTGCTGCAGGAGCTGCTACGGGAGCAGATGCTACAGGCGCTGCAACGGGTGCGGAGGCATCAGCACCTACTTCTTCTACACTTACTTGAAAGGTTTTACCATTAACATTCAAAACAAAATTACGCATAATCATTTCTCCTTACTCTCTTAATTCTTTTTACTGTAAATTCACATTTAGGGTTGTTTGTTTCATAATACGCCATCAATGCCGCCATAATAACCGCTACGGTTTCTTCATCAACTTCGTCATCCGCAGCAGAGGTTTGTATGGGAGCAACAGATGCAGGTTTTGTTTCCACCATCGCCTTCTTTTGCATAGGCTGGGCTTTCGCCATAAGCTTGCCCACCAACCATACAATAAAAATCAAAAACGCAATCCCTGCAAAGACAACCAAATAACCGATCAAAGCATACAATGCCGCCGTACCGACCGACACATCTTGGTAACCCTCGGGCAAACTTGCGCTCGTTAATAAATTCATCAACATACGCACCTCTTATTTCGCGAGCATTTGCAACGACGCAATCAAATATTGTTTTACAAACTGCGGTTCGATAATCGCATCCACATAACCGTTCTTTGCCGCGTGGATAGGGTCGGAATTTTCTTCCGCATAGCGAGAGGCAAGGTCAGCCTTGTCCACTTTTTCATTGCCAAGCTCGATTTGAGCACCCTGTACACCGTCGAAAAGCGCGATGCTTGCATTCGCAAATGCACAAGTGTAATCAAACCCAACCGATTTCGATGCAAACAATGAATAACCCAAGCCGATTGCTTTCTTATAAACAACCGCAATCTTTGCCGTATCAATGGTATCCAACATCGAAAGATATTCGGTGATTTCCTTCATAACACGGCTGTTGTTTACCTGCATACAAGGGCAAATACCCTTTACATCCGTGAAAGTGATGAAAGGCAAGCCATAGCAGCAAGCAAGCTCCGTAAAGGATTTAATCTTTGCTACCTTTTCCGATGTTAATTCCACCCCGTTGTCTGCGCCGTCGAATACAACCGCCGCAACCGCGATACCGCCGATACGACCAAGAACCGTCTTGATTTCGGGTTCGTTCAATGCGCCAACCTCAATGGGGTTTTCAAAGATGGAAAGTACGGATGCCGCAGAAACGCTTTCATTCAAAGCAGGCACACTTTGGTTCAATTCCGTTTCCACCATAGGTACGGAAATCAAATCATTGATTGCCACAATCTTTTCGCGAACCGCTGCCATATCAGCAATTTCAAAGGCAGGAATGCCCGATTTTGCCAACGCTTTCGCGTTGCCAACCTCTTCCTTGGAAATATTTTTATTCGCTTTTGCAGACAAAACGAAGGGGCTGTTTACGGAAAGCACGCTCTTCTTTTCAATGAAGAAAGCAAAATCCGCAATGGCAGCCAACATTGCTGCCGAACCAAATACATCACCGTTGACAATTGCGTATTGAGCAACCACACCCTTCAACTGCGTACTACGCATCAAGAGTTTTGCAAGACCTTCCAAAACGGTAACGCCTTCACCGATTTGCACACCTTGCGTATTGAGCAAGTAGATAACGGGCGTATAGTTCTTTTCCGCAGCGTCTAAGCATTTTGCGATTTTTTCACAATTTGCCTTGGACATACCGCCGTTCATAACCGCATAATTTTGCGCTACGATATAGAACGGATAACCGTCCACCGTTGCAAAACCCGTTACAACGCCCTCACCCTGCGCTGTTTCACCATAAAACTCGTTCTTGGAAAAGCTAAAAGCCGCCAATTCGACAAAGCTTTCCGCATCGATCAACGCATTGATTTGCGCGCGAATATCCTTACCCGCCGCTTCTACCTGCGTTTTTCTTTCTTGTAACAACTGAATTTTATCCATATTTTCTCCTTCAAAATTTTCGTTTGTTACGATGTCTGTGAAATCGGTATGCTACGCATTACCAAATTTCGCCAAACTTTCTACCACCTAACATTATACACTAATATTCGTCAAATTGCAAGTATTCAAGAAAAAAATTTTCTTATTTTTTATAAAAAATAACGGTATAATTTCGTTTATTTACTTGATAACATTATTTCCTTTCATTTTTTCGATTTCGCCCTATTTTTTTGAAAAAACATTGAAGATTGTCCATATATTTATAGGTGAAAATAAACGCGCAAATCAAGCCTGCAATTAAGCATCCCCAAATCAACAACCCCCACCAAGTATTCCACGGGATAAAGTCAAACGAATAGCAAGTTGCCGAAATCCCCACAAAGCGTGTCACCGCCATCATACCAAGAAAATAACGGCTACTCATTGAAGATAGCCCTGCGATAAAGCATAAAACATCATCGGGAAACAAAGGCAAAATAAATGCCAACGTCAAGATTAAATTATCCTTCCCTTTCAATTTTTTTTGCCATTTATCTAGCGTTTCCTCCCCAACCATCCACGCAACTGCCTTATTCCCAAGCTTTCGCCCTGTAAAAAACGCCGTAATCGAGCCAAGCAATATGCCGATTAAGCTAAAAAGCATCGTTTTGAACGCGCCAAACAACGCAACGCCTGCAACCGTGCTAACAATACTCGGAATAGGTAACAAAATTACTTGAAAATATTGTAAAAGTATATATAAAATCGGCATCCACGCGCCCGATCTTTCTAAATATTCCTGTACCCCTTCCGCACTAGAAATCACCTTGAAAAAGCCCGTTTTTTGAAAAATAAGTATCAAAATAAGGCAAAAAAGCAGGAATATATAACCGCTAAAAAACATTTTTACCGCTATATCTTTATGTGCAAGCGTCAACCAAATGCCTATACCGCACGCAATAAAAAAGAACGCCGAGGCCAGCGCCACAAAAAGCCCGTAATGCCTTACAATAAACGGTGCTTGGGAGTTCGCCAAACATAGTATTGCAAAAATAATCCCTGCCGAAGTTAAAGAAAAAAATGCGGTTAAAATGAGCCATTTCCCCCGCATTTTTTCAATCTTGCATTTATTTAATTTTCGTTTTGCGCCATTTCCCATACTATAAGTATAGCAAAGTTTAGGCGAAAGTATAACCATTTTATAAATCTCATATAAATTTTATATTAGCGCAATGCTCGTTTACAGCCCACTGATATTGCCTGCAACGGAGTACCCGTAAAGACATCGGTGCCATGTTCCGCGCCACCATCGGAATACTTTATCAAGCTTTTGCAGCCTGTAAACGCTTCCCAGCCCACACGCCTGCAATTTTCAAGAGTGACCTCTTTCAAGTGTATATTATTTGCAAATGCACGGCGAGAAATACTTTCAACGTGATAAGTATGCACCGACTTCAAATTACACCCTTCAAAAGCAAACTCGCCAATATAACTCGCACATCTTAAATTCACCTCTTCTAAGGAAGAACAACCATAAAAGGCATAATTTTCAATAGTATCCACCGTCTCTAAATTAATATCGGACAAACTGGTACAACCATTAAACGCGTTTCTCGATATTGTCCCCACCTGATCGGATAAAACAACCGTTTCAAGCCCTATGCAACCATAAAATGCATATTCCCCGATTTCAAGCAGGCTTTTATCGCTACTTTGTAAAACCACTTCTTTCAAATCCTCTTGTCCGAAACAAGCATTTTTTGCCACGGAAAAACCAGTCAAATTTAAGCTTTCTATATGCAGGCTGTTTGGACATTTTATCAAGGTAGCTTGATTAAACAACATTCCATCACGGATAAATAACGCATCATTTGTAGGCGATACGGTAATTTTATCCAATTTTTCACAAGAGGCTTCCACGTATTCAAAATCCCGCAAGTTGCCAAGATGCAGCTTGGTTAAATTTTCACAGCCGTAAATGGCAGTTTCATAAAAACTTTCACAGGAATCGGGTATAATCAACTCAGTCAAAGCCGTATTCTCCGAAAATGCCCTATCACGAATTTCCTTTATGCCGCTTGGCAAATCTATCTTTAATAATGGCACATCTCTAAACGCCTCATTATTTATAATTTTCACCTTTTCGGGGAAAGAGAAAGATTCCATCTTTGCCCCTTGAAAAGCGTTATACTCTATTCTTTCAATCGTATTTGGCAATAAAAGTGTCCCTGTCAACGGGCATCCCCTAAACACAGAACCGGAAATTTCATCAATAGAACACGCCGACAAATCCGCGTTCTCTAAAGGGGTATTAGCAAACGCATGAATCCCTATTTTCGTTACCGATGCAGGAATGGTTATCGAGGTTAAGTTACACCCGTTAAAGGCATATTTCTCTATGTGTGTAAGCGTCGCAGGAAGCTCTATCGAGGTAAGCGCGCTCTCACAAAACATCTCAGCTGTAATTGTCGTGCAGGCATCGGGCAACGCAACGCTTTCTACCGTTGAGTTGGCAAATGTTTCCGCGCCTATCGCTTGAATGTGATCGCCGATTTCAACAGAGGTATATAATGAATAATGGAACGCCCTATACCCGATTTCCGTCACGGGAATATCGTTATACGTTTCAGGTACAACCAAATCCCCCGAGCCTAAGCCATACAAGAGAGTTGCGGTTTCCACCGTTGTTTCCTCCCCGCTTTCCTCATCATAGACCTGCGTCGTTTTGGTCGTGAACACCAAATCATCTACAAAGTTTTCCGCGGTTATATAGTTATATTCTCTCCCATTTCCCATTGTTTCCTCTTGAGGGGAATACCATAAAAACCAAAAATAATACAAATCCCCACCCAGGTTAATTGACGAAGGTGTAGTTTCCGTTTCAAAAATTACAAGACCGCCAACAAATTTCGCACTTATTGTCACAATGTTTTTATGGACAATCATATGGCGTATTCTTCCAAAATCAACGATTGCCTCACGCGTGGACATTAATGAATCGGCATAGTGAAGCCCCACTTGCGTAATGGAATACCCACCTATTTCCTCAGGGACTGCCCAAGTCGTTTGCTCAAGAACATCCTCAGGAAGCCCTACAATAGCGTAAGTTCCGTCGTCAAGCATGTATAAGCTGTAACCATCAACCTCTATCGTTTCCAAGTCATAGCACGAAGAAATCCCCAGCAAGGTAAAGAATGCACATATACAAATCAATATTGCCAAAAACTTTTTCTTCATAAGCTACCTCCTTATTAGGTTTCTATGTTCGGTATTGTTTCCAGGTTAATAAGTTCCTCTTCGGGTAAAGTTTTTCTAAGTTCGTCAATCGCAGCACGAGCAAGCTCGTCACAGCGGTTATTAAGTTCATTGTCGGCGTGACCTGCTACCTTATGAAAGGTAACCTCGTGTTTTTGCGTAAGCGCATACAGTTCTTCCCACAAATCCACGTTTTGAACAGGTTTTTTATCTGCCTTTTTCCAACCGTTCTTTTTCCATCCGTAAATCCAACCGTTTGTAAAAGCATTGACCGTGTAAGCGGAATCGCTGTACACATCAACGATACAGGGATATTTTAACCGCTTTAAGCCTTCTATCACCGCCAACACCTCCATGCGGTTGTTGGTGGTTTGTTTTTCCGCGGCGTTATATTCGCGGCGGTGCTCGCCATAAATCAAAATCCCTGCATAGCCGCCAAGACCTGGATTCCCCGAACAAGCCCCATCCGTATATAAAATTACCTTCTTTTTATCACTCATTTCTATCCATCCGAAAAGATTTTTTTCAATTTGAAAAGTTTTCACAAAACTATATCAAAAAACAATTGACAAATCATTTTTTATGTTATATAATAGTTGCGTTGCTTAGGGGTTTGGTATAGTGGTTGTGCCTTGGTCTCCAAAACCAATGAGATGAGTTCAATTCTTATAGCCCCTGCCAAACAAAAGATGTCGGTTGTATATCGGCATCTTTTTTTGTTGCCTTGCATCATTATTATAATACAATTCACCAAAATAATCAATGCTTTTGAAGAACTTTTTTCCTTGTGAAATATAAAAACCGCAGGTAAAAACTGCGGTTTTTGATTTATTCATTATCGCAACGCTCTAACCAGCGAATAAAGCTATGTTCCTGCATAATTTCATTCAAACGCGTTGAAGAATATTCTTTTTCCGTATTCAAGGTCGCGCTGTAAATCGTTAAACCATTTTCACGCGTAATAACAAGCTTGTTAAAACGGTCTGTGCCGAACAGCTCTTTAATCTTTAAGTTCTCGTCCACCGTTTGTACAAACTCTATCTTAACCGAATAAGTACGCCTTGTGCTAAAAATGCGGAATGGCATATGTAAAATACATTGCACCGCAATCATAATCACCGTTGCACCGATTGCAAACAAGTACAATCTACCGCTACCGCAAGCCATACCGATACCTGCCGTCGTCCATACGCCTGCAGCAGTCGTAAGACCGCGTACCTCGTGTTGACGATATACAATCATACCTGCACCGATGAAACCTATACCGGACACGATTTGTGCCGCCACACGCGAAGGGTCTGCCAATCCTTCAAATGCGTATTGAGAAACCATCATCATCAACGCCGAACCAAAGCATACAATTGTATGTGTACGAATGCCCGCCTCTTTCAAACGGTATTTTCTTTCTAAACCGATTGCAAAACCTAATACTACGGACAAAAGCAAAGGTAATAACAATTTAAGTTCTTCCATACCTTTCTCCTTGTAAATATAGTTGTATTATTATATACTATATGTCGCTTTTTGTCAATATAGAATTGAAAAATTCCTTTACTTGTTAGAATATTTATCCCAAATTATATACGCAAAGAGGAAATTTACCCAAGCGCACCATGCGCGGGAATATACCGTATCATCGTCTTTATGCACCGACTCGTGAGTATGCCCGTACCGCCCTGCTTACAATCATTTTGATACACTCCGATATATCTTAGAGAAAAAGTTTGAAGAATTTTATAGGATATTGCATTTGGTAGAAATATTTTCAAATTGTTGAAATTTTTTTCAAAAAAGTGCTGTATAAGACTTGACAAAGCGTATAATTTTAACTATAATATCATAGTAATCGTTAAGTGCTGCTATGGCTCAGTTGGTAGAGCGCGTCCTTGGTAAGGACGAGGTCGGCGGTTCAAATCCGCCTAGTAGCTCCAAAAGGATGTCTTTTGACATCCTTTTTTCTTTTGCATAATAAAGATATTCCTTTTACCGCCGACCTCCTGCATAATTTTAAGGACGAGGTCGGGGTGACGCTCGCTAACTCGCTATACCTGCAATATTATGCTATTACAACAAAAATCCCCTTGCCTTCGCAAAGGGATTTTTTGATTTTCTTATTTTGCGTATTCAACGCCACGGAATTCGCGGATAACATTTACCTTGATTTGACCAGGGTATTCTAATTCCGCCTCGATCTTCTTCGCGATATCCTTTGCAAGGAAGAGCGCCTGTGCATCGTCTACCTGTTCGGGTTTCACGATTACACGAACTTCTCTACCAGCTTGAATAGCGTAGCTCTTTTCAACACCATGGAAACCAGAAGCGATTTCTTCTAATCTTTCCAAACGTTTTACATAGTTCGAACCCGTTTCACGTCTCGCACCAGGACGAGCACCCGAAATTGCATCCGCTGCTTGAATGAGAACAGCCTCAATCGTTTTAGGTTCCACATCGCCGTGATGCGCCATAATTGCGTTGACAATATTTGCGTTTTCCTTGAACTTCTTTGCAAGATCGGCACCAATTTGAATGTGCGTACCTTCCTGTTCTTGGTCAACCGCCTTACCGATATCATGCAACAAGCCTGCACGTTTTGCAAAGCTTACATCCAAGCCAAGCTCTGCCGCCATTTGACCTGCAAGCATTGATACTTCTACCGAATGTTTGTAAACATTTTGACCGTAGCTCGTTCTAAATTTCAAACGACCGATCAACTTAATGAGTTCAGGGTGCAAACCGAAGATGCCTGCTTCAAATACAGCCGCTTCGCCTGCTTCCTTAATTTGCATATCCATTTCACGCGTAACCTTTTCCACCGTTTCCTCGATACGAGCTGGGTGAATACGGCCGTCGTTGATTAAACGTTCCAACGACAAACGCGCAATTTCTCTTCTAACGGGGTCAAAGCCCGAAAGAATAACAACCTCGGGGGTATCATCAACGATAAGCTCGATACCCGTTGCGTTTTCCAACGCACGAATGTTTCTACCTTCACGACCGATGATACGAGCCTTCATATCGTCGTTGGGAAGAGGTACAACGGAAACGGTAATTTCCGATGCTTGATCTGCGGCGCATTTTTGAATGGCAAGCGCAATCAATTTCTTCGCGTTGATATCCGCTTCGTCCTTTGCCTTTTGTTCAAGGGTCCGAACCTGAATTGCTACATCGTGACGGGTTTCTTCCAAAATTTCTTCCGTCAAAAGCTTTTTCGCTTCCTCACGGCTAAGTTGGGAAACCTTTTCAAGCTCCTGCACCATCAATTCGTGCTGGGAGTTGAGTTTTTCTTGCAAATGCACAACCTCTTCTTCTTTCTTAAGAAGGTTTGCCTTTTGCTGTTCAAGTGCCTCCGATTTTTTATCGAGGGCATCTTCTTTTTGGGTTAAACGCTGTTCCATGCGCTGAATTTCAGCCTTCTTTTCTTTGGTTTCGCGTTCAAATTCGTTTCTTAATTTTAAATCCTGTTCCTTTGCTTCAAGCAATGCTTCTTTCAAGACATGCTTGCTTTCTTCTCTTCCTTGCGCTTTGATGCGTTCAGCTTCTTTTTCTGCGTCGCTAATGATTTTTTCTACGCGGTCGTTTGCCGAACCGATTTTCTTTTCGGTGCTCTTTTTATAGAAGAACAACGCCAATACCACGCCTAAAACCAAAGCAAGCGCAGCCGCTGCCGCCGCAATCGCAATTGTCGTTACTGTGCCAACTAGAAACAGGACGCTCAAATTAAAATCGTGCATAGTTTGTGCCTCCTGTATTAAAATTAAATTGATAAATCCATTATTTCCACGGATTTTGCAAAAAATCCGACTTATAATTTTTTCTATCATCTCTATTGTACAATATATTTCGCGAAATGTCAATTGTTTGAGAAAAAATTGTTGCCCAAGAAGATAAAAAAATATCCATAAAATAACAAAAAGCGGAAAGTGTCTCAACCTTCCGCTTTTCCTTTCATTATTATATATATAATAGCCGATTATTCTTCGTCGCTTTCTTCAATTTTACCGTTTGCCACGTCACGAATCTTTTGTTCGATTTCCGCCTTAACCTCGGGATTATCTCTCAAGAACAAGCGTAATTTTTCACGGCCTTGTGCAATCTTTGCGCCGTTGTAGCTAAAGAACGAGCCGCTCTTTGCAATGATATCATATTGAACACCCATATCCATAATACAGCCTTCCTGCGAAATGCCTTCCCCGAATACGATGTCAAATTCTGCCTGACGGAAGGGAGGCGCAAGCTTGTTTTTTACAACCTTTGCCTTCGTTCTGTTGCCCATAACGCCATCAGCATCCTTCAAGGTATCCATTTTACGGATATCCAAACGCATACTTGCATAGAATTTCAACGCCTTACCACCAGGAGTCGTTTCGGGGTTGCCGAACATAACGCCAACCTTTTCACGCAACTGGTTAATGAAGATAACGCAGGTTTTTGATTTATTCACGATAGCGGTCAATTTTCTCAAAGCCTGCGACATCAAACGTGCCTGCAAGCCAACATGGGTATCACCCATATCCCCTTCGATTTCCGCCTTCGGGGTCAAAGCTGCAACCGAATCGACAACAATGATATCCACCGCAGAGCTTCTTACCAAAGCCTCCGTGATATCCAACGCTTGTTCACCCGTATCTGGCTGGGAAACATATAAATCTTCCAAGCTTACCCCTAATTTCTTTGCATAAACGGGGTCAAGCGCGTGTTCTGCGTCGATAAACGCCGCTACACCGCCCATCTTTTGCGCTTCCGCAATCGCGTGCAAAGCAACCGTCGTTTTACCCGAAGATTCGGGACCGTAGATTTCGAT
>JAZTYG010000006.1:0-2601 GCA_045636845.1 Candidatus Scatosoma sp.
AAAAATCCACCAAAGCTATTACAAGGATTTGGGCGCTGATTTGAAACTCTCCCTGGTTGGCTCGAAAACCCCTGCAAAGGTGTATTTGTACGGCGTGGAAACGCCTTTCACCTATACAAACAACAAAATCACCGTAGCCAACGCACAGCTTTCCTCTTTGGCGTTTGGTACGGTAGAATGTAAGGTTGCATTTGCAGGCGGAGAACAGTACACGATGAGCTTTACCTGTGCTCAAGGATTGAAGGTGCCTGTTAGCTATATTAAAGGCGCGGATGGCGATTTGCAAATCTCTTTGCTTGGTACGCAGACCCCTGCAAAGATGTATTTGAACGGTGCGGAAACAAAGTTTACCTATGAGGGCAACCAAATCACCGTAGCCGCATCGCAGCTTTCGGGCTTGAAGGCAGGCGCGGTAGAGGGTAAAGTGGTGTTCAAAGACGGTGCGCAAAGCTCCTTTGCATTTACCTGTAAAGTGATTGACGTGTTTATGGAAGACGTGATGAGCTTTGGTGCAAACGGTCAAATCGTTTTGACGGCGAATAAGCAGTTGCTTACGGGCAGCGGTGTGGTTGGCTATGGTAAAACGGTGATGATGCGCTTGTCCGCCGTGACGCCCGACAAGACGGACGGCGGTGTTCGTATCTTTATCGGCAGTTATGGCTTTGAATGCCGTGGCGGTGAACTTCGTCCTTATACCTTGGATACGAGCGGTACGATGAAAGAAATTGCGCGCGATATGGGCATGAGCTTGAACAATAAGGTCTTTAACGAAGGCGCAACCTTGTATATGTCCGTATCCTTTGTGAATGGAAAAGCGGTGCTTAATTTGCAAGCTGTGACAGCAAGCAAGAGTTACGAACATACCTACACCTTTGCAAGCCGTGTAACCAAAGAAATTGCAGATGCGGATGCGAAGATGAATTTCTGGATTCGTACGGACGCGGTTAATTCGCTCACCATTTACAACGAAACGGCTTGGGCAAATAAATAAATTATCAAAAATAAAAAAGGGGGGAATATTATGAAAAAACATTCTATTTTAGTAGCGATTTGCGCGCTTATCAGCGCCTTTACCATCGGCGTAGCCTCGGGTTGCGATGCGCTAAGCGGTATGCTTGGCGGTTCTTCCGTGCAGGAAAATTCCGAAAACTCGGAAATCATCTCCGAAACCTCGGAAACGCCCGAAGAACCTGGTACATCGGAACCCCCCGAAGAGCCTGGTACATCGGAAACACCTGAAGAGCCTGGCACGTCGGAAACGCCCGAAGAACCTGGTACGTCGGAACCCCCCGAAGAACCTGGTACGTCGGAAACGCCCGAAGAGCCTGAAAAGCCTTCGACCTCGCAGGTGGATTTGACGGTTGTTTCCCCTGCATTCGGCGAAGAAGTATTCCCTTATGTTGACGCGGCAAAGGCATTTTTACAGGCAGGCGCAGGTGCGGATGTTGCCGACTACTACCAAAAAATGGACAACGCCTATAAGCCCATCGAATTGAAATGGCAGCTTAACGGTAAGGGTACAAGAAAAATCGTTGTAGAATATGCAACGAAGGCAGATTATTCGGATGCAATTTCCGTAGAAGTGGGCGCAACGCAACGCTCGATTGAGGTTTACAACCTTTACAAGGATACAAATTACTACCTTCGTGTAACGGCGCTTGGCGCGAACAGTACGGTGCTTGGTAGCACGGAAAGCCAGTTCGTTACCACCGACCTTGGCCCTCGCGTAATGAATATCGAAGGTATTTGCAACGTGCGTGACCTTGGTGGGTTTGAAAGCTCGCTTGGCAAAACGATTCAACAGGGGATTGCTTTCCGCGGCGGCGCGTTGAAAGATAAGAATTCGAAACTTGAAAACAACGAATGGCTTGCCCTTACAGACGACGGTAAAACATACATGAGCGAAGTGATGGGCATCAAAGGCGAACTTGATTTCCGTGATGAAAACGAATCGGGTATTAAGCTCAAAGACGGCAGTTTAATCCCTAGCGCAAAGCTTACCTACATTACGGCAGGCGGTTATGAAGATATTTTCAAAGGAAATGCAGGCTCTGGTGCAAAGGAAGTTTACCGCAAAATCTTTTCTTACCTGTCGGACGAAAACAACTATCCCTTGTACTACCACTGCACGGCAGGTGCGGACAGAACGGGGTCGGTGACCTACATTTTGCAGGCGTTCCTTGGTATGAGTGAATTAGAGTGTAATCAAAACTACGAATTTACCAGCTTTTCCATTTACGGCTTGCGCGGTGAAAGCGATCCTCATAACGGTACTCGCTACAAGAATATGAAGGCGCTTTTGCAGGAATATCCTGGTGCTAACCTTCAAGAAAAAGCGGAAAATTATCTTCTTTCCATCGGCGTGACGGAAACGGAAATCTACAACATCAAGGCGATTTTCTTCGGAGAAGAAACGATTGAAGAGCCCAAAGAACCCGAAATTGAGGTAACCCCCGACGCAACCACTTCCATCACTGCACCTGCGTCCTATGTGAAAGGTGCGGACGGCGATTTGGTACTTTCCGTTGTTGGCGCGAAAACGCCTGCGAAATTATACCTTAATGAAGTGAATACGGCGTTTGCTTATGAAAATGGCAAAAT
>JAZTYG010000007.1:0-11650 GCA_045636845.1 Candidatus Scatosoma sp.
TACAATTTATAGGGGTTAGATGCTTGATTAAACACCATATATTGTGGTTTTTCCTGAGTATTGTTAAGACTTAGGAGGGCTCCGTTATATCCGTTTAACTATGAGAACAAGTATTCAATTTTACAGGATATAGCAATACCCACTTTGACGAACTTTTTTCGCCGTGGTCACCAAACAGGTCACCAAATTTTATTTTAGCCGTCTGCCGTATCGCCAAAATGCACGATTTTGAGCAGTTTTCGCATTGTTTTGCCCCGTTTTGATGGGTTCATTTTAGGAATAGCACACCCTTAGGAGGGGGCTGTTATATCCATTTAACTAAGGAAGCGTATCGCAACATTCATTATTTTACCACGAATTATTTTTAATGTCAAGCGTTAATATGTCAAGGCGGAATTTTGATAAAAATTACTATTACCATAGATTTTATGCTTATTTTATGCTCGTTTGCCTATACTAACCGTATGGAAAATCTATTAAATGATGCAAAAAAATTACAACATGAGTTGGTGGGACACCGCCGATATTTACACGAACACGCCGAAACGGGTTTTGCTATCCCAAAGACCTACGATTATATCAAGACAACCTTGCAGGAATACGGTTATACTCCGAAAAAATGCGGCAGGGCAGGCTTGGTTGTAACGGTGGGACGGAAATCGGGGAAAACCCTTCTTCTGCGCGCGGATATAGACGGGTTGCCGATTACGGAAAAAACAGGTTTGGCGTATGCTTGTAAAAATGGTAATATGCACGCCTGCGGTCACGATTTACACGCCACAGCATTGCTCGGTGCGGCAAAACTTCTCAAGGCACGAGAAAGAGAATTAAACGGCAGGGTAAAACTCCTTTTTCAACCCGCGGAAGAATTGTTGGAAGGGGCAAAAGATGTGATAGAGGGGGGCATTTTATCCGACCCCAAGCCCGATGCGGCGGTGATGTTACATGTTTTGACAGGCACGCCCTTACCCGTAGGTGCGGCGGTGGTGGCTTCGGGTGGCGTAAGCGCGCCTGCTGCGGACTTTTTTCATATCAAGGTACAAGGGAAAGGGTGTCATGGGGCTGCACCTTGGAATGGGGTGGACGCGTTGTCGGTAGCGGCTCGTATTTTACTTGGTTTACAGGAAATCGCCGCGCGAGAGCTGCCTGCCTCGACCCCTGCTATTCTCACCATCGGGACGCTACAATCGGAGGGGGCGGACAACGCCATCGCGGACAGCGTAACCCTTAAAGGCACGCTTCGCTCTTTTGATGAGGGGGCGCGAAAGCAGGTGAAAAAGCGTATGGAGCAAATCGCAAAACACACAGCAAGGGCATTCCGCGCGACGGCAGAGGTGGTGTGCGACGGCGGCTGTCCGACCTTAGTCAATGATGAAGATCTTTCTGCATTTGCCGAACAAACATTGAAGAAAACGCTTGGCGAGATACAAGTTTTCACTTCAAACGGTTTGGGCGGTGACGTTCGTGCGAATAGTGGCGGCTCGGAAGATTTTGCCTATATCTCTCACAAAATTCCGTCCGTAATGGTGGCGCTGTCGGCAGGGCAGGCGGACAAGGGGTATCCCTATCCGTTGCATCATCCCAAGGCGGCGTTTGACGAGGGCGTATTGTGGCAGGGGAGTGCAATTTACGCAAGCGTCGCCCTTGCATGGGGAAAAATGCCTAAAAAAACACCTTCCAAAGAAAAAAATCCGTGTAAAAATAAAAAAAAGTAGCTCATATGATTGCAATTTATACTTAAAAAGTATATAATAGGAAATGAGGTGTGAAATTCACAATATTAACATATTTATGTGAAAATTTCACAACGCAAAAAAGGTGAGAGAATCTACTGGGGGAAGGTTGCTTTTTTTCGTTTTCTTTGCTATAATTAAAAAGTAGTGAGTGGGGAAAAGTGAACGGGTATTGACGGATTGAGAGGTTTGTTATGATACGCTTGCAATGGTCGTACAACACGGTAACGCTGGGTTGTTTTTCGCGCGCAAAGATCGCGACGGCTTTCAAACGCTCTCATACCGCACAGAAATAGGAATAATTGATGGGGTGCAACGCAGATTGCACTCCTTTTTGATTTATTTTAACGATAAATAGGAGTAAAAAACATGAGCAAAGTCGGTATTTTGATGGGTAGTAAGTCGGACTTCGACGTGGTAAAACCTGCGGTAAATGTATTGAAGAAATTTGGTGTAGAGGTAGAGGTTCGCGTAATTTCCGCGCACCGTACCCCCGATGAAGCGCACGAGTTTGCTTCCACCGCCAAAGAAAACGGTATCGAGGTGTTAATTTGTGCAGCAGGTAAGGCGGCGCACCTTGGCGGGGTAATCGCGGCAATGACCACTTTACCCGTAATCGGTTTGCCTGTAAAAACGGATATGATGGGTGGCTTAGATAGCCTTCTTTCAATCGTACAAATGCCTGCTGGTATCCCCGTAGCAACGGTAGGGGTAAACGGCGGTGAAAACGCAGGCTTGCTTGCTTTGCAAATTTTGGGTATCAAATATCCTGAAATCGAAGCGCAGCTCGTTGCGTATAAGGCGGCAATGAGAGAAAAAATCAACGCGGACGACAAGGCATTGCAAGAACTTCTTTAATTTACGCGTTCATTACAAAACTGCGTATATCAAGAAAAGTGAAATTAGTTTAGGAGAATAATATGGCAGTATTCGGTATTTTCGGTACGGAAACGGCAAATGTTGCCACCAGCGTTTATTACGGTTTATACGCTTTACAGCATCGCGGACAAGCGTCCAGCGGTATCGTGGTAAATGATGATGGCGTGTTCCACAGTTACAAAGATTCTGGGCTGGTAAACGAAGTATTTACGCCAAATGTTTTACAATCGTTAGGCGCTGGCCAAATGGCAATCGGTAATGTACGTTATGGTACGAGCGACACCAAAGACCGTATCAATGCAGAACCTATCGTGGTAAATCACAGCAAGGGTAAATTGGCAATCTCTCTCGACGGGAAACTGGTCAACGGCGTTGCGTTAAAGCGTGAAATGGAATTGCAAGGATCGATTTTCCACACGGGAAACGATGCGGAAATCATCTCTGCGGTAATTATTAAGGAGCGTATCAATAGCTCGTCGATAGAAGAGGCGGTAAGCAAAGCAGTTGCAAAGCTCAAAGGTGCATATTCCTTGCTTATTATGTCCCCTCAAAAGATGATTGCGGTGCGCGACATCAACGGTATGCACCCCTTGTGCTACGGGAAACGCGGCGATGGGGAATATGTGTTAGCGAGTGAAAGCTGCGCCCTCAATTCAGTTGGCGCAACCTTAGAAAGAGATATTCGTCCTGGTGAAATTTTGTTGTTTACCAAAGATGGAATTCGTGAAATTACCGAACATTGTGGGGCTGCGGACGAACATCTTTGCGTGTTTGAATATCTTTACACCGCACGTCCCGACTCCATCATTGCGGAATATTCGGTACATTCGGCAAGAAAGCGTGCAGGCGCAATGCTTGCAAAGGCGCACCCCGTAGATGCAGATGTCGTTATCGGCGCGCCCGACTCGGGTATCGACGCGGCAATCGGTTACGCGGAAGAATCGGGTATCCCTTACGGATTAGGGCTTATCAAAAATAAGTACATCGGTAGAACATTCATCGATCCTGGTCAAAATATGCGCGAGGATAAAGTGCGTATCAAATTGAACCCTGTTGAAGAAACCATCAAGGGCAAGCGTGTAATTTTGGTGGACGACTCGATTGTCCGCGGTACGACCTGTACGCGTGTGGTAAAATTGCTCCGCGGCGCAGGCGCGAAAGAAATACATATCCGTTCCTCCGCACCCGAATTCTTAAATCCTTGCTACTATGGTACGGATATCGGCTCGAAAGCGGAATTGATTGCTTGTCAATACACGGCGGAAGAAATGGCAAAGATGTTTGGCGCGGACTCGGTAGGGTTCTTACCCTTAAAGGATGTAAGAAAGCTTGCGGCAGGGAAATGCAAAGGCTACTGTGCGGCGTGCTTTGACGGTAAATATCCGACGGAGATTCCACAGGATACAGCTGTAAATAAATACGATTTCAAAATTTCGGAAAATAAAAATTAACAAAGGGAGACAAGAGAATTATGGCAATTTCTTATAAAGATAGCGGTGTGGATGTAGAAAGAGGTTATAAAGCCGTAGAATTGATGAAAAAGCATGTTAAATCCACCTATGATAACAATGTTATCGGTGATTTGGGTTCGTTTGGCGGTTTCTATTCGATTGCTGGCGAAAAGATGGAAGAACCTGTTTTGGTTGCAGGTACGGACGGCGTTGGTACGAAATTAAAATACGCGTTCTTGCTTGAAAAACACGACACCATCGGTATTGATGCGGTTGCAATGTGCGTAAACGATATCGTATGCCAAGGCGCAAAGCCCTTATTCTTCCTTGACTACTATGCTTGCGGTAGATTATATCCCGAAGCAGAAGCGGATGTTGTAAAGGGTATCGCGGACGGTTGCCGTCAAGCGGGTTGCGCGCTCATCGGCGGCGAAACGGCGGAAATGCCCGGTTTCTACCCCGACGGTGAATACGACTTGGCAGGCTTTGCGGTTGGTATCGTAGATAAGAAAAAGGTTATCAACGGCAAGGATATTAAACCCGGCGATGTAATCATCGGTTTGAAATCTACAGGCGTACACTCTAACGGTTATTCGCTTGTTCGTAAATTATTCGGCGACAGCGACAAAGCAGCTTTGGAGGCTTATGATGAAGAGCTTGGCGCATCTGCAGCGGAAGTATTGTTAAAGCCCACGCGTATCTATGTTAAGAGCATTCTTGCCTTGATTGAAAAGGTACAGGTAAAGGGTATCGCACATATCACGGGCGGTGGCTTTATTGAAAATGTGCCTCGTATTTTACCCGAAGGCGTTGCGGCGGAAATCGATAAGAATTCCTACGAAGTTCCCCCTGTATTCAAAGTAATGCAAAAACGCGCAGGTATCACCGACGAACAAATCTACAACACCTTTAACATGGGTATCGGTATGATGGTTGTAGTAGCGCCTGAAGATGTTGATGCGGCAATCGCATCCTTGCAGGCAACGGGTGAAGATGTTGCTGTGATCGGTAAGATCGTTGCAGGGGATAAAAAGGTTATTTTGAAATGAAAAAAATAGCGGTATTCGCATCGGGCGGCGGCACGGATTTTCAATCGATTATTGACGCCAACGAAAGTGAACAATTTTGTAAAATTGAATATTTGGTAGCATCCAAGCCCGAAATCGGCGCTATTAAACGCGCGGAAAAGCACGGTATCAACGTTTTGACCTTTGATAAAACGGTGGAAACAAAAACCGAATTTTACGGGCGAGTTGCGGAAACCTTAAAGGCGGCGGGGGTAGAATATATCGTCCTCGCAGGTTGGCTTTTGGTTGTTCCTGCAGACTTTATCAAGGTGTTTGAAAATGCAATCATTAACATTCACCCCTCGCTCATTCCTTCTTTTTGCGGTATGGGGTATTACGGTATTCACGTGCACGAAAAGGCGATTGAATACGGCGTGAAATTAAGCGGTGCGACGGTGCATTTTGTTGAGGCGGACGTGGACGGCGGCGCAATCTTGATGCAACGTGCGGTAGAGGTTTTACCCGATGATACCGCGGAAGATTTGCAGGCTCGCATTTTGAAGGAAGAACATAAAATGTTACCCGAATGTGTAAAGCTCCTTTGCCAAGGCAAGGTAAGAAAAGAGGGTAGAAAAGTATTTATTGACTAATGGAGTATGAAAAATGAACGTTTTGGTTATCGGTAACGGCGGTAGAGAGCACGCGGTCATTCAAGCGCTTGCGAAATCTCCCAAGGTAGATAAAATTTACGCGATGAAAGGCAATGCAGGCATTGCGGAGCTTGCCGAGCTTGTCAATGTCGATTATTGCGACATAAAAGCGGTAGGCGAGTGGGTGGATAATCACAAAGAAATTGATTTCACAGTGGTTACCCCCGACGATCCTTTGGCGCTCGGTTTGGTGGACGAGCTGGAAAGCCGCGGACACCGTGCATTTGGTCCTCGTAAAAATGCAGCCATTATCGAGGCAAGCAAGGCATTTTCCAAGGAACTTATGAAAAAATACAACATTCCTACGGCCGCGTATGAAACCTTTGACGATTATGCTTTGGCAGTAGAATATGTGAAAAAGTGCGCCATTCCCGTTGTATTAAAGGCGGACGGTCTTGCGCTTGGTAAAGGCGTTTTGATTTGTAAAACGCGTGAAGAGGCGTTGCAAGGCTTGGCGGAAATGATGTTAGAATCGAAATTCGGCGCGGCAGGTAATAAGGTTGTCGTGGAAGAATTTTTGGAAGGCCCTGAGGTTTCCTGTCTTGCGTTTACCGATGGTAAAACGATGAAACCTATGATTACGAGCTGTGATCATAAGCGCGCGTTGGATAACGACGAGGGCTTGAATACGGGCGGTATGGGTACGTTTTCACCTGCTCCCTTCTTCGGTGAAAAATCGGCGAAGGAAGTGATGGAAAAGATTATGCTCCCCACCATGTACGCGATGAATGCGGAAGGTAGACCCTTCAAAGGCGTGCTCTATTTCGGCTTGATGAAAACGAAGGACGGGTATAAGGTAATCGAATACAACTCTCGTTTTGGCGACCCCGAAACGCAGGTTATTTTACCTATGTTAAAGACCGACCTTATGGAAATTTTCGAGGCAATCGTAGATGAACGCCTTGAAGATGTGAATGTGGAATGGGATACGGGCGCTTGCGTATGCCTTGTGCTTGCAAGCGGCGGCTACCCCGAATCCTATGAAAAGGGCAAGGAAATCACCATCGGCGATTTGGATAAGGATGTTGTTTTGTGCCATGCGGGTACAGCGATGAAAGATGGCAAGTTGGTTACCGCAGGTGGTCGTGTGCTTGGCGTATGCGCGAAAGGCTCGGATATTGAGGCGGCAAGACAAAAGGTATATTCCAACGCGGAAAAAATTCACTTTGACGGTATGTATTATCGCAAAGATATCGGCATTAAATACAAAGACATTGTAAAGGAATAATTGTGGTGAAAATAACACTAACAATGCCCAACGGGAAAGCAATTCCGTATATTTTACCTGCACAGGAATATTTACAAGCAGGTGCAGAGGCAAATGTCCATCAATACATGGTAGAGGTGGACAACCCCAACCAACCGATTGTTGTGAAGTGGACTTGCGACGGAACGGGCGTGCACTTGTACAAGGTTACATACGCAACCAACATGGATTATACCGAGGCACTTGTTATACAATGCGCGGAGAATTTTGTGGAGCTACACAACCTTTACAAGGATATGCAATATTATGTAAAAGTAACGGCGCAAAATGAGCAAGGCGAACCCTTAGCGGAGGCGGAAGGCACTTTTACTACCACCGATATAGGGCCTCGTGTAATGCTAATTCCTAATATACACAATGTACGCGATGCAGGCGGTTATAAAACGGCGGACGGAAAAACGACGAAACAGGGTTTGGTGTATCGAGGCGGTACGCTTCGACCTGTTGATGTGTACAAGAGTAATTTGACCGACGAGGGCGCGAAATATATGTCCGAAACGCTTGGTATCAAGACGGAGATTGATTTCCGCGGTACGAAAGAGGCGGGGTATTTAACGGAGAGTGTTATCCCTGGCGCAAAGTTGGTGTATGCAAGGATTAACGGTTATCATGAGGCGTTTTTGGAACCGCAGGGGTATAAAAAGACCTTTGAAATCCTTGCGGAGAAGGAAAATTATCCTGTGTATTATCATTGTACAGGCGGCGCAGATAGAACGGGAACGGTTACATTCTTATTGAATGGCTTGCTCGGCGTTGCGGAAACGGAGTGCATTCAGGATTACGAATTTACGACATTTTCACTTTACAGCGAAAGAAACAGCCAAGAAGGCGTGTATTCGGTATATTTTAAGGATTTTCGCGGACGGTTGGAAAACTGTGCGGGGAAAACTTTACAACAAAAGGTAGAAAGTTATTTGCTTTCTATCGGCATTACAAAATCGCAAATTGACAATATCAAGGCGATTATGTACGGCGAAATTTAACAAGGAAAAATACAAAGAGGTACGAAGATTATGATTTACCGTATTTTTGTGGAAAAAAAAGACAATGTGCAGGCAAGAAAGGAAGCGGCGGACATCAAAACGTTGCTTAATATCGACACGCAAGATTTGCGTTTGGTGCTTCGTTATGATGTCGAAGGCTTGACGGAAGAAGAACTCAACGCTTCTTTGGGCACGGTATTTTCCGAACCGCCTGTTGACAATGTATATTTGGAAGATTTGGTTATCCCCGAAGGCTATAAGGCGTTCGCCGTTAGCTTTTTGACGGGACAATACGATCAGCGCGCTGACAGTGCGGCGCAATGCGTGCAGTTGCTTACCCGTAAAGCACGTCCCCTTATCAAATGTGCAAGGGTATATATGGTGAAGGGCGTGACGGATGAGCAAATTGTTGCGATTAAAAAGCATATTATCAATCCCGTAGAAAGTGAAGAGGTAGGCTTTGAAAAGCCTGCCACGCTTGTTCGCGCAACAATGGAGGGCGCGCCGGTAGAAGATGTGGCTGGTTTTATCGATATGACGGACGAAGAAATTATCAATTACCACAAAACGGTTGGCTTTGCGATGAGTGCAAAGGATTTGATTTTCGTTCGCGATTATTTCAAAACCGAAAAACGTAACCCTACGGAAACGGAATTGAAGGTTATTGATACATACTGGTCCGATCATTGCCGTCATACCACCTTCGCGACTGAATTGAAGAGCGTGAAGATTACCTCGAAAAACCCTTCCGTGGCAAAGGCATATCATTTGTATGAGGAATTGTATCAAGAATTGAACGGCGCTCGTCCCGATAAATATCCTTGCCTTATGGACTTGGCAACGATTGCGGCGAAAAAGCTTAAAAAGGACGGCAAACTCGACAACCTTGACATTTCCGACGAAATCAACGCTTGCTCCATTCAAATCGAAGCGGAAATCGACGGTAAGAAAGAACAATACCTCGTTATGTTCAAAAACGAAACGCACAACCACCCGACGGAAATTGAACCCTTCGGTGGTGCGGCTACCTGTCTTGGCGGCGCAATCCGCGACCCTTTGAGTGGTAGAACGTATGTATATCAAGCAATGCGTATTACGGGTGCATCTGATCCTCGCGAAAGCCTTGAGGATACCTTAAAGGGTAAATTGCCTCAACGTGTTATTACGCAACGTGCGGCGGCAGGCTTCTCCTCGTATGGTAACCAAATCGGTCTTGCAACGGGCATCGTTGACGAAGTTTACCACGAAGGTTATAAAGCAAAGCGTTTAGAAACGGGCTTTGTCGTAGGCGGCGCAAGAAAGGAAATGGTTTACCGTGAAGCGCCCAAGGCAGGGGATATTATCGTATTGCTCGGCGGTGAAACAGGTCGCGACGGTTGCGGCGGTGCAACGGGTTCGTCCAAGGCGCACGACGCGCATTCGGTAGAAACCTGCGGTGCAGAAGTGCAAAAAGGCAACGCTTTGACGGAAAGAAAGTTGCAACGCTTGTTCTTGAACAAGGAGGCAACGAGAAAAATTAAGAAATGTAACGACTTTGGTGCAGGCGGCGTATCGGTTGCAATCGGTGAGCTTGCGGACGGGTTGAACATTGATTTGGATAAAGTGCCTAAGAAATACGAAGGCTTGAACGGTACGGAACTTGCGATTTCGGAATCGCAGGAACGTATGGCTGTGGTAATTGCAGAACAGGATGTAGAGGCGTTTAAGGTGCTTGCGGCGGAAGAAAACCTCACCGCAACCCCTGTTGCTGTGGTTACCGATACAGGTCGTATGCGTATGTTTTTGAAGGGCAAGGCTATCGTGGATATTTCCCGTGATTTCCTCAACACCAACGGTGTGAAGCAGGAAACGGAGGTGGAAATTAACGACGAGGTAACCACTTGGTTTGATAAAAAATCGGGCGTATCCTTCGCAAAAGAAACGGAAAAAGCGCTTTCCGACCTCAACGTTTGCGCGAAGAAAGGCTTGTCGGAAAACTTCGACTCGACCATCGGCGCAAGAACGGTGTATATGCCTTGGGGCGGTAAAACGCAACGCACGCCTGCAATTGCGATGGCTGCAAAAATTTGCGGCGGTGAAACGGATGTTTGTACCGTTTCCGCTTACGGTTATTCTCCCTATTTGATGGAAAGCAGCCCCTTCATCGGTGCAATCTATTCCATCGTTGCATCGGTATCGAAGGTAGCGGCTACGGGCGCTAAATACAGCGATATCCGCTTGACCTTGCAAGAATTCTTCCAAAGAATGACGAAAGACGCAAAGGTTTGGGGACAGCCTGCATCGGCTTTGCTTGGTGCGGTTTATGCACAAATGGGGTTAGGACTTGGCGCAATCGGCGGTAAGGACTCCATGAGTGGTACATTTGAAAATATTCATGTACCTCCCACGCTTATTTCTTTCGCACTCGCACCTGCAAAGGCAAGCAAGCTTATTACCAACGTTTTGAAGGGCGGCGAAAAATTGTACCATATCCCCGTACCTAAGGATGAACATTCCGTACCCGATTTTGATGCGCTCAAAAAGGTGTACGAAGAGGTGTATAAAAACATCGAAAACGGCAACATTACCTTTGCTACGGTTGTAGAAAACGGTGGTGTTGGTGCGGCTGTTATCAAGTCCGCTTTGGGTAACTCCCTCGGTGTGAAGTTTGAAATGAGCGCGGAAGAATTATACCGCGAAGGTTATGGCGATTTGGTTGTATCCTTGAAGGACGAAAGCGCGCTTTGCAGCTGTATCTCTAAAAAATACGTAGGGCAGGTATGCGGTGAAGCGTATATTTGCGGCGATGAAAGCGTAGCGGTTGACAAGGCGGCAGATGCGTATATCCGTCCTTTGGAAAGCGTATTTGCAACGACTGCGCCCGCAACGGGCAACGCAGAGGCGTGCGATTATACGGGTGGTGTGAAGTACTTTAACATCGGTACAAAGACAGCGAAACCTCGCGTATTTATCCCTGCATTCCCCGGTACGAACTGCGAACTTGACACGGCAAGAAAATTCCGTTTGGCAGGTGCAGAGGTGCAAACGGTTGTGGTAAGGAACCGCAACGCAGCGGATATCGAAGAAAGTGTTGCAGAGATTGTAAAGGCTATTAAGAATGCAAATATTATTGCATTCCCCGGCGGTTTCTCGGGCGGTGACGAACCGGACGGCAGCGGTAAATTTATTGCAACGACCTTCCGTAACCCTTATATCGCGGAACAGGTAGAAGAATTATTGAACAACCGCGACGGTTTGGCACTCGGTATTTGTAACGGTTTCCAAGCCCTTATCAAGCTTGGGCTTGTACCTTATGGACATATCAAGGAAATGAATGCGGATTCGCCTACCTTGACATTTAACAATATTTCCCGTCACGTTTCGACCGTGGTGGATGTAAGGGTTGCATCCAACCTTTCTCCTTGGCTCTCGGCTTGTCAGGTAGGGGAAGTTTACAAGGTGCCCGTATCCCACGGTGAAGGTAAAATTGTTGCGCCAATCGAAGCGCTTGAACAAATGAAAGCGAATGGTCAAATTGCTACGCAGTACGCTGATTTGAGCGGCAACGCGACCATGGTATCCCCGTTTAACCCCAACGGCTCTATGTGGGCAATCGAAGGGAGCACTTCGCCCGACGGTAG
>JAZTYG010000008.1:0-1540 GCA_045636845.1 Candidatus Scatosoma sp.
ATAAAGGGTCAAGGGACATTGTCCCTTGTGGGGTGCAGGGGTAAAGCCCCGCAATAATAACCCCTTTAACAAGCAAGGCATAGCCTTGCGCTTGAATAACCGCTTTGCGGTTGTGTACGCAAAACTTTGTTTTGCTTTTTGAACGGCTACATTTCGTGGGCTCTGCCCACCCCTGCAAGAAACTGGGTTTCTTGACTTCCAAACATTTCAAAAGGAAAAAGATTATGGCAAATTTATCGGTAAAGCTTTGTGGCGTAACCTTAAAAAACCCCGTAATTGCCGCATCGGGCACTTATGGGTTCGGTCGTGAATTTCACGAATTATACGATATCGGTCAAATCGGCGGCGTATCTACCAAAGGTATGACCTTAGAACCCCGTCTTGGCAACCCCGTGCCTCGTATTGCGGAATCGCGTGGGGTGATTTTGAACGCGGTTGGCTTGCAAAACCCCGGCGTAGAGCATTTCATCGAAAGCGACCTCGAATGGTTAAAATCTACGGGTACGACCGTAATTGCAAACGTCGCAGGGAAAACCTTGGAAGATTATGAAAAAATTTGCGCGCGCTTGGACGGCTTGGTGGATATGATTGAACTCAATATATCCTGTCCTAACGTAAAAAGCGGCGGTATGGCGTTTGGTATCAAACCGCAATCGGTAGAGGAAGTGACCCGCGTCGCGAAATCGGGCGCGAAAAATACACCGCTTATCGTAAAACTTTCCCCCAATGTGGAAAGCATCGCAACCAACGCAATAGCGGCGGAAAACGGCGGCGCGGATTGTATTTCGCTCATCAATACTTTGACGGGTATGGCAATCGATATCGAGCGCAGAAAACCCATCATTGCCAACAACACGGGCGGTGTTTCAGGCGCAGGCGTGAAACCTGTGGCTGTGCGTATGACCTACGAAGCTTCGCAGGCGGTAAAAATCCCCGTAATCGGTATGGGCGGTATCACTTGCGCGGAGGACGCTATCGAATTTTTGATGGCAGGCGCAACGGCTGTGCAAGTGGGTACGGCGAACTTTACCGACCCTTACGCGATGCCCAAAATTATTAAGGGCTTGAACGACTGGTGCGTCCGTCACGGCATCGAAAACGTGTCGGATTTGACAGGCACTTTGCAGTTGAACGGAAAATAAAAAAGAGTGAATTGCCGAACGGCGTGAATTGTCCTTTGGACGTGAATTGCGCCAACGGCGCGTGAATTGCAACGTAGAACGTTGCGTTATTGAATAATTGCCACAACGACGGCAAAGCCGTCAATTCACGAAAACATAGTTTTCAATTCATTGAACGATAGTGAAAATTCACGACGGCAAAGCCGTCAATTCACAATAAAAAGGAGTTATTATGCAATACACTTACAAACAGGAATTTATCCGCTTCATGGTATCCAACGGCGTTTTGAAATTTGGCGAATTTACCCTTAAAAGCGGTAGAATCGCTCCCTATTTCATCAATACGGGCAATTACAAGACGGGTAAACAGCTTGCAAAACTTGGCGAATATTACGCCGCTTGTATCGAAGAAAACGGCT
>JAZTYG010000009.1:0-4723 GCA_045636845.1 Candidatus Scatosoma sp.
GTTGTCGAGGAAATCGTAGAAGAACCCGTTGAAGAGGTTGTTGAAGAAGTTGTAGAAGAGCCTGTTGAAGAGGTTGTCGAGGAAATCGTAGAAGAACCTGTTGAAGAGGTTGTCGAGGAAATCGTAGAAGAACCCGTTGAAGAGGTTGTCGAGGAAATCGTAGAAGAACCTGTTGAAGAGGTTGTTGAAGAAATCGTAGAAGAACCTGTTGAAGAGGTTGTTGAAGAAATCGTAGAAGAGCCCGTTGAAGAGGTTGTCGAGGAAATCGTAGAAGAACCCGTTGAAGAGGTTGTTGAAGAAATCGTAGAAGAACCTGTTGAAGAGGTTGTCGAAGAAGTTGTAGAAGAACCTGTAAGCAAAGAAGAAATTGAGGCGGAAATGAGCCATGTGGAAGAATTGCTTGCGGTTGCAATCGAAGATTTGACCCCTGCACAGAAGGCGGCGCGTAACATTTACTACCGTCGTTTATCTACGAGAGATCGTCGTAAATTGAAGAGAGCAAAGAAAAACCAAAAGAAGAACTAAACTGTGAAAGTGTTGGCGTGTGGAAAACTACACGCCAAGGATACAAAATATTTGAGCCGAAAGAAAAATCTAACGGTGAAAAGAGATAGCATTTTTTTCGTCCGAAGGGGATGGTGAGCCTGCCCTAACGCGCGAGATTTTTACCCGATGGGGGCATTTTACCTGATAGGGATGATATACTCTTTTGCCGTAGCAAAGGAGTATTTTCTTTTTGCGGTGAAAGTAGGAAAAATGGAAAAAGAAACAGGCAGGTACGAGATGAGTGAAATTTTTGACAAGAAAGACAACCGTATCGCGGTGGTAAGCGTTTTGGTGTCGGATAGGTCGGTGAGTGACATGGTGAATGGGTTTTTGTCGGAGTATGGCGAATGGATTTTGGGCAGAATGGGGATACCCTATAAAGAGAAAGGGGTGTCCGTATTGTCCGTTGTGATGGATGCGCCCGTAGAAATTACCAACGCCCTTACAGGAAAGCTGGGCAGGCTTTCAGGTGTGTCGGTGAAAGCTTTGTTTGGAAAAATTTGAAGGAGTGTATAAATATGAAAAAGGTATTAAAAAAATGGACGGCGTTGTTGTGTGCGGCGGTTTGCGGCGTGGGTTGTGCGGTTTGTTTATCGGCGTGCGGTGAGGATACCATCGACAAAGAGGTAACGGTGTATATGCCCGATGGCGCGCCTGCGTTGGCGATGGCAGGGCTTATGTATAAAGATTTGGCGGACGACGGTGTGAGTTATTTTGTTACGAAGGCGGATGCGATTGCCTCCAAGGTAACCTATAAAGACGAGGCGGAGAATGCGGATTTTTGCGTGATGCCTTTGAATGCGGCGTCGAAATTGCTTGGCGATGGCAGCCGTTATGTGATGCTTGGCGCGGTTACCCATGGTAACCTGTATATCATTTCAAAATCGGAAACGGTATATACAAGAGAGAATTTGTCTGCTCTTGTGGGGAAAAAGGTGGGCGTGCTGCAAATCAACAATGTGCCGGGCTTGACCTTTAAGTCGGTGTTAAATGCGTTTGGTATTGCGTGGGCGGAAACGACAAACGAGGGTACCACGTACGAGGATAAGGTGAATTTATTGCCGATTACGGATGCGACAGCGGTGGGCGCAATGGATGCGGAGTGTTTCGTGATTGCCGAACCTGCGGCAACTGCACAGGCAAAAAAGGGATATAATATTGTAGGGGATTTGCAGGCTTTATACGGCGGCGAAGATGGATATCCCCAAGCGGTTTTGGTCGGTAAAAAAGAAATCGTCGAGGAGCATAGCGAATGGACGAGTGATTTTGTGGAAGATGTGAAGGGGTCTATCGACTGGTTGAAAGGCGCAACGGGGGAACAAATTGTTTCGGCGATCAATGGGCATTTGGATAGCACTTTACAGGAAAGTAGCTTAAAAGCTCCCCTTTTGACGGCGGAGGTTATCGGACGTTGCGGCGTGCGTTATGCGTCGGCGCTTGCTTGCATACAACAGGTAGAAACCTTGTTGGAAGGCTTTATTGCCATCAATCCGCAATCGACCGTTTTACCCCAGGCTGCCTTCTTTGGTAAACATAATTTGGAATAAATCAATTTTAACGAAAGAGAAATAATGAAAAAATTGCTTTTGAAAAACTTAATACAGACGGGGGTGGCGATTGCCTTTTTGCTTGTTGTATGGTGGATTGCTTACCTTTCGGTAGGGAACGACCTATTGATTCCCTCTCTGTCGGACAGCCTAAAAGAGATGGGCGCGTTGTTTGGGAAAGGTATGTTTTGGAGGGCGGTATGCGGTACGCTTTTGCGGTCGCTTATTGCCTTTGTAATCGCCTTCCTTTTGGCGGTGATTTTTGCCGTAATCGCATACCTGTACCCCTCATTTGGGCGTTTTTTTGCCCCGATAGTATCTGTTTTACGCAGTATGCCTATCTTGGCGGTGTTGCTTATTTTACTCTCGTTTATAGGTGCAGGAAAGGCGCCGATTGCGGTTGCATTTTTATCCCTTTTCCCTATGTTATACGCTGGGGTTTTGGCGGCGTTGTCGGGGGTGAATAAACACCTTATCGAGGTAAGCCGTGTATATGGAACGCCCGTTTGGCGTAGGGTAACCGCCATCTATTTGCCTCTTTCTTCTCCGTATATATTAAAGGAAAGCGGCGCGGCGTTGTCCTTTTCCTTAAAGTTGATTGTGTCTGCAGAAGTGTTGAGCTTTACAACGAAAAGTCTTGGCGGAATGATGCAGGATGCGAAATTGTATGCGGAGATTCCACAGCTTTTCGCGTTGGTCGGGGTAACCTTTGTGCTGGGGCTTATCTTGGAAACGGCGGTGGGCGTGTTGGCGGCTATGGCGGAAAGAAAAATTCAATAAAAGGAAACGGCGGTTGTGAAAATTTTTCTCAATCGCTTGTTTTTATCGATAAATAGTGGTATAATATGATTGGCAACCGCCATAAAGGGGTTTAGGTATGAAAGAAAAGGAAATGGAATACAAGGATAAGGAAATTTCTAAGGCGACGATTGCGCGTATGCCGTTGTATTTACACTTTTTACAGGAAGAAGCTTCCAAGGGGGCGAAATACATTTCTTCGACGGTAATTGCACAAAATATTTCCGTGTCGTCGGTGTTGGTGCGTAAAGATTTAGCGTTGGTGTCCTCGGAAGCAGGTCGGCCGCGTATGGGTTTTGCCATTAACCGTTTAATCGTCGACATTGAAAAGTTTTTAGGTTACGACAATCTGTCCGAAGCGATTATTGTAGGTGCAGGCGGTTTGGGGCGCGCGATGCTTGGCTACGAAGGGTTCAAAAGCAACGGTTTGAATATTGTGGCGGCGTTTGATATTAACCAAGCGGTTATCGGGCGCATGGTCGCAGGGAAAAGCATTATGCCCTTAGAGGAAATGAAAGGGTTTGTCAAGGAACATAATATCCGTATCGGCATCATCACTGTACCGAAGGCGGCGGCGCAAGTGGTTTTGAACCAAATGGTGGAGGCAGGTATCAAAGCAATTTGGAATTTTGCCCCTGCGCCCTTACGCGCACCCAAGGATGTGGTGTTAAAAACGGAGGATTTGGCGGCGTCGCTTGCGATGCTTGCAGGGAAAATTTACCATACGCAGCGGTAACAATTTATTGTGTAAAATGGTAAAATGCCCCTCGTACATACAGCGGAAAGGGAGTTTTCGCATAAGGAGGGGTTATGTCGGAAAAAGAAATAGAAAAAAAGGAAGCGTCGCAGGCAGAGGATATGCTTACGGCGCTTTTATCACGCGTTCGCGCGGCGCAAACGGAGTTTGCAACATTTTCACAGGAAAAGGTGGATGAGATTTTCAAGGCGGCGGCAACGGCGGCGAACGGCGCGCGGATAACTTTGGCGGAGATGGCGGTTGAGGAAACGGGTATGGGCGTGTTTGAGGATAAGGTTTTGAAAAATCATTACGCCGCGGAATATATCTACAACCGTTATAAGGACGAGAAAACCTGTGGGGTGTTGGAACGGGACGAGGCGAACGGTTACACGCGTGTTGCCGCGCCTATCGGGGTTGCGGCGGCGATTGTACCGACGACGAACCCCACTTCTACCGCCATATTCAAGGCGTTGATATGCTTAAAAACGCGTAACGGGTTGATTATTTCACCTCACCCTCGCGCGAAAAAGTGTACGGTGGCGGCGGCGAAAATTCTTTTAGATGCGGCGGTGGCGGCAGGTGCGCCGAAGGATATTATCGGGTGGATTGAAGAGCCGTCGGTGGAAAACTCGGCAAGGTTGATGCGTGAGGCGGATATTATTTTGGCGACGGGTGGGCCGCAAATGGTGCGCGCCGCGTATTCCTCGGGGAAACCTGCGATCGGCGTGGGCGCAGGGAATACCCCCGCGGTGTTTGATAGCAGCTGTGATATCCGTCTTGCCGTTTCATCGGTGATACACTCGAAAACCTTTGATAACGGGGTGATTTGCGCCTCCGAGCAAGCGGTGGTTGCCGTGCAGGATATCTATGAGAGGGTAAAAGCGGAATTTCTCGCGCAGGGATGTTATTTTTTGACGGCGGAAGAGGGGGAGAGGGTACGTAACTTCACCTTTCAAAACGGAAAGCTCAACGCGCAGGTGGTTGGGCAGAGTGCAAAGCGGATTGCGGAGCTTTGTGGCATACAGGTATGCGATGAAATGAAAATTTTGATTGCGGAAGTGACCTCAACGGGGGCTGACGAGCCATTTGCACA
>JAZTYG010000010.1:0-4661 GCA_045636845.1 Candidatus Scatosoma sp.
CTTAAGGTTATCGAAGCAGAACCTGGCGTTAAGGGTAACACCGCTACCAACGTTATGAAGAACGCTAAGGTAGAAACGGGCGCAACCATTCAGGTTCCTATGTTCGTAGAAGAAGGCGAAACGATCCGTATCGATACCAGAACGGGCGAATATATGAGCCGCGTTTAATTTCTACAAGACGCAAACGAAAAATAACAGCAGGAGTGTATCCTGCTGTTTGTTTTACAGGAGAAAATTATGAAAGCAGTTGTACAAAGAGTAAAGAAAACCTCCCTTCGTGTGAATGGGGAATTGATTTCGGAAATTCCTTTCGGCTTGACCGTGTTTTTGGGTGTAAAAGCAGGAGATACCGAAAAGGAAGCTGCGTATATTGCAAAGAAAATTGCAGGGATGCGTATCTTTGAAGATGAGAACGGGAAGATGAATTTGTCGGTAAAGGATGTCGGCGGTGAAGTGTTGCTTGTTTCGCAATTCACCTTATACGGCGACGCAAGTAAGGGCAACCGTCCCAGCTTTACCCTTGCGGCTCGTCCCGAAATTGCAGAGCCTTTGTACGAATATACCGTGAAGGAACTTGCTTCTTATGGCGTTACCGTGAAGAAAGGTGTGTTCGGCGCGGATATGCAAATCGAACAAAATAATGACGGCCCTGTTACCATTTTGTTGGAAATTTAATCGAAATATTTTACTGAAAAATAGAGTGAAACAGCGAGGAGTGATCCTCGCTGTTTTTTATGGTTTTCCGCAAAAAAGGCGCTAAATCCCTTGAAAATAAAGGACTCTACTGTGAGTAGAGTTCAAATTCTACTCTGGGTAGAGCATATTTTTCGGCGAATAGAGGTAAAATATAGACGCGTAGGTTGTCAAAGATGGAAAAATGCGGTAAACTAATTTTACGGAGCGCAGGAAGGGCTTGCGCTGGAACAAAAGTAAAATGAGGTAGGTATTATGCAACAAAAAATTTGTGTTCGCCCCCAAAGATTGACTTGGAATACGGCGGATCATCAAATCGAAACGCCCCTTTATGATGAGCTGGGGTACTCTGTAAAAGGGAAAAATAAGACGGGGGAGAGGAAGGGAATTATCCCGTTGTTTTTTGCAACGGATGATAACTATTTACCCTTTTTATCTATTACCTTGCAATCGTTAAAAGAAAACTCTTCCCATGATTACGATTATAAAATTTATGTATTACATTCGGGCGTAAGGGAGGAATTTAAGGAAAAGATTTTGCGCTGCAGTGAGGCAGGCTTTGAAATCACTTTTACCGATGTAACGGAGTTACTGAAAGAGATTGCCGCCCATTTGCATATGCGCGATTATTACACCCACACAACCTATTTTCGCGTTTTTATTGCGGAAATGTTCCCACAATACGATAAGGCGCTGTACCTTGATTGTGACACTGTAATTTTGGGGGACATTAGTGCGCTGTATAATTACGATTTGGGCGATAACCTCATCGCAGGCGCGCCTTGCGAAGGGGTAAACAGCTTTGAAGTGTATCGAGAATATGTGCGTAAGGTGGACGGGCTTGATCCCGATTATTTCTTCAATGCAGGTGTAATTTTGATGAATTTGAAAGCCTTTCGCGAGGAAAATTTTTACGGGCAGTTTGCCGAACTTTTACAAAAATATCGCTTTACTTTGATTCAAGACGAGGATTATCTCAATGTGCTGTGTCAAGACAGGGTGTTGCGTTTACCCCGCGCGTGGAATAAGACCCCCGTTGGGAAGGATTTATTGCCTCGCGAGGATTTGCGTATTGTGCATTATTTGATGACGTGGAAGCCGTGGCGATATGAGGATGTCCCTTATGGTGAATATTTTTGGGAATATGCAAAGCAGACAGAATTTTACGACTATTTGAAAAATATTTTCGATCAATCCACAAAGGAAATGGAAGAAAAGGATAAATTGCAAGAAAGTAATTTGCAGGCTTTGGCAAGGTCGGAAATTGCGCGCGAGGATGGGTATTTTACAAGATATGGTAAATTGTACGGAAAGCGCTAAAAATGCAAAAGGAGCATACCATGGACGAATTGAAGTTTTCGCCTGATAGGGTTGAGGTGTTAAAAAAGATTGAGGAATACGAACGGGACGGGCGTTTTGACGAGGATGTGGAAAACGATCCGCCTGCGCCAGAACTTTTACCCGATAGGGTGGATTACCTGTGTGAAAAATTTTCAAGCAAAGTGTCGAGAAGGATTGCAAATTTTGTTGCCGACCACTATTTTTTGAGATTGATCAAAAAGGAAAAGCTGATTATTGATAAGGTGACGGGGGAAGAATATTTGTCCGCCCTGCAAAATGGTGCGGTGGTTACCTGTAACCACTTCCACCCTTACGACAACTACGCGGTGTTTCATTGTATCCGCAAAGCGTTACCGAAAAAATATCTTTATAAGGTAATCCGTGAAGGGAACTATACCAACTTTCCTGGCTTGTACGGGTATTTTTTCCGCAACTGCAACACTTTACCCTTATCGAGTAATCGACGTACGATGATGAATTTTATGTCGGCGGTCAACACATTGCTTAAAAGAGGCGAAAGTATCTTGATTTATCCCGAACAAGGTATGTGGTGGAATTACAAAAAGCCGCGCCCGTTCAAGGTCGGGGGCTTTAAGATGGCGTATCGCGCAGACGTGCCCGTCTTGCCCACCTTTATTACGATGGTAGACGACGAAAGGTTGGATGAAAGCGGTTATCCTATTCAACGCTACACCTTCCATATTCTACCGCCTATTTATCCCGATAAAGAGCTTGGGGAAAAGGTAGGCTCGGAAAAGATGAAGGACGAGGCTTTTGCGCTGTGTAAAGCAAAATACGAAGAGGTTTACGGTATTCCCTTGACCTATGGTGAGGCAACGAAATGATACTGTATTTATGGATAATTTTTGGTTGCTCGTTGGTGATTGCCGCAAGTGTAGCCCTTTGGTCGGGACAAAACTTTTTATTACTTTTCGCTTTGGTTTGCGTTGGGGTAGTCTTTGAAATTTTGGTGGACGGATTGATGGCGACAATTGCGAGGTTGCTGCCTGCAAAATGTGCCGATTATACAAAATGGGCATACCAGGTACGCGTTGAAGAAAAGAAATTCTACGAAAAACTTAAAATTCGCAGGTGGAAGGATAAGATTCCCGAAATAGGGCATTTTACAGGATTTCGCAAAAATAAGCTGGTCAATCCGCAAAGCGTGGAATATGTAGATAGGTTTTTATTAGAAAGCTGTTATGGGGAGTTGGGACATTTTCTTGCGTTGTTTGCAGGCTTTGCTGTTCTGCTTTTGAAACCCTTATCGCCGGTATGGATTGCATTGGCGATTCCTGTGGCGGTTGTGAACTTTTTTCTAAATCTGTTTCCGATATTTACACTTCGGTATAATTCATATAAATTAGCGGTCTTGAAAAAGAGCCTTTTGAAGAAAAAAGAGAGGAAGGAAAATCCTTAAAATTCCTTGAAAATTAAAAGAAAATTTGCATAAACCCTCCGTTTTTTTAGACGGGGGGCTTATTTTATGTTTTTTTGGGTAAAAATATATAAAAAATCTTAAAAAATATCGAAAAAAAAGAGGATTTGAAAAAGTTTTGTCGAATATATAATATGAAGAAAATCGAAAGGGCGAAATTTACACAAAAATACGGGAGGTTGAAGATGGAAGATAAGAAACAATACGCTACTGTTCGTGAAAGAGTTTGCGCCAACGAGGAATTGTTTTTATCTAAATATGCGGTGCGTTCGGCGGAAACGAAAGGTCGTTTGCGTGAAGAAACGAGCTGTGATTTTCGTACGGAATTTCAACGGGATAGGGACCGTATTATTTACAGTAATTCCTTTAAGCGATTAAAAAACAAAACGCAGGTATTTTGCGCGCCGGAAGGCGACCATTTCATTACCCGTATGACGCATACGGTTGACGTTTCGCAAATTGCCCGTTCCATCGCCCGTACCTTGTCCTTGAATGAGGATTTGGCGGAGGCGATTGCGCTTGGACACGATTTGGGGCATACCCCGTTTGGCCATGTCGGTGAAAAAGTGTTAGACAAGCTTTCTTCTCACGGATTTATGCACAACGAACAATCGTTGCGCGTGGTGGATGTAATTGAAAAGGCGGGGCGTGGGCTTAACCTCACCATCGAGGTACGAGATGGTATTTTACAGCACAAAAGCTCTGGTAAACCCATGACCTTGGAAGGGGAGGCGGTTTCCCTTGCTGATAGAATTGCGTATATCAACCACGATATTGAGGATGCGATTCGCGGCGGCGTGATTAAGGAAGAGGATTTACCTAAACGCGCGGTGAAGGTGTTGGGGAATAAGACCAAAACGCGTATCAATACCGCGATTGCGGATATTTGGCAAACTTCGTTGGGACAACCCTTTGTTCGTATGTCGGATGAGGTGATGGCTGCTACCAATGAGTTGCGTGGTTTCATGTTTGAAAATGTGTACGCGTTGACGAACAAAGCCATGCAGGACAGGGCAGAGCGTATGTTGACGCAAATGTTTGAATATTTCATGTCGCATATAGACGAACTGCCGAAAGGCTATTTAACAAATTTAGAAAGAGATGGCAAGGAGCGTGTTGTATGCGATTATATTTCGGGTATGACGGACAGGTATGCGGTGAATGCGTTTGAACAGCTGTTCATCCCTGC
>JAZTYG010000011.1:0-66206 GCA_045636845.1 Candidatus Scatosoma sp.
GTTACCACCCGTCGTTACGAAGTTATCGTTACGGATGAAGTAACATACGTTGTTGCTTAAAAACTCGTCAGCAAGCTTATCAAAGCTTTCTTGGTCCTTGCTCCAATCATAGGTATAATCGTGCATGGTGGAAGCCTTGTAGATACCTGCGCCCATAGGTACGCTGTTTCTGCGCTTCAAGGAGTTCATGAAATCAACGCTGGAGAATTCTACACCGAAGTCGGAATCGAAATCTTCATCTGCCAACGCTGCATTCGTAAGTGCCGTCGTGGAGTAGTAGTGCATAGGCGCTACTGCAAACGCGAAGTTCCATTTTGCCTTAGGGTCAACACCGTTGATGGTGATTTCGAGCATCTTCAAATCGGCATATTCTTCTGCAGGGTACTTCTTTTCGCCCTTGAATTCTGCTGCGGACTTAATCTTAATACCAGAGATGTTCTTAACCGTCAATTCGCCGTCTTCGCTCTTACGTGCATCGTAGTACAATTCCTTGTCCTGTGCAGCAAATTCGGTTGTAATCGTACCAGACGTAGCCCAACCGCCAAGGATTTGTGCGATGAATTCATCGTCGCCCAAGTATGCGGTCTTTACTTCTTCAATTGCCTGTTCTTTGGTGTATTCCGCGTTGGGATCATAACCGTATTTATCCCATTCGATAATATACTTATCATTATCATCCTTAGGATAGGTGGTAACGCCAGCCGTCGTGGTCGATTTACGGGAAACCAAACCTTCGTTGTAGAAATACAACTGCCAGGTCTTCGTGAAGGGATATTCCGTTTGCATGGAAGCAAGGTCGGAAGAAGCTGCGTTCCAGTCGGTCGTAATTTCTTCAATCCAAAGCTCTTTAATACGCGCGATATCCGCGTTGATTGCTTCTTCGTTGTAAGTCTTTACAATACCTACCTGCGCGCATTGATTGTTGTAGGTAGCAACAGCTGCGTTCCAGTTTTTATCCATTACGTATTCTACGATAGCCTTCGTACGCAAGCCTGCAAGCGCAGCAACCGTTCTATCCATTGCAGCAGCAGCGCCTTCGTCAACTTCACCTTCTTTTTGCATTTGGTAGTTACGAAGACCTACGATATCCGTCGAGTACATCGTGGAAGAACCCGTATAGTTGGGGTCAAGGTAAACATACATATTAAACAATACGTCGTGCGCGGTCAAAGGCTGGCCGTCGGAGAAAAGGATATCATCCTTCAATACCATTTGGTAAACGGTCGTACCGTTTTCGTCACCCATCGTGGTTACGTTACCAGCTGCGTCGTACATGATTTCGCTGTAATCAAACGTTACAACGGGTTCATCCTTACCGAAGGTTACGTTGTTACCAGTTTCGTCGGCAGAAATCATGCTAATCTGCGTTTGGCCTACCACGCTCGAGTCGTATGCAGACGTCGAGAAGAAGGGGTTGAATACGCCGTCAAATTCACCAGAACTAAATACCAACGCATCCTTTTCGTTGTCGAAACCCTTGCCCGACACCGTGCCAGAACCAGAAGAGCTGCTGTCGTCGCCGCCCTTATCCTTACAACCTGCAAATACAGGGAAGGCCGTTGCAAGCGCCAACGTAAGACTGATCAACTTTAAGAATTTTCTATTCATTGTTCATCTACTCCTTATATGTTAATTTTTATTTTTTCCATTTTAATATCGCGTAGCTTATTCGGCTGCTACTTCTACGATTTCAACGCTGCCCGTTACGGTTGCTTTGCCCTGTGCGGGAGCTTCCCACCACAAGGGGTTTTGCGCCGTTACGTGCGTGTAGCAGTTTGCATCTGCAAACAAGATACGGCAGTTGTTCAACGTCACATTTTGCATCGTACCATTGTCGCCAAGGTTGTACGCCAAGAATGCAGCCCTGTGTTCGTTACCAGGGATCGTCGTACCGTATTCCGTTCTAAGCTTCAAGGTTACATTGTCAAACTTAAGGTTTTCCACCGTACCGTTCATTCTGCCGAAAATGCTGTGCGCCATGTATTGACCGTTGGGCTTTTTCACAACCGATTCCACCGTCAAATTCTTGATGGTGTAGCCGTTGCCGTAAATCGTACCCGAGAAACTGCTGAGAACACCCCAAGGTTCTTCCGCGCTTGCATAATCAATATCTTCCAACAAATACCATTTGCTTGCTTGGTTCAAGGTCTTGAGATTCTTGTTGCTAATAAACTCGTATTTACCAGCCAAATACTTCACGTAAATCTTTACCACGTTGGTAGAAATCGTTGTCGTTTCTTCCTCTTTCGTTTCAGGATTTACCTGCGTAATTTCCTCTTCATGACGGCCAGGGTGTTGGTAATTGCTATCCAACAACGTCGTGTACTTGCTATCCATATAGAAATCCAAAACCGTATAGCTGGAGCTAGACAAGCCCGATTTAATATAGTCCGCACGACGAAGAATCGTACCCGTAGTCTTATCTTTATCGTAGAGTTTATCGATGATGGTATCACCAGGTTCAACCGTGTATTGACGGAGTTCCTTTTCCGTTACCACTACCTTATCGCCATCCATCTTTTCTTCCACCATACACAAGGTAAAGCGGAATACTTCACGCCACTGCGCCACCAAGGTAATATCCTTCGTTACTTTATCGGTGATAAAGTTCCAAGGGGTTTCCGATTCAAGCTTAGCGTTGCCGTTTGCATCATAAACTACATTGCCGTCCGCGTCCGTCTTTGCAACAAACCAAGATTTGGTCAAAATTGCTTCATCGTTGGTTTCATCGTCCCCATCGCTCTTCGCTTCGCCTACCAACTGATAGTCGCGACGAGTGGGAATTTTAACGGATGCCTGCGTTTTACCATCCACATAACCGGGGGCAGGTGCAGGCGAGTTTTCCTTTACCAGCGCATAGGTGCGGTAAGAGTTACTGCCGTAAGAACCGCCGTTTGCATCATAGGTTACGCGACAGCTATACCCTTCCTCTCTTTTGATCGCTTCTTGATCCGCGCCATAGGAGCAAGCGCTAAAGATGCCTGCCGCTAAGGTAGCCACCATAATACTGCTTGCAATAAAGATTTTCTTAAATATCTTTTTCACTGTTCTATTATTCCTCCTGTCCATTTCGCCACGGCGGCAAACCGCCGCCGTAGCCATGGGTTGTTTACATCTTATCCGCCTGTAAGTTACGCGTTAACGTAAATGTAAATTTGTATGTCCGTGCGGTTGCCGAACTCGTCTTCTACCGCAATGACCGCCGTATAAGTTCCTACGTCCGTCAAGTTGTAATATTTACCTTCCGTTGCAATAAGCGTTGCGCCTGCAGCGTTTTTCACGTTAACAACATACAATTCGCAATTCGTTTGAGATTGATCGTCTTTGTAGTAGATTACATTATCGTTTACCACGTGCGACAACAAATCAAATTGTGCAAGCGATGCGTCGCTCGTCAACACAATGTTTTTGTTTGCAGAAACTTCGGGCGTCTTCGAATCGATTGCTTTTACTTCAAAATTTCTATATTCGGCAGGCAAGTATGCCTTGTAGATTTCCACATAAGAGTAGAAGTCTGCGCCGTTTTCGTCGTCGTTGCTCCAGTGGTCAACATAGGTATCTCTAACGTAAATAACAGGGGTTACAAAGGAACCGCCCTTCGTGTAGCCTGCGCCTGCAAATACGTTCGTCTTGAATTGCACAATCGAATAACCTACGATTTCGCCTCTCAAAATAACACGCTTTAAGCTAGTACAGCTTGCAAATGCACGATTGTTAATCGTTTTAAGCTGAGACAAGGATTCTTCATCGGAAACCTTACCAAAGTTTGCTTCTACAAGCGAGGAACAACCTTCAAACGCGCTTTCACCAACGGTTGTCAAGCTATCACCGAAGGAAACAGCGGTCAACGCGGAACAACCATAGAAGGCTTTGCTTTCCACCGTTTTAAGGCTTTCCAAGAAGGAAATGTTGATGTCCGTCAATGCCGTACAGCCTTCAAACATGCTGGTACCAAGTGCAGCGAGGTTATATTGGAAGGTGAATTCCACCTTCGTCAACGAGGTGCAGTTCTTGAACGCGCCAACACCCATCGCAGCAAACGCTTGACCGATTTCTACGGTCTGCAACGCACTGTTTGCAAACGCGTAATCACCTACCAGACGAACCTTATTGCTCAAGGTTAAGTTTTTAATCGTGGTATTGCCCATAAACGCGCCGCCTGCGATAATTTCTACCGTGCTGGGCGTTTCTTCGTTTTCCACATTCGTACCTATGTACTTGTAGATAATTTTACCCTGTTCATCGAAGAAAATATAGGATGCTACGGGGTTGTTTTCGGTTGCGTCCGTAGGCATCGTCGTTTCGTATGTGGTACCTGCGAATACCGTGATCCCGATTTCCGTAATCGAGCTGTTAAACTCTACCGACTGCAAGGAGCTGCTTGCAAATGCGTTGTCGCCGATATGGAACAAACGAACGGGCAAGCTAATTTCCGTAAGCGTCGTGCCGCTAAATGCATTTGCGCCGATACCATACACGCTGTCGGGCAAGTTCACTTCGCTTACCTTGTAGCCGTTAAACGCATCGTTTTCTACCCAAATAACAGGCAACTGACCATGTGTACCGTCGTTATAAAATTCGGGTACAAGCAACAAAAGATCGTCCTTTGCCGCATTGTTTGCTTCGCCTTCTGCATCATAACCCGTCAATGCGTAGCCCTTTACCTCTGCGCCCTTATCCGTGATAATCGTCTTATAGGTATAGGCAAGGTTGGAGGTGTAAATGTAAGGGATCAAGCGCATATCCATCGCAATTTTGTCCCCTTCGCGATAGCTGCTACCGCTCGTAGTGTAGAAACCATCTACCGTACAACCACGCGCTTCGTAGGTTGCCTTCACACCCGCCGTTTGCGCGTTCAAAAGTTCCGTAGCGATTTCCGTGTTCTTCTCTACAAAGAAAGAAGTTTCTTCGGTATCGTTTACAAAGGTTACTTGGCAATATGCTGCCGAACGGCTCCATACTGCGTACAAATCTACTTCGCTTGCAGGCACTTTACCGTCGAAACGGTTGCTGCCGTTTGCATCAAACGCCCACGCGCTAAACTTGAAGATAGGTTTGTCCGTCAAATCCGTTGCCGCGCCCAAGTAAGAGGATTTCAGTTGCTCTGTAATGGTCGCGGTGAAGGTGTCAATCGCGTCCTGGATGCCGCTAATCGAAGCAACGTCTTCGCCTTCGTTACCTGCAACCGTGATTACCGTGTCTTGACCTTGGTAGTTAAAGTGCAACTTCATCGCAACGTTTTGCGCTTGGTCGTGCCACTTTGCATACAAGGTTACAACACCTTTGGGGATTACGGTTACATCGTACGCCGTTGTAAGCGCCGCATTCGAATACCAACCTTCAAAAATTTGACCTGCCTTCGTAGGCGCTTCAATTTCACCAACAAGGTCGCCCGTTGTGCCATAGATAGGCGCAACTTCGCTTCCGCCGTTCGTTTCAAAGATAAAACCGTTCAAAGCCACCCATTTTGCATAGATGGTCAAATTGCTCTTCGGCATTTGAGGCGCAGCGAAGAAGGAAAATTCCTTCGTGCAAGCCGCATCCTTATACCAACCGCCGAACGAATAATTTTCTTTCGTGGGTTGAGCAGGCTCTAACAAGTATGCGTTAGGACGGTAGGAAACCGATTCAATCGTCGAACCGCCGTTTGTTTCAAAGGTAAGCACATACATTTCTTCCGTGCCCCATTCTGCATACAAGGTTATATTGCCTTCCACCGTATAGAGCGCATCTACACGAGTCGTCAAGCCTTCATCCGAGCACCAGCCGTAGAACCAGCCGTTTTCTTTTTCGGGCTTATATTCATTCAAGTCCACAACCGTACCTGCTTCCACCTGAATAGCTTCCACCTTCGTACCGCCGTTGGTTTCAAACTTAATCGTGTAAATTTGCGCCTGCTCTGAGCTTTCTACGCTGCTGCTCGAGCTATCTGAAGACGGGTTACCGCCTCCAGACAAACTAGCAACAATAATCGCGGTAGAAGAGCCGACAACAACAACCGCAGCAACAATAATTGCGATAAGCTTGTTGGCTACAATTTTTTGCCAAAGCTTCTTGAAGAACGCTTTTACTTTTTCAAAAAATTCTTTCACAGCTTTTCTACCTCCTTATGCTTTCAATGCCGCAATCTTTTCAACCGCAGCCGTAAGCTTATTTGTAAGTTCTTCCGAAATGAATGCCTTCTGCGTTTCCGACATAATGAAGTAAATCATATTCATTTCGTTTACAACCGCTTCGTCTTCCAAGGTAAGCGCCTCAACGTCCAAAGCAGTCAACCAGTCGAGCAAGTTCTGCGTGCTGGTTTCCATCAATTCTTCAGAATAATATTTTTCCATGAAGAATAATTGATAAATGATACTTTCAAAGCCCTTTGCGTTTACAGGGATAATCATATCGCTCATCAAGTAGCCTGCCGTGTAAACGAAGGTTGCGTACATTTGGTCAAGCGCCGACGATTCTTCGTTGTAGCTCGATTCAATGATAGGCGCCTGCAAACCCTTGAAGATGAACTTCGTGAAGGGTACACGCGAGGTTGCCGCAAGCTGCTGGTTGAGTTCCAACACACCGTAACCCATATTGAAGAATGCGTAAGGCCCGATCGTCTTCACGCTTGCAGGAATTTCTACTGCGTGAATATATTTACAATGGCCCATTGCCCAAGCGCTGATTCTCGACGTGCCTTCCAAGATCTTGAAGGGTTCAAGGTTGTTGTAATCGAAATCGTTACCTTCCAAATAACCTTCATCAATCTTATCCATGCGCGTGTTGTTAGGAACTGCTACCAATTCATAAGTACCGTTATCCAACGTCTTGTACAAGCCGTAAACTTTTTTACCTTCGCTCGTGGTTTGTACATCTACGAAGAAGGTCTTGTTCTTCGCCGCAACGCTAATGATTTGAAGACCTGCACAACCTACAAATGCGGGTTCTGCGATTTCCTTCAAGGTTTCCGGCAAGCTAATCGAGACGATCGCCTGGTTGTAGAATACCGTTGCACCCATGGAAACAAGCTTCTTACCAAGGGATACTTCCGTAATCGTAGCATTAGCCGGCTGTTCCGTTGCGAATGCCATATCACCAAGTACTTCTACCTGTGTGAGGTCAATTCTCTTAATATTGCTGCAATTATAGAACGCACCTGCGCCGATTTCAATTGCATTCAAGGTCAATTTACCTGCGGTGTTGTTGATAAGGAATTTCGTACCCAAGAACGCTTGCGCGCCGAAGTATTCTACGTCTTCCAAATCAATGTTACGGATCGCACTGCCGATAAACGCATTTGCGCCGATACGCTTCAAAGCACCGTTGTGGTTAAGACGGTTAAGACCAGTTGCGTACATAAACGCGCCTTCGCCGATTTCCGTTACACCATTCAAGGTAATTTCTTCCATTACAGAGTTACCTGCAAATGCGTAAGCACCGATGGTTTCAACCGAATCAGGAATGGTTACGTTTGCAAGAGCGCTATGATAATAGAAACTGCCGCTCGTCGTACCAGGGGTATAGAAAGCATAGTCACCCAACATCTTCGCGCCGTTGCCCATCGTGAAGGTCGTCAATACAGGACACGCGGAGAATACGTAGGATTCCATCACTTGAAGGCCTGCGGATACGTAAACTTCTTCCAAAGCGTAGCAGCCAACGAATGCGGAGTACTTCAATACTTCCACCGTATCGGGCATAATTACCTTTTGCAAGGATCGGCAACCGCTAAATGCTGCTTGACCGATTACCTTCAAGGTAGATTGCTTAGCAAAGTTCAATTCTGCAAGCGCAGCACAATCACGGAACGCTTCAAAGCCGATGCTTTCCACGTTTTCACCGATGTAAAGGCTTCTGATATCCGTTGCCATAAACGCATAGTCGCCTACCGTCTTCAAAGAGCCGGGCAACTGCACATTGGTCAACTTTTTACTGTTATAGAACGCATACGCGGGGATTTCTTCCAAATCACAGAGCAAGATAACCGTTTCAAGGTTAGGACATTCTGCAAATGCGTAAGGATCAATCTTCGTTACGCTGGAAGGTACAACCACTTTCGTGATACCCGTGTTGCGGAACGCGCCTGCGCCGATCGTTTCAATCCCTTCGGGGATTACTACTTCTTTACCGTTCAAGCTTACGTTGTTTGCATACGCATACTTCGAAATCGCCTTAAGCTCGGTATCGCCTACCATCGTAGGTACGGTGAATATGTTGCCCGTCGAGGTCAAAGGATATGCGGAAGGCGCAAGGAGTACAACGGTGCCGTTTGCATTCGTCAACATGCTGTATGCGCCGCTGGTTTCCGTTGCATACTTACCTGCTGCGCCGTTGCCGACAACTTCTACCGTCGTCAATGCGTTGCAGCCCGTAAATACATTGAAACCAACCTCGGTAATGTTGGACATACCGTCCACCTTCACCGTTGCCAACTTAGTACAACCGTCAAACGCCTTATCGCCGATCTTTTCAACGCCTGCAGGAATGGTGAATTCCGTCAAAGCCGTACAGCCCTTGAATGCGGAAGCGCCGATGTTCAAGCAAGAACCGTTGAATTCCACGCTCGTCAAAGCCGTACAACCTTCAAATGCGTTCGCGCCGATGCTTTCCACATCGTTGTTGAACACAATCTTCTTCAAGTTCTTCATGCTCTTGAATACGCCGTCTGCAACAATCGAACCGCCAAAGTTGATCGTTTCGATGCCCGTGCTCATGAACGTGCCGCTTGCCAAAACGGTATCATCGTGCAAGGTTACCGTCTTTAATGCGGTACAGTTATTAAAGATGTTCGAACCTGCATAACGCAAGTTGGAAAGATCTACATGTTCAATCGCTTTGCAACCGCTAAACGCGCCGTTGAACGCCGCCGTTACACGCGAGAAGTCAAACACCTTCAACTTCTGACAGGAAGAAAATGCGCTGTATTGCAATACGATACGGGTTGCCGTACATTTTTCGGAAGCGTTCGCATAGAACACATCCCAGTTATAGGTGTTGTTGTCTGCATCATATTCGATGCCAGAATCGCTGTCTTCACCTGCGTCGTACCAGTAAACTTCTTCCAAATTCTTACAGCCAGAGAAAGCCGAAGAGGAAATATGTTCAATGGACGAAGGCAAGTAAATTCTTCTAAGACTTGTATTTCTAAAGCAGTATGCGCCGAGGGAGTTTACACCTTGAGGCACAACTACCGTATCCAAAGTCTGCAAATCTTCAAAAGTACCATCGTAGGATACGCCAGAAGAGTAAGTACCCATTACATAGATACCAAGGTTTGCAGGGATAACCAACATCTTTCTTTCGTTACCATTTTCATCCGTGTACTTTTCGCTGTAACCGATACCCTTGTATTCACGGAAATAGTAGCTTGTTAAGTTATATTCTTCGCCGATGATGATAGTGAATGTACCGATCAAACCATTCGAAGGCGAGGAAAGCAAGATAGAAACGCCGCCCGTTTTTTTGCAAAGCACACGCGCGCTGTTTGCGTCGGATTCGAGAATTTCCGCTACTTCAGAGTCGGATACTTCCCAAGTCAAATCGGGTACGCTAGTAACATACCAAGGCTTGAAGCTAGGATACAAGGTAAGCTCCGTACCGCAATCTACCGAAATGCCGCCGCCCGTTACGTCACGGGAAACCTCTTTGGTGTGGTTATCGTAAGCGCCAACCGTCAATTCTTCAAGGAAGAGAGGCATTGCATCCCCTTCTACCTTTACGTGGAATACGAAGTTGTTGCTGTCGTCTGCCCAGTGGGAAGGCTGTGCCGTAATCGTTGCCGTACCTTCGCCAACTGCGTACAAATACCCGTTGCGAACCTCTACAACCGCCTTGTCGCTGGTCTTAAATTTCACATCGTAAATCATCGGGTCTTGTACAACGCACTTGAAGGTCTTGGTGGTAATTTTACCCGTTCTTGTATTGAATGTGAACACTTCTTCCGCGCCGCATGCAGGACATACGAAATGCTTGCTTTCAGGTTGTACATAACGGCTGCCGTTTCTCACAACAGGTTCTGCAATTACATCATAGAAACGCGTATATGCGTCGTAGGTTGCTTCCGTATCGTCCGCTTCCTTCTGCATTACCGTACCCGTTTCTGCATCGTAGTAATATTGACCCTTCGTATAGGTAAACGCTTGAGTTTCATTATAGGTGAAGCCGCAAGCTACGCCGTGCGCGTCCTTGTTTTCACAAACAAACGCCGTGTAACTTACCATAGATGTAGACATCTTACCGCTAACCGTACCGTTTGCGCCTTCGACCGTTACCAAATCCTTCGACAAGTCAACCGACTGGTTGGGACGAAGCACAACCGTTTCGTCGCGCAAGGATGCCGTTACTTCTTTGTTGCTTGCATCTTTATAGGTGTATTCAAATTCCACTTCGTCTACGATGGTCGTATTCGGGGAAACGATATACGCCGATGCGTTCAATGCGTAGTCGTCGATACGTACGCCGATCATGTTCGACCATTCGCCACTTGCCTGCGAGTATTGACCATTCAACGCACCCGTGAAGTTTTCCATATAATCGGTAATGTTGATGGATATTTTTGTAACGCCATCTCTTACCGGGTTCTTAACGGGGATAGGATACGTCATCAAGAAGTCTGCTTCCGTATCCGAAATGGGCACGAAAAGCTGTACGCTTTGAGGATAGTGGTTATCGTAAAGTTCCAAATCAAGGAATGCCTTACGCGTACCGTCGCCGTTATCTTCATAACGAACTTGGCTCGACTTGATCATAGGCGCTTGATAGTCAACATAGAAGGTGAATTCCTTTGTTTCTACTACGCCTTCGTCAATGTGCGCCGTCATAGTAACCGTGTATTTTTCGTTGTTCAAGAGCCCCATTTCATACACGTTCATCTCAAATTCAACAACCGAGGGGCCTGCGTTGTGCGATTTTCTTACACCGTATTCGGTCTTGCTATATACAACCTCACCGGTTGCCGCGTTGGTTACACAAAGGTCCATCTCACCAACCGCACGGAGCATACCCATATACATTGCATAGAATTCGTAGATGCCGTAGTAGCTGTTACCAACCGCAATCTTATCCGACGACGCTTCGATACCAGGGTCAGCATCGTTTTCCATCGTGTACAAGTATTGACCCAAGGGCAAATAGAATTCGGAATATTCCTTATACGCTCTACCGATTGCAACCGATTCATAAATCGCTGCTACCGTCTTATCTTCATCCTTAATCGAGGAATCGTATTTATCTTTACTTACTTCGTAAGCGCTCTTATCGAAGTGAGGCGCTTCTTCCCAGTCACCATAGAACGTAAGGTAAGGGATAGACAAATCAACTGCATTCTCGCTGTCCAAATCGGTAAGCGCTACGAAACCTTCTACATATATACCGTTTGCAAAGTTTTCGTTCATGTACGCTTTATCGCTTGCGCTCAACGCGAGGGTTACCGTTACCTCTACATCCTTACCGCCTTCCAAGGTCAAGGTGTCGCCAACCGACTTACCATTGACGTAGAAGTGCTTCTGCGCGTTTTCGAACATGTAAGCTTTTTCTTCTACCGTAATGTTGTCGATAGAAACGCTTTCCGTCATCGCCAACACATCCAAAGCGTAGGTCTTTGTCTTGTTCGAAGTATTATTCACACGGAAGTGCATGGTGTAAACACCCGTTTTTGCGGGGTCGTCGCCAAGCTCAAGCTTTGCCTTCGCGCTGTTTTCTACATACAAGAAAGCATCCGTGTTGATTGCTTTACCGATATCGCCAAGGCCTGCGCCCTGCTTTCTAACCGCATAAGGCAAGCCGTTTTCATCGTAAACGATGGTTGCCGTACTCATCAACAAGTGGTTTACACGGTTTGCAAGTGCGATACCCGTCAAACCATAGTTTTCGGATACATGTTGACGCAACAAGGTTACAGCGCCCGCCATGTTAGGCGAAGCCATACTCGTACCGCTGTTGATTGCGTAGCCGCCTACAACCGCAGAGGTGATTTCACCGCCGTGCGCCGTAATTTCGGGCTTAATTCTCAAATCGTTGGTAGGACCCCACGAGGAGAAATCGGACATGAAAGGACCTGCTTTGTACGATTCGTCTAATTCAATCGTACCCGTACCGAGCGTCGTCAATCTTTGACCGATGGACGCGGAAACGGTACATGTAGGGATTTTCTTACCCGTACCCAAGGATGCGGAAATTTTACCCGACATGTTGTTGTAAATGATACAAGCAACAGCGCCGTTATCATACGCAGCCTTTTGCTTTTCTTCAAAGGAGGTTTCACCACGGCTAACAACCGCGATGCAGTTCCCTTTCGCAAGCTCTGCCTTTACGCTCGTGTTGTAGTTACTAGGTCTACCGTAGCCAGGTACAACAACGAAGTTGAAGGTCTTTTTCTTTGCACCGTCCAACAATTCTTCTACGAATTTACCCTGTTGGCCGGATGCCATCGAAGATTCGTTAAAGTAAACTGCCGTACCGTCGCCCAACTGCATAAACGAGGATTTCTGACCGGAAATCGACGCAACGGAAAGAGAGCTAAAATAGGTGGAAGGCGAACCTACCGTCGAGCTGTCGGGGTTGGAGGTAAGGTTCGTCGAACCATAAGCGCCGCCCATACCCGAGCTGAATTCGTTACCAGCAGCAACAACGAGGTTGATGCCTGCCGCATATACTTTGTCGTAAACGGTGTTGGTGTAGCTTTGGTCTTCTTCACGAGAGAAACCGCAGGACATACCAAGGGACATATTGATTACATCCGCGCCAACCGTTACACAGTCCGCAACAGCCGCCAAAATATCGTCCGTCTGCGCGCCTTTTTCGGTGTTATGGTCGGAGAATACTTTACCGATCATCAATTGTGCATTGGGGGCAACACCGATGAACTTCGTGCCGTCCTTGAACGCCTTACCGTCTTCACCCGTAACACTGTCGTCTTGACCTGCGATAATACCAGCAACGTGAACGCCGTGAGAGTTTGCAATTGCAAATACATCGGCATCCTTATCTGCATAGTCGTATGCGAAAGGTACTTTTTCGTTATAGTAAACATCTTCCGCGGTGACATTTTTCGCCGCGCCCGTTTCGCTCGCATTCAAACGGTCAAATACCGCTTCCACTTCGCTGTATTCAAGCTTTTCCGTGCCTGCAGGAGGCATCGTCTTGAATGCGTTATGCGCGATATCGAAACCGCTGTCGAGTACGGCAACCAACATGCCGTTACCCGAATATCTATCTGCAACATCCGAGGAATCGTAAATACCCGTACCATATACGTCTACGATGTTGATGGTAGGTTCTACGGTGGGTTGTGCATATACTTCGGAAAGGATGATGTTCTTGACACCGTCAATTTTGCTAATGGCTGCAACGTCTTTGGAGTCCACCTCAATCGAAATTGCGTTCATAATGGAAGTATAGCCGTGACGATATTCATACGAAACAGACGTTTTATTCAACGCCTTAATAAAGCTATTTTGTTCCTCTTCCAAAACTTTCGCATAGGATACCCCTGCAGGATCATTCACATACGCGGTGAAATCTACGTAGCTTTTCTGCAATTTGGAGCTGCCTAAATAGAGATCTAACTGCGATTGCGATTCAAACTCTACAATAATTCTACGAGAGCCATCGCTTTCGCTGTTCAAAGTGGTCGCAGCATTCACCAAGTCATTGTTGAAGAACTGCGAATTGTCAAGGGCAGACACATATTTATCCGAAACATCCGTCAAAGTGTTGGAGCTGAACGCCGAACCGGTATGCATATTCCCATTGCTTCCATTTTGCATATTTTGAACAGGCACCTGCAAAGTCACCGAAGAGGTCATTACCGCAACCAAAGACAGCGATAACATTGCAAGTCCGATTTTTTTCGTTGTATATTTCAATGTCGTATCTCCTTAATTTGAGATTTTTTTGCAGCCATTCGCATCGGGCTGCGTCATCTTCCTTCCCTATCAATCTACGCCGCCTGCGTAGAGTATTTTCCCTCGGCAAGCGCAGCTTTCTACGCCTGCCGAGTGTAAAATATACTTAATTTTTGTTAAGCTTCAAGCGCTTCACATGCCGTTTTGTAGAATGTGAAAAGATCGCCGAAGTAGTTGGTGAAATCGTCCACCGCTTTTACAAGAAGCGCGTCGGGGCTATCCTTCGCCTTTTCCGCTTCTACACTTGCAACCAAGTCGTTGTATTGCGTCATCAATTCCGCAAACTTGTCTTCCAACATTTGCTTGTAGGTTCTTACACCTTCCACGCCGTCGGGATCGTTCGTGTAATATACATACATCATTTGTACTTCCATCAACTTTTCAACAAGCGTACCGATATTCGTGTTGCGTTCCTTTGCGAAACGGATATACGAACTCATGTACATACGAAGGTGAGAGTCTAATACATAGATGAAGTATTTTTGATCGTTGCTCAATGCTTGGAAATCATCAAGCAATTGCATCATGGTTTCTTCGTCTGCGAAGTACTTGTAGTTAGGATCAGAGTCAGGACGAAGGTTCATATTGATATATGCGCCGTACAAGTACGAAGCATCCGCAAGGAAATCTCTAACGTCAAGCTCAAGATAGCTATCCCATACAAGGTTGCCTGCCTTCAAATAGGAAGCACCCGTCAACGCATCTACATACGCGTCACGAATATACCATACAAGGAAGTCCATCGTGCCGCCCCAGGTCAAGGGTGCCCAGCCACCGCTGTAAGGATCGGGCAAATACACGTTTTCGATCGACATTTCATCGTAGTAGTACGCATTCAAAATGCGAGGATCTGCGCTAGACAAAATCTTGTTGGAGATACGTTCAACCTCTTCCATTGCCGCATAGAAAGCAACCGCAAGGTTTACCTTACCTGCCTGCATATTTGCTTGGTAAAGCATCATCATCTTATACGCTTCGCTAGTTGCTACCAACAAGTCTTCGAAGTCCTGCTTTTCCGTCTTGGACAATTCTTCCGTCTTGTAGGTACCGTTCTGCTGTCTTAAACCTGCAAACTTCGTTTCCAAAGCTTGATATTTAAGAACAAGCCAGTCTGCAACATCGTTGAACGCTTCCCAGTCCTCTCTATCCACATTGTCAATTGCTTCGTTTACAATGTCCATAGCCGCCAAGAAGCTACCGTAGGAGCTTGCAACTTGAACATTTGCAAGAGTTTCCGACGCCAACATCAATTGACTGAAGATTATGTGCGTGCTTTCGGGCAAGATTTCGTAGTAATATTCGTAAATCAATGCCGCGAATTGATTGTGATAGGTTTCACCATCCGTTTCCCAAGCGTACAAGGGATAACGGCCATTTGCACTAGGTCTGTAATGAGGGTGCAACATTTCCATAAACGCGAATTGCTGTTTAGGGGACAATTCCAAATAATCTTTCAAAAGACCTTCCACATCCGCATCATAATCTGCGCTGTTACGATATTCTTCGTCTGCGTAGTTGATCAAAACGGACATGTAATCATTCCAAAGCTCTTCAAATTCCGCAATACCCAGGTACGCGTTGAAGTGATGGAGATAACCCATAGGCGCCGTACGGAAGTTGGTAAACAACTGATCAAAGGTGCTCAATTTGTAACCGCCCTGTCCATCGCCGATCAAGTAGTCAAATTCTAAGGTGTTGTAGAGGTCAATCCACATTTCGTTGCCAGAGGCCAAGATTTCTGCTCTCTTTTCCAACGCCTTATCGTAGGAATACATAAATTGCGAAGATTCAAACAACTGGTAGTTTTGCATATAAACAATGCAGTTTTTTGCTTCCAACATATAGTTGTACAAAACTTCCAACTCGCCAGGCAAACGCAAATCCTTGAAATCGTTTACCTTCTTCGCTTCGTATGGATCTTCGTGGTTGTAGTAATATTCGTAGAGAATTTCGAAGTAGTCATTCTTCGCTCTCCAGTTGCTTACAAGGAGATAAAGCGATCTGTGCTGCGTTGCGGTGTAACCCGTTTCATAGAGAATTACCCACGCGCTTTGAAGCTCATCTGCATATTCCGATCTCAAAAGATCCAAGGTCCAATCGTCAGGGATATCCTTCAACGCATTGTGCAAGCCGATCATCAAACCGAGCTGTTCTGCAAATTCGTCCATAACTTCGGGCGAATATACAGGCGCGAGCGTGTCCGAAATGGTAATGTCTTCATCTTCGAAAATAACAACATCAGCGAATTTTTCCTTGATTTGAAGAAGGAGCTGTGCATCCTCATACAAGATGGGATCTTTATTCAAAAGATTTTGATATGCTGCTTCCGTCAAGGCAACATCGCGGCAATCCCAACGAAGGGTACCCTCTTCACTCAAATAGAAAGCATCTTTATATGCCGCAAAAGCATCTTTCCACTTGTTCAACCCGTACATGGTAGCCACCTTTGCGATTGCCTGTACATTTTCTTCATCAATCTTGGTGGTTTCCGAATCGGGCATTTCAAAATATACCTGCATCGCTTCAATGGCGTTTTCACCCATCGTATCGGTAACCGCATCGGGCAATGTATTACCCGTCCAGTTCAACGATTTCATTTCGCCTGCGCGCAAGTTAATCAAGGATAAGTCGCTAAACTTAATCTGTACGGTATAGGTTTTCGTATAACCCATATAGGTTACGGTAAGCGTTTGTTCCAACGGGGTTTCACGGTGTGCAACCGTAGCCAAACCAGGGTTGAAGCCACTAACCATATCCTCAGTCAATTCTTGATATCTCGTCAATTTTTCCGACTTCAACGAAATATAACCGCCCGATACATCCAAGTCGGTGTCGTGGTTGTTATAGAATTTCTTATTCGGCGCGTTAAAGTCAACCGTTTCAACGGCATATACCGCAACCTTGAAGCTTACCGAATAGGAAACGCCGTCCTTTGCATAGGTTGCCGTAAGGGACAACGCGTCGTTTGCTTCCGTCGAGTCATAGCCCGTAATGGTGATGGTTTCGTCTTCCATCGGAACAACAAACGAAGTACCATCGTCGTTGGTGATGGTGAAATCACCCTTTTCCATATTGATAGGCTCGCCTACAAAGTAAGCGCTTTCGTATTGTGCAGCAACCATACGAGGAACAACCGTAACCTTCAAAAGGGTCGTTTGTTCTTCGTATTCTACCGTCAATACCTGTTCGCCTAATTTATTTTTATCATAACCAGTGATGGTGATGTCAGGGTCGTCCAAATCAATTTCCTGTTTTTCACCTTTGATTACTACGGTAAGCTTAGCACCCGTGAGGTTCAAATCGCTGCCTAATACATAAGTGGTTTGAGGCATATTTTTCTTGGCGATATCAATGTTTTCAACCTTTTTTCCGCCGCCTACAAGACAGATCACGCCAACAATTACAGCAACCAAAACCGCTGCAATCGAGGAAAAGATAATCGCTTTTTTCTTAACGCTCCAATCCTTGAACGATTGACCGCTGGATTTCGGCGTTTTGCCTTGCTCCATTACATCAAACTTTTCATCATAGTTGTTAGCCATTTTGTTTCCTTCCTTCTTAAAAAGTCCACATGATATACATCATGTTATTATTCCGCAGCTTTCGTCCAAATTGCGTATAATGTGGTATTGTTTTCTGCAGTTGCAACGGTTTCCATCGTGTAATCCACAGTCTTGCTGCCCTGCGTCTTCGTCCAACCGCCGAAAGTGTAACCTTCGCGCGTAGGAGCAGCCATACCGTTGGTTGCAACGCTGTTGGTGAGCGAGGTTGCCGTCTTTACGAAGGATACAACGTAGCTGTTGTCTTCGGACAAGGTGCAGCCCCATACAACAGGTCTGTACGAAGTGTTCCATTGACCAAGCCAGTTCATAGGTCTGCTTGCGTATTCGGTGTAGAAGGTTGCATTGTTGCAGCCGTTGAATACGTGCTTGCCAATCGTGGTAATGTGGTCTGCCAAGATTACGCTCTTCAAACCGTTACAGTTTCTAAACGCGTAATCGGAGATGGTCGTCAAGCTTTCGGGAAGCATTATGCTTTCCAAACCAGCGCAACCGTAGAAAGAATATCTGCCGATTTCTTTCAAACCGTTGTTAAATTCAATCTTCGTCAACGCTGCACAATCTCTAAACGCATAATTGCCGATCTTTTCCAAGGATGCCGACAACTTCACATTCGTAAGCGCCGTACAACCGTAGAAGGTATAATTGCTAAGCTCCGTCAAACCGTCGCCAAGCTCTACGCTGGTCAATCCAATGCACTTGTAGAAGACATGCGTACCAAGCGTGGTCAAGCTGTCGGGAAGTACAAGTTCCGTCAATGCCGTACATTGATAGAATGCACGGTTACCGATCGACTGCAACGCACTGTCCCCTTCCTCCGTCGTTTCGAAGGTCAAGCTAGCAAGCGCGTTACACTTGTAGAATGCGAACTCGTCAATCATTTCAACCGATGCTGGAATCGTTACCTGCGTCAAGGCATAGCACTTGTTGAATGCGGAGTAGCCGATTTTCTTTACCGATTTAGGAATGTAGATTTCGGGCAAGGCGGAGCATTGATAGAAGGTGAATTCTTCAATGATTTCCAAATCCAAGGGCAACATGATTTGCGTCAAGCTCATACAGTTGTAGAACGCGCAACGGCCGATGAATTTAACCGATTCGGGCATCGTTACGGTATTCAATGCCACCGCGCCGTAGAAAGCGTAGTCCGCAATACCGCGCGTACCTTCTTCGATGTGTACAAATTCCATCGCGTCGTTTACACAGCCAACCAACCAGTTACCGATATATACCCAAGAAATAGAGTTGTTCCACGCTTTCGTTGCTTCGAAGGCATAGGTACCGATACGCTTCAAGGAGTCGGGGAATTTTTCCACCGCTTTCCCGTTGATAAAGGTCGTTACACCGCTCTTATCTAAACGTTCACAAGCCTGGAATGCGTAGTTGTCGATAAGTTCCAACCCTTCTTTTGCCGTTACATAGGCAAGGTTTTTACATTTTGCAAACGCATACTTGCCGATTACCTTCAAGTTTGCGCTCATTTCCACAGCGGAAATATATTGACAATCGTAGAATGCGTAGTCACCAACATAACGAATGGTGTCGGGTAATTTAACCGCCCAACCGCTCGTCGTCCATTCCTTATCGCATTGATAGAATGCACGGTCTGCGATACCTACTGCGTTATCGGGGATTGCAAAGCTCGCATCCCCTTCAATGGGTACATTGGGACCAAGCACCCAACCGTCAATGGTGATGATGCCAGGAGCAAAGAGCCAAACAAACGTGTTTTGGAATGCACCTGCGCCGAGGGAGGTCAAATTGTCGCTCAAATCAATCGACGCCAACATTACGCAGTTGATAAATGCGCCTTTACCGATGGTTTCTACCGAATTCGGAATCGCAATTGCAGGAAGCGACGCGCAACCCGAGAAAGCATATTCATCAATCGTCTTGATGTTATTACCGAACATTATGCTCGTCAAAGCGGAGCAGTTCAAGAACGCATATTGAGGAATGGTTTCCACACTGTTACCGATCGTCAATTTGGTCATCGCAACATTTTCCGCAAATGCGTATTCCCCGATGGTTTTTACCGTGTCAGGAATTTCAACATTGTCCAACTTGTCGCAGTTCGAGAATGCGTAAGTGCCGATTTCGGTCAAACCGCTGGGCATTACAACTTTTTCCAAGCTACGGCAATATGCGAAGGTGTAGTTGCTAATCAATTTCAAATTTTTAGGTAACTTTACTTCCGTCAAGGTACGGCAGCCTTGGAATGCGTATGCGCCAATCTCCGTAACGGATTCTTTGATGTCAACGCTTTCCATCAACGCGCAGTTATAGAACGCGCGCATGCCGATCGAACGGATATTTTTACCAAGCGTAACCGACTTGATATCCTTACTCTTGTTAGCGAACGCCATATCACCGATTTTGGTAACGGGTTTTCCGCGGTAGGTATCGTCGATTACAACGTCGCCCGACGCCGAACCCAAACCTCTTACCTCGTATTCGGTGTTATTATTAATTAAAGAGTACGACAAGCCAGATTCTCTTACACGCTTATATTCATACGCTTTCGACCAGTCGGAATCTTCAAGCTCTTCGTTATCGCTAATCGCCTGTACCACAATGACATAATCGCCGGGCACCAACGGATCCAAGGGATACGAAGGCTTTTTGCTCACGTATTCTTCATTATTTACCAAAATTTTATATCCTCTCGCTTCCTTAATAGGATCCCACGACAAGGACAGAGTTGCTTCGTCTACCTTAAAGGTCTTGATATCGGGCGTGGCAATTTTATCGGTGCCGCAGCAAGCCAATATCATCAAGCAACTTATGATAAAACTCAAAACAATGAGTATTCTAAATTTCTTCATTTTCTTCTCCATGAAAATTTTTAACAAATTTTCGACAGTAACGTTTTGCAACTTTTGCGCCTTGCGGGTTGAAGCGAAGCATCCCTCGCTTCAACCGCAAACGCCTTTCTTAAATATTTTTTTGGATTAACAGCTTCTTCGCCTTTCTATCTCGAATAATTTCATGGATCCACTTGAACTTGAACTTTCTTACCGCAATATCCATTAAGAAGAGTACAAGCGCCGTAATCATGAACGGGATACGAGGGTCATAGCTACGATTGAGCGTCTTTGCGATTTCCTCGTAAATCTTGTGGGAATCTTGAATCACTTTACCTTGACCGCCTTCTGCAAGAGCAACCATCAAGTTTTTACCATCTTCTGCATCGTAGAACATGTTGTATTCTTCCGAGTAAGCAAACGCCTTGTACATGCTGGCCTTTGCCAACACATTACCCTGCGCGTCTAACTTCTTCACCGTCAAACGATGTACGCCCGGCTGTGTAATCGAGAATGCGATACGGGAATATCCTTCCTCTGCGGTAGGTTTCACGGTACGCGTTTCCGTCAATGCGCCGCTTGCGTTCGGGCTGGTGATTTCCAACTCGATCGATTCACCATCTTGAACTTTGGTGTAAACACTCATGCTCAAGTCGTAGTTCCCTTCCTGCAAGACAATTTCAATGTCCTGCACACGAATATTCTTCGTCGGGAACAAGCCGTTGATGATGTTCATAATCAATCTTCGACCTGTTGCATTCGCCATAAACTCGGACGACCATACGTTGTTTAGGTCGCACATGAAGCTACCAACCATACCTTGGCCATATTTCCAGTGCGCGTAGATGGGAACGAATTCACCCTTCAAGGACATTTCCGCACCCGATTTCAACTTCGTACCGTAGAAGCCGTGCAATTCGGGGATATCTACCTGTTCAATGCCGCTTACTACGCTCGTATGTGCGTCAATCTTGGGTTGGAAAGGTTCGTAGTTGATTGCCTTGATTTCCTTCATGTTCAATTCTTCACGCATGATACGAGGCAAGGAAGCAACGTCCCAAACATCGTAGAAACGACCTTTACCAAGTTCCGCTGCGCGGCGAATATCGTTTTTATCGGAGTTAGAAAGATCTTCACCGATGATAACAAACGAGAATGTTACAGGCGCGTTTACGTCGTTAACGTACTGTTCGATGGGGATACTATATTGATCAAAACCATCGGCAGGGATACCGTCGGTTACCAAGATAATGTGACGTCTTTCTACATTCTTAATCGACTGCAACGAACGACCTGCACCAGCAAGAGCGTCTTGGAATACCGTACCGCCACCCGTTTCGATGCTGTCGATTGCCGCCAAGAGCTTCGCCTTTTGCGTCATAGGCTGGATACGCATTTCTTCGGTGTACTTTTCTTCCAAAGTCATGATACCGCAGTAGTCGCGTTCGGTCAAAGCATTCAAACACGCTTTCGCACCTTCTTTTGCAAGCTCCAACTTCGTTTGAGCACTTGCACCAGCAGGCATATCCATGGAACCCGAACGGTCGATTACGAGCATTACTGCTACGGGAGGCGTATAGTCAATTGCCTGTACGGGCAACATTTCTTGATACAACGTGCCGTACATATCCTCACGGTTGTACGCATTTGCTACCACTTCGCCTTTGTCCATAACTTGGTTGCCGTTTTCGTCCACTTGGTTACCACCAACCGTCAACAAGCCGCCGCCGATATCGTTTACGTAGGTGTAAAGTTCATCGATAAACCCTTCGGGCATATCCGCGTTTGCAATGTTTACCAAGATAACTTGGTCGTACTTACGCAATTCGTTTACCGTCTTGGGCATCGTATCAACATCCGTCAAAATGTTTACCGTTTGAATTTCGAATTGTTCATTTTCTTCCAACAACAAGGTCTTTAAGCTGTCCGATTCCCCTGCGTTTCTTTCCACCATCAAGATTTTCGTGAAGGTTTCAATATACATGTAGGAACGATAGGTGTTATTTTCTTCACAGCCATCGCCGCCGCCCGAAACTTTAAGTTCCAAGGAGTGCAAACCAGGAACGGAGAATTCGTGTTCGATTTCCAAATCCTGTACGCCGTTGTTGTTCAAGACGGTTGCTTCGATTTCATTGCTGAAAATACCGTTGTCGTACAATTCTAACTTAATCATCCCTTCATACGAGCTTCTTACATTTGCAACAAGGGTAAACGTATCACCGATGTTCACATTGTAATCAGGGGTCGTAACGCCTACAATCTGTACTTCCTGTGCAGGCTTTTCCGAAGGGAAATATACCGAGTTTACCTCGATACCTTCCGCTGCGAGTTCTTTTACAACCGACGCAGCCTTACCGTCCGTTTCCAAACCATCGGAAACCACGACGATCTTTGCTACTTCCTTATTTTTAAATAAATCGCGCGTGTACACGAGGGCATCCGCGATATCTGTCGCCGTACCGTCGGGCTTTTCCGACATAATGTACTGCGAATAAGCGGACGAGGTGTTCGTCGTAAGGGGTACTGCATAAACAGGTTCGCCGTAACCAAAGGTTACAACACCGATTTGACAAACGTCCTTGCTGTCCTTAATCGCATCCATGATGAATTCATTTTTCTGCGTTTCTACATCCTTACCGCTGTAAGATGCGTCTACCAACAAGATAACCTCCGTTTCCAAGTTAGGAATTTCGTAGGTGAAGTTGATACCTGCCAACGTCAAGATGCTCAAGGTCGCAACAATGAAATAACATACCATCGACACGATACGGTTTCTCGTACGTCTATATCTCTTAGAAATACGGAAGTACAGGTAGAAACCCAACGCGAATGCGGGGATAAGGATTAAAAGAAGCCAGGGATACAAAAAGTTAATTCTAAAATTACTCATTTCCTTGTCCTCCTTTAACTATCCTGCGCCTGTAACCAGCGTTCAAAGATTACCAACGCTACCAACGCCGCTGCAAGATACAACAACAAATCCAAGTTGTCCAAATCCTTCTTCTTGGGAACGATCAATTCGTCTAATTCATCCACCACTTTGCTAATGTTGCTTTCGGAAGCAGGGATTTTTACAAAGAATTGTTCGGTTACAAGCTCACCGGACAACGGGGTTTGCGTTACCGTATAAGAACCGGGCTGTGTCAAGACAATCGTTTGAGGGAATTCTTCAATCTTATTCTTGTATTTGCCGTTGGTCGATTGAATCGACAATTCTTCCGATCTTGCATTCAACGTAATTTCTTCGTTGATGTCAAACGAGTAACCTTCCAACGTCGAGGGCATAAAGTAATCAAAAATGTTATATATCAACATAGGGAACTCAACGTACATAGATACCATCGAGAAGTTTACGCTGAAGTTCATAACCAAAATCTTCTGCCCTTCGCTTTCCTTTACAAGCAATACAGGGTCGCCTGCACAGAACAACAAAGGCTGGAAGCCGTCATAGGTCAAAATTCTGGTGTACTGCGACACCTCTACCTTTTCCGCATTGAAGCGGTTGGTGATGGGATGGCCTTCGCCAGCCGCAAGAGTAAAATCACCATTGATAAGCTGCCCAGGTACCATCGTCAAGCCTTCGGGCGCTTTGTCCATGTTAATCAACATTACTACGCCGTCGGTAGGCATTACGTCGGGCATCGTATGTTCGAATACATAGAAGTCGTAACCGCTCGTGGGAACTTCTTCCTTACCTGCGGGCTTGTTCATTTCCTTCAATTCGATATTCCAGCTGGTCAACGTATCACGAGCCGTCAATAACGTACCGCCGATAAAGCTGTTCGCCCTCGGGCTGCAATAAAGCACATTCAACGTGGGCTTTTTACCGCCGTAGATGTGGAAGTCGTTATCCTGAGGGAAGGAGTCGTCTTCGGAGATATACACATGGACGGATTCAAATTCAAATACAGGCGTCGTCGTGTTTTGCGTAACGAAGGTCGCGGTTTTTACTTGGTCCGCGTCACAACGTACAGGCAAATCCATCTTCACAGTACCAGCACCGTTTGCGCCTTGCACGTCACAATGTACAATCAAATCCGTATCGCGGTTATACGCCGCAACGCTCACCTTGAAGGTGTAGTAGTTTTCTTCGAATAAAGCTTCACAATCCAAGATTGCTGCATTCCATTCGCCATTTTGCGACACATCCACCACCGTTACCTCACCTGCATCCAAATATTCGGTTGCGGTATAGAGGTAAACTTCGGTGTCGAGGTTTTGGTCAACGATTTTCTGCGCCAACTCAATCGCGCCAGCAATATCTGCCATACCATAGGTACAAAGGTCGCTGCTTACCAACTCATCCAAATCGGTGAACAATTCCAACGAATTTTCGGAGGTGTAACGCTGCGCCAAATAGGACGCTTCCGTACCTGCTACGATTACGGTTACAAAACCTTCTTGCTCAAATGTTTCCTTTGCAAGCGTTTCCGCTTCAAACACAGCACGTTCGAAACGGGTTTCATCTGCATAAGCAGCGCGCATGCTTGCCGACGCATCAATGATTGCTACCTTTTCCACAATCATAGGAGCTTGCGCTTCTTCGATGATCGGTTGTGCAAGGATGAACGCGCACGCCGTAATAATCAAAATCTGGCAAATGAAGAGCAATATGTTCCTAAATTTGTTGATAGGAATTTTCTTTCTCTTGTATTTCAAGCTTAATTTCCAGATAAAAGTACTGGAAATAAACTTTTGTTGATAATTCGGCTTTAAGATGTAGATAAGGATAAGTACTGCAATCCCTATCAACCCTAAAAAGCCTAAAGGTGTAATCCAATTCATCATGCCATGATACCTACCTTCAACAACTCACTAAACAACACTCTTTCAAGAGGTTGATCCGTACTCAACGATACGAATTCTGCGTCGCGGGACACACAGAAGGATCTTAAATCTTCCTTGAAGTCTGCCAACGCTTCTTGATAAGCCAATTGTAAGCTGCGGGTTATTCTTAATTTCATATTCTTGGGGTCTTCGAGGGCTTCCGCTTCCACGTCGATCAAGTTCAATCTACCGTCGTAAACCGGTTCAAGTTCATCTGGCGTAAGAATTTGAACAAGTAAAACCTGTCTTTTCTTATATGTCAAATAATCTACCGCTTTCTTCCAGTTGCTGTCCGTCAAAAAGTCGGAAATGATCACGGTAAGGCCGTCGTTCGAGCCGGTTTTAGGATAGCTCGTAATCGCTTTACCAAGATCGGAATCCCCTGTAAACTCAAGATTTTCAAGCTCACTAATAGCTCTGAAAAACGAGGTTTTACCAACGATTGTTCCAAATGGGTTCTCGGCTCTGTCGCCCTTAATCAAATTGAAGGACAATTTATCCATATTATGCACGGAGAGGAAACCAAGCGCAGCGGCAATCGCAACGGCGTAGTTCGATTTCACAGGGTCGTCTTTACCCATGGAAGCCGAACAATCCAAGAAGATTTGCACGTGCATCTGTCTTTCGTCCGTAAATAATTTTAAGAAGAATTTTTCAAAACGGCTGTACAAGTTCCAGTCGATACGTCTGATGTCGTCACCGAGCATATATTCGCGATAATCGGCAAATTCTACCGTTTGACCGTAGGTACGGACAAGGTGCTTACCGCCGAAGAAACCGCGAAGGTCTGCCTTCATGTTCAACGCCAACGTTTCTAACCGTCCGAAAAACCCATCATTTAAGTACGAGTTCTTCATTCCTTACTCCCTATTTGCTTTGTTTGCTTTCTTTGCTGCCTTCATTTCCTTTTTGGACATTACTTTTTCTTCATTGTTTTCCGTAGCCGCTACTTCGCCTTCAGCAGTAGAAATTTCTACTTCTTCAACGGGCGTCAATTTGTAACGCTTACCAACCTCACCGATGATCATCTTAATGATTTCGTCTGCGGATACGCGTTCTGCAACTGCTTCAAACGTCAACTTCATACGGTGACGAAGTACGGGGTAAGCAAGTTCGTTGATATCGTTGTAGGATACGTTGTAACGACCGTTAAGCAAAGCCTTAACCTTCGCTGCGGAGATAAGAGCCTGACCTGCACGAGGGCTGGCACCGAGACGAACATATTTCTTTGCAGCTGCGGTAGCACATTCGCTATCGGGATGCGTAGCGGAGCAAAGGGTCATTGCATATTTCATAACTTCTTCCGCAACAGGGATTTGGTTAGCGGTCTTTCTCATTTCAAGCAATTCGTCGCCGTTACATGCAACGTCTGCAACTTCCGCCATCGTCTTCTGCGTCAAGTTTACGATGTCCATCAATTCGTCAAGGCTAGGATTCTTAACGATAAGCTTGAACATGAAACGGTCCATCTGCGCTTCGGGAAGAGGATACGTACCATCTTGTTCGATAGGGTTCTGCGTAGCAAGTACGAAGAAGGGTTCGTTCATCTTTCTAGATACACCCATAACGGTTACGGTGTGTTCCTGCATGGCTTCGAGCAATGCGGACTGCGTTTTAGGGGTAGCACGGTTGATTTCGTCGGCAAGGATAATGTTGCTGAAGATGGGACCGGGCTGGAATTGGAAGGACGAGTTGCCCTGTTCGTCTTTAACGATGATGTTCGTACCGGTAACGTCCGCAGGCATCAAGTCAGGCGTGAACTGAATACGGGAGAAGGGAAGGTTGAATACGCGGCCAAGCGTACGAACCAAACGGGTCTTACCTACGCCAGGTACACCTTCAAGCAATACGTTACCACCAGCGATCATTGCGATGATCGTACCTTCAACGATATCTTTTTGACCGATAACGTCGCGTTGAATTTGGGTGAAGATATTTTTGCACTGTTCGCTGAATTTTTCAATGTTTTGTTCCGTAATCATAATATTTTTTCCTCTCTTAAATTTTTTTCTTTTTTGTTTTTTGTGGGGTGTGAATTACACGATAACCTCGAAATAGGTTTGAATGAATTCGCGCAATTCATCGGGGATGTTTTCGGCGGATTCGAGCCACTTCATAGCTTCTTCGTAGTACCCGCCCGATTCTAACAAGTCACGGTAGTAGGTGTTACCATCCTTGATCATGTTGTTTTCTTCGTACGCGCCGTTTGCACCGTTGTTCGGTTCGCCTTCTTCTTCGGTAGGCTTGTCGGATTTACCAGGCTCGTCGCCTTGGCCCGCTTCACCTTCGCCTTCGCCTTCACCTTCACCGATGGGTGCGAATGTTGCTTCAAGGATGAGGTCTTCTTCAACGCCAAACTCGCTACGGTTCGGATCCTTGATACCATCCGACCATTCTACGAAAGCAAAACCGTCGTCCGCTACCGCGATGATTTCCACCGTCGAGCCGCCCTTTTCAATGATTTGGATATCATCACCTTCGATGAGGCCCTCGCCTTCGGCAACCACGTAGGTAATCGTTACATAATCAACATCGGGTTCAGGGAGGATTTCCTCGAAGACTTCTTTACCCGGTTTAACGATACCGCCTTCCACCAAGCCGCTAACCGTTGTCATACCGCTGCCCAACACAAAAGCCACAGCGAGCACGATGATGATTGCTTTCGGGAACTTGAAGCGAATACGCTTGGGTTCGATCTTCTTCATCGTCACCTGCGCGTCCTCACGCTGCTTCTGCATGATGTACGATTCTTCACCGATGAATTCGGTCATCGTAATCATACGTTCTTCCAAGCCGAGCCTATCCAAGCGCTCTGCTACCTCTTTCGCGGAAGGCTTGAACTTCTTGGTGTAGAAGATCGGGGTCGCAGCCGCCGTTACAACTACCCAAGCGCCAAGTGCCCACCACAAACCGTTCCAACCGTAATACCACGCAGTAAACGCTACTGCAAAGTTTACAGCAAACCCGACGATAAGGCCGCAGAATAACGCTTTGAGCATACCTTCCCGAGCAAGTCGGGAATAATATTTGTCAAATAATTCCTTTACGTCCATATTTTCTCCTTTCGCGTTTATTTTTTCCTGTTAAAAACTCCCACTTTTTGTTTCGCATACACATGTACACTATATATAGGGGTGCTTTTTTAGGTGTAAAAAACGCCTTTTTTGTGTTTTAACGCATAATATCACATTATACGGTGACTATTGTACCATTTTCAAGGGGATATGTCAAGCAAAAAGGCTTATTTTTGAATGTAATTTTTGATTATTTACCCATTATCGATAGAAAAAACGAATTGCTATAATCTATTTTTTTGCAACAAAAAAGATGAGGCGAAGGAATGGAAAATTTACCCTAAAAATGCCCCTATTTTTCGCGTTTTGAGGGAAATAAGCTCTATATCCATCCCCCTAAAACGGGTGAAATTTGCCCGTTTTTACATTCGATTGTATAATTTATCAACTGGCTACAATAAGCGAAAAAAAGGCGTAAAAAAAGCGCCAGGCATATTTCAGCCCAGCGCCCTTTTTAGTTATGCAATTGTGGAAGGTTTTACAACCCCACTGCCCTATCGAGAATTACAATACGAAATAGCTATCGTCTTGGTTCGTCGAGCAGTACATAAATTGACCACGATCTTCCGTGAAGTCACAATACTTCGCAGTTGCAACGCCCTTAGGCATTTCAAATCTCGTATTCGCAAACGCGTTTTCTGCAAAGGTGATACCATCCTTGAAGGTACCGTTCATCACGATGTCTTCCAAAGCGGTACAGCCGTCAAATGCACGTACTTGAATACCGATAATACCAACAGGCGTATCCAAGCCCTTTTCATTCAAGAAACTGCTTCTATAATCGCCCAAAGCAGAGCTAAATACAACCTTCTTCAACGAAGTACATTTGGTAAATGCACCGATCTGAATCATTACGGGAGCATTGAACGTACCTACACCCTTTTCTTCGAATACAACATTCGTCAAAGAGGTACAATTTGCAAACGCAAATACACCGATACTTTGTTCAAACTTATCCGTGGATTGATATTTATTAACTGAACCAGGCTGATTAGGATCCCATTCGTAAGCATATTCACTAAGCGCAATCGCAGCCGCTCTTACACGATAAGGAATGGTGAATACATATTCGCCAGTAGCTTCGTCGTATGCACCCTTAAGGTTTCTACAGTTAAGGAATGCATAGTCACCGATACTCAAGCGTTGCGTACCGCCTGCTTCGAAGATAACGTTTTCAAGTTTCGTACAGTTTGCAAATGCATACGCGCCGATACCGTCAACATCTTCAAGTACAGGACGCCCCATGTAGCCCATACCTCTACCAGGTTCAAGAATCCAGTCACCCACTACAAAGTCCGAATAAACCGTCTTAGGAATGGTAATGCTAGTCAAGGATACACAACCGTCAAATGCGTGTGCGCCAATCTTTTCAAGCGAGATAGGCAAGGTTACGGAAACAAGGTATCTACAATCCTTAAATGCATTTGCAGGGATAGCGGTAATCGTATCGGGCAATACAATGCCTTCAATGTCCGTACCCTGGAATGCGCCTTCTGCAAGCGAAAGTACCGAATTAGGAATGGTAAGTACGCCAGAAGCGCTAGGAAGTACATAGATGATTTCCGTCTTCATCGTATTGTAGAGGATACCGCTATCATACGAGAAGTTCATGTTACCACCTTCAACAGCGATGTCGCTCAAATCAGTACAGCCAGCAAATGCGCCGATACCAAGCGTTTCCAAAGAAACAGGGATCGAGAACGATGTCAAAGCAGTACAGTTCGTAAACGCCATCGAAGCGATGGAGATGATGCCATCCTGCAAAGCAACACTTGCAAGAGACCTACAGTTTGCAAACGCATATTCATCAATCGAAATTACACTAGAAGGCAAGCTAATCGCCGTAAGTGCAGTACCGTCAAATGCGTGAGTACCGATGGTTTCAACGCCATCATTCCAAGCTACATTCGCAAGTTTTCCACAACCCTTGAACGCGTTGCTGCCGATCGTCGTTACGCCAGCACCGAACTTAATGTCGGTAAGGTTGGTACAACCTTCAAATGCGCTGGTGCCGATTGTCGATACGAAATCGGGAAGCACCATGCTCTTCAAAGCAGTACAGCCTGCAAATGCCGAATCAGGAATTGCTTCGATACCGCCAGAGAAGGTTACATTCGTCAAAGATGTACAGCCATTGAATGCCACCGCACCGATTGCGCTAACACTTGAAGGCATCGTGATCGAGGTCAACTTCGTACAACCCTTGAACGCAGATGCGCCAATCGTCGTACAATCGCCCAAGAAGGTAACTTCTTCAAGAGCCGTACAACCTTCAAACGTACCACCGCTTGTGGTCAATCTAGGCAACAAGCCGCCAACATTAGGAATCGCAATCTTCTTCAAAGAGGTACAACCTTGGAAGGTACCCTGCATCATGGTGATCATTGCATACTTATCTTCCATAAATGTAACGCTCGTCAAGGACTTACAACCCTGGAAAGTGCTATCCATCGAATCGATAGTCGCAGGAATATTGGATACAGTTTTCAACAGCGTACAGTTGTAGAATGTATACTTCAAGCTCGTGGACTGGTTACCATTTTCGAATACGATATTCTCGAATGCACAACCAGCAAAGACATGAGAACCAGAGAATACCACATCGGAAGGAACGGTGAATACATTCTTCGCGTCGGCACCTTCACCGATGGTTTTACCCCTCAAATTTGTACAGCTACTGAATGCTTGGTCGCCCAAGTTAAGAGGCGCCATTCTGCCTTCCTCGAAGGTGATTTGCGTCAAGTACTTACAAGATGCAAACGCCTTGTAAGCAATCGTCACTACATCCTTGGAAATAACAAGGTTCGTCAACTGGTTGTGACCAGAAACATTACCGCTAAACGCGTACGCGCCAATCGATTGAATGCCAGCAGGTACAACATACTTGCCTGCAACATTAATCGTTTCGGGATTGCCTTCTTTGTCAAGCACAACTTCGCCGTTTTCATCCAGCTTGTTTTCCACCGTGCCAATGGCTTTTCCTACGGGGTAATATACGATTTCGGTGAAGTCCTTATTGTAAAGAACGCCATCCTTAGACGAATAGTAATCGCCTTCATATACGCCGTTGTCATTTGCTTTTTCACCAACCTGTACGGTTGCCAACTTCGACAAGCCTTTGAAGAGGAAGCGGTCTTGACCGCCTTCTACCGTCGAAATACTGCTAAGCGATTTAGGAAGCTGCAAGAACGTCAAGTTCGAAAGCGAACCAAATGCGCTTTGATTCAAAGTCGTAATACTGTCGGGCAATGCCAACGAGGTAATCTTTACATTATTGAATGCGCTAAAACCGATCGATGTACACTTGCTACCAGGAGCAAAGCTAACACTCGTAAGTTGGCTACATCCGCTAAATGCAGAACTACCGATGCTTTCTACCGATGCAGGGATGGTAATGCTCGTCAATTTATAGCTAGTATTCGTACCGCAGCTTGCAAATGCGTTGGTAGGAATATTCTTAAGTTTGCTATTCGTTGCAAACATAATCGTCTTCAAACGCGAACAACCGCTAAATTGATAGCCGCCTTCTGCCATTTCAGCCAAAGTCGAAGGTAAGGTTACACTTCTAAGGTTGGTACAGCCTTGGAATGCATAGGTTCCAATGGTCGTCAAACGTTCGGGAAGAACAAGCGTCTGGAAGTTCGATTGCGTCCAACCGCGGAATGCGTAAGCGCCGATAACCAAATCAACAGGTTCCACATCCTTAGGCGTAGCCTCGAATTCGAGATATCTCATCGTCGTACAGCCATCTGCTGCATTCGCCGCGATTTCTCTCGTGGTATAAGGAACGATATGCTTATAATCATATGTCGTACCGCTCGTATTCTTACCCTTGTATTGTTTAGGCATGTAATACAAAACAGCTTTTACATAATGACCGTTATCTTCTTCCATCTTATAGATTGCACCGTCTTGCGAGCCATAGTATTTACCACCTTCGTCGATATTGATAGCATAGACGGTTCTACCCCACTGGTTAATGTTGAATGTATCTCTAGAGATACCTTCTTCATCTACAACAATCTTTTGACCGTCTTGGTTGGTCGTAATAGTATGGATGGGAGCAATACGGTTAGGGAAGTTAAACGTAGTCATAGGCAAGTTTGCAAACGCTTCGTAACCGAAGGAGATTTCGCCCTCACCTGCGCCAAATTCAATCGTCGTCAAGCCTGCGCCAAAGAACGCCTTGTTGCCGATTGCATATTCCTGCGAAGTATTTTCATCCACATAAGGCGTGTTTTGTACAGTGCCAGGGATATAGATACTCTTCAAAAGAGAACAGTTTTCAAATGCGTTCTTGCCGATACGGCTCAATTTCGAGGTCTTATTAATCGTTACAGTTGCCAAATTCTTACAGCCCTTGAACGTAAATTCGTTAATAAGCGTTACACGGTCGGGAATTTCAATAGCCGTCAATGCAGAACAGTCTGCAAATACGCCCTTGTCGTTCATTTCCGCACCGCTTTCCGAAGTAGCAGCTACACCGATAATAAGGTCTTCCGTACCTTCATTAAACGTAACCTTATCAAGCTTGTTACAGTTTGCAAATGCGCCGAAACCGATTGCAGTAATCGTACCCGGAATAACAACTTCTTTCAAGCCGGAGCTGTAGAAGGTACCCACAGGGATCGTTGTACCTGCATAGCCAGTTTCAAACGAAGCCGTTGTCAAGCTAAGACATTCTGCAAATACGCTTTCACCCATTACAGAAACGCCTGCAGGGATTTGTACCGATGTAATAGCTGTCTTAGCAAATGCGTAGTTACCGATTTCTTCCAAGCCCGTAGGGAATTCGATAGAGGTCATACTTACATTGTAGAATGCCTTATCTGCAACCTTTTGGGTACGAGCGGGAAGGCTTACGCTAGTGATAGCGCCGCAACCTGCAAATGCGCTTTCATCGATGATAAGTTTCGCCGTGTCGTTGCCTTCTGCAAATTCAAGCGTTACCAACGAACCGCTGTTCGCAAATGCGTTTTTACCGATATAGGTAATCGTGTTATCGATCACGATCTTCGTGATATGGTGCATACCCTTGAATGCGCCTTCCGAAATCGTCGTTACGCCTTCGGGAATATCATATTCGCCGCTTTCCGTGTTTCTGCCCTTCGGGAAGAACATCAATACGGTACCGTCTTTCGAGTAAACAACGCCGTCGATATCTTTGTAATATTCGTTATCATCTGCTACGAATACGTTAGCGATATTCGTACAGCCGTCAAATACACCAAGGTTAAGTTCCGTAACCGACTTAGGAAGGTTGATTTCTACCAAACCTTTACATTCGCTAAATACATAGTTACCAAACTTGATATCGCCTTGATCGCCATCCGCGAAGTTAACTTCGTGCAAGGATGCCGCTTTTTCAAATGCATAGTCGCCGATATAGGTCAACGTCGTAGGAATGGTAAGCGAACGCAATGCGATTGCATTTGCAAACGCTCTTTCACCGATAGTGTTTACAACGCTATTTGCATCAAAGAGAATTTCTTTGAGGTTGGACATATCCGCAAACGCGCCTTCGCCGATATCCGTCTTCATGCCTGCTACTGCGCCGCCGATAAATTCAACGCGAGCAATACGAGAACAGTTAGCAAATGCATAATCACCAATCGTCTTAACATAACCGGGGATGCTTACTACCGTTAACTTATCACAATCATAGAACGCATAAGGAGCGATGGTTTCAATACCTTGAGGAATGGTGTATGCGCCACTTCTTGCCGTAGGACAGAAGATAAGCTCGTCGCCTGCCTTGTTGGTGATGATACCGTTGTTCGATGCGTAAATTTGGTTACCAAGCTCGATGTTGATATGCGTAAGTGCGCCACAACCCGAGAACATCGTCATCGTATGCGTTTCTTCGTTAATCTGCAATTCGGACAAACGTGCAGGAAGCGTGATTGCCGAAAGGTTCGTACAGTTCTGGAATGCGCCATCTTCGATTACCAAGTTATCCGTACCGCCTGCCGCGAAGGTAATCTTCTTAAGCGTGGAGCAGTTATAGAACGCTTTCGCGCGGATAACCGTCGTCGATGCAGCAATCGTAATTTCCGTAATCTGCGTCTTTTCAAACAAGTTCATAGGGATTTCCGTTACGCCTTCGGGAACGGTATAAGCACCCTTCTTTGCTTGAGGATAGTACGCAATTTGCGTGTGACCGGTAAGTTCGTCCTTATGGATAAGAACGCCGTCTACCGACCAGTATGTTGCGAGCGCGCTGTTCGCAATAACACTCTTAACATTGATTTCTTCCAAACGCTTACAGCCTTGGAATGCCGAATATTCAACAATCTTAACAGAATCAGGAATCGTAAGGCTTACGAGTTTCGTACAATCCTTAAATGCGAAACCATCAACAACCGTAACGGGTTGGCTGTTATAGGTTGCAGGAATTTCGATTGCAGCAACCTTTGTCGCATTGATACCTCTCGTTACCGAATAGGTGCCGTCTTCCAAAAGGTTGAATTCAAGCACTTTATTGATATATACAGCGTAAACCGTTGCATCTGCTTTCGCATTCCAAGGTTTAATGCTGTAACCACGGTTATCCGTCAACTGTTCGCTGTTCGAGTTTGTACCCAAGAACCAGCCCAAGAATACCGTATCGCCTTCCGTTTGAGGAACTGCGAGCTGGTAGCCCTGCGTGTAATATACATCACCGCTAACAACGCCATCGGGAAGCGTACCGCTATCGCCAACAACATAGTTCGCCTTGAACATTGCAGGTACCCAGTATGCGTACAAGATCATGTCTTGGTTTTCCGTGAAGTAGCCGCCTTCATATTTTTGACCATTGCTTTCGGGGCCTTTAGCCGTGTTATACCAACCTGCGAAGGTATAGCCTGCGCGGGTAGGAGTAGGCAACGTAATCTTATCGCCGGTTACCTTGTATTGATAGGTTACATCTGCAGGATTGCCGCCGTCTGCGTTGCGGTAATCAAATACGATTTCTTGAGCGTCCGTTACTTCGATGCTCTTCCAATTGCCGTACTTGTTGTTCGCTTCGTCAATATAACGAATATAAATCGTGTTCGTGCCCGCCTGCGTAAGTTCAACTTCTGCAAAGTTGTCACCGTTTGCGATCTTTTGCATCGTCGTCTGTGTATTTACATAGATTTCATAACCAGTTGCGCCAAGAACGGGTTCCCAAGTTACTACGCCAGCCTTATACTTAATCTTGTTGCTCATCGTGTAGTAAAGAACATCAATGGGATCCGACCATACGGATTCATTCGTAGCGCTCTTCGCCTTGATGTTAACTTGATAGTTCATATCTTCAACCCAAGCAATCGCGCTGGTGATATCGAAACTATTCGTCGTAGCCGTGAAGGTCTGGTTGCCGATCATGATTACATATTCTTCCGCGTCAGCAACTGCATCCCAAGTCAAGATATAGCCCTGTACGTCGTTCGTAACTACGATATTACCAGGAGCTGCAAGCTTGGTCTTTTCATATTCATATTCCGTTGCATCGGGGGAGTTATAACCCTTCGTCTGCGCATAAACTTCGATCTTAATCTTGCCGTCAGCCGCAGCAGGGCATTCCTTCAACGAGAAGCTCGTCTTAGCCCCTACATCGATATCGATATGGGTATGAGCGTCATTACCGCAGGTAATCGAAACGATATAGTTGGTTGCATTTTCAACCTCATACCAAGTAACCATCTGGGTTTCTTCGTCAACGGTGATACCTTCAACCTTTTCCAACGAACGTTCGTAGAAGAATACTTCCGAGGTTACAGGCGCGTAACCGTCAGCCACTGCGGTTACGGTAAATTCGATACCGCCCGTCTTCATTTCACAGTTCGCGAAGTTGTAGTAAATTCTTTCGCCGTTGTTATACATTTCGTGCGTATGAGCCGTATCGCCGCACTTAACCGTAATGTAATAAGCTTCTGCGTTAGGAACACGGTTATAAATCAAAGTCGTGCCGTTGATAACGTTGAATTTCGAAACACGGCCAACCGCTTTGTTCTTATACCATCTTACAATCGTTTCAGAGTTGTTTGCGTCACCGCTGGATGCAAGTGCGGTAACTTCTACCTTGTAGTCGCCTTCCACCATCTCGGCAAAGTCAAATGCATATTCAATCGTCGTAACATCATCATCGAACATTACATAACCAGTAGGATCGGTTATCTTAAGGCGATATCTACTTGCGCCGTCGATACCGTTCCATTGAATACGGTCGCCGAAAATTTGCACTTCGGGATTAGAAATCTTCGAACCAATATCCTCGGGTTCCCATACCGCAAAGAGCGTAGTATTTGCGTCAAATACGGTGTCCTTCGTCCACTTATAGGTAAGTCTTTCACCGTCTTCATCCATACTAATCCACCAACCGCAGAACTTATAGCCAGCTCTTACAGGCGTGGGCGCATCATAAATCTGACCTGCCTTCGTATCAATCGTTGCAGGCGTTTCTGCATCGTAGCCCAAATCAAAGTCAACGGTGTAAACTGCCATAGAGGGATCGACCTTAGCCCACTGTGCATACAACGTGATATTGTCGGTTACGATTTCCGTTCCAAAGACATACGGAGTAGTGTATTCACTATCCACATACCAACCAAGGAATTCGTGATCGGCCTTCGTAGGATCGCTGGGGCTTTCAAACGTTTTACCATTGACAACCGTCGTATCAGCAACTTCGCTGCCGCCCATTTCATCATACGAAACCGTATAATATACTTTCTTATAGAATTTGTATTGATTCTCACCCTGCGTTACCGACATAACGTTGCCATCAATCGTTGCAACCATATCTTCAACGCCATCAAATTTTATCGTGATTGTATCACCGTCAACGGTATATGTACCGATCTTCGTTTCGCCGCCAACCGTATAAATTGCTTTACCGTCGTCAGCCAACGAAATTTGATACTCTTCCATGCCTGCGTCATAATAGAACAAACCAAGACCAGAGGTATGTTCTACAGAAGAAGAAGTGGAATCACCGCCACTGCCGCCAGAAGGGCCATCAGGACCTTCATTGTTATTTAGAGCCAAAACCATACCCACAGATACAGCCGCAGTCGTTACAACGCTAACGCCGATTGCGGTAAGCATCTTCCAGTTCTTCACAAAGAAGTTTCTCATTTTTGTGAGCATTTCGTTCGGTTTTTTCGGTTCGCCGTTTTGCGTCGTGTTATTAACTTCGTTTTCAGTTACATCAACGACTTTCTTTTCGTCTTCACCATTCATAATCTTTTCCTCCATTTTTCCCTCATCCACAGCGTTGGTCAGGCGCCGTTAGATTTATTTTGTGCATCAAAACATATCAAAAAATGTAATGATACAATAAATTTTAATCGAAAAAGTGCATTTTGTCAAGCGTTCTAATGCAAAAAAATCAAAAAAAATGCTATTTTTTAATAAAATTATTATAATGTAAGCGAAAAATATAATAATTTCAATCAAAAAAATCGATTTTAGGGGCATTTTTGGCGAAAAAGGCAAAGTTTTTTACAATATCGCACCAAATTTCCAAAATTGCGTTTTCTCTTTTATCCGCCTAATGATTTTGATATTTTTTTGACAAATTTTTAACAAAACGGAAAAAATAAAAAACCGACGAACGGCTTTCTAAAAATAACCCCAAATTAAGATATGCAAATCCCCTGCAAAAAGTTATCTAATCCCCCTTATTTTGTCGGGCAATTTGCCCTGTCAAAATGCCAACCGTTACCCTAGACAAGAGAACACCCGACAAATGATGAAAATACCACCAATGAAAACCCTTATTTCTTATCCATCGCCTTCCCCGTTTTTTCTAAGGAGCATTTAACGGAAAAACGATATACTTTTTGCATTTCAACGCGTACCTGCCCCTTGGCTTTGGGTTAAACCGTATATTTTGCCGATAATTTTAAGAGGGCGGCGCACATATCATTCATACCCCGTAACTCCTCAACCGTCCAAACTGTTTTTCCGCGATACAAGGAAAGAATTTTCTCCATTTCTTCCGCCTGCAAACGCTCCGCAATGCTCAAAGGGGCGCTTTTAACCTTTCCCAACAAAGCACGCACATAACCAAGGCGTGCGCGAACCTGCGTTGTCTTCACCTCATTCTCCACACGCAAGCCGTCCTGCAATCGGGCGCGGATATAGGCATTTTCCCTTTGCGGAAGGGCATATTCTACCCTTTTTGCCGTTTCCGCCTGCATTTTTTTCCTTTTCGCAACCCTTTCGCGCCTCAATATCATACCAAACAGCAATAGATATACGCTGCCGCCAAAGACAAGCAACAGAGAAACGCCTGCCCATGCGACCTCTTTTGCAATACCGAAAAAGGGAGTAAAAATACCCAAACCGCCAAAAACCACAGCGGAAAATGCAACATAGATACGGGTATCCTTGCACCCGTACGAGATTGCCGCCAACAAAAGGAACAATCCTGCAATCATGCAAATTACCACCGACCAAACCGCTTCTTTTTGAAAAAAGTCTACACACCATTCGATTATTCGCATAAAAAATCCTCCGTATAGGCATATTCCCTATTCGAAGGACTTCTTTTTTGTTATTTTTGTCGAAAAACGACCTCTTTTGTCAAAGGTTACGGCATTTCCACCTGGAAACCTTGGTTAATATTAACGATGGCGCAACGGATTTTTTCTTCATGGATACCTAAAATTTTTGCCGTAGCTTGACGGTACAAATGCAGTTGCGCCTTGTAATGCGCCGCCAAATATTCCGCGCCGCCCTTAGAGAACTTATAATCGATAATCTGCACCTCGCCGTTTTCGCCAACCGCAAGCAAGTCGATTGCGCCTTGGAAAATAACCGTTTCCTCTTGGTTGTTCGCCCACGCAGGATGCGCGCCCTGCGCCTTTGCAAAAGTATCCCCAACGGGCAGCGCCACCAAGAATTTTTGTTCTTTGTACAAGCGTTTTCCTTGCAGCTGCTTGAATACAGAATTTGACAAAATTTCCAACAATTTTTCTTCAGAAAGCAAGTTCACCGCATACCTGCCCCCTTCATTTGCCTTTTCACACACTTCGGAAATGATTTCCTTCAAGCGTGCTTTTTCCACAAACTTACCCTGTTCATCATACATAAGGTCAAAGTTAAAATCTTCCAAAAAGGCGTGATAAGCGACACCGATTTCCTTACCTGTATCCGTTTCATCCGCATCAAACGTCCTTTCCACCGACAGGGGTTGTTCTTGCTCCATAGCTTGCTCATACGACCGCATTAAGCCCGTCGCCGAACTCTTTACAGGCAAGTTTTCCATACCCTCAAAGGCATACTTCCACAAGAACGCGTCCTTGATTTGCCCCGCAAGGACTTCATCCGGACGAAACACAAGCGCAGTACGCGCCTGCTTCGGCATATCTTGCAAATGATCTTCTACGATATAATCTTTCCATACGGAGAAGTTGGTAAACTCCGCAAAGGAATGGGCATATTTTACATCGGGCATCGGGATAGGTTCGGTAAAGAGCATATGCAAGCCGTATTTCGCGCGCGTCAACGCAACATAATACAGGTTTAGCCCGTCGGCAAGAGAGCTTTCCTCTTCCTTGATTTCGTGCAAGCGGCGCAACACTGTCGTACGCTTCACCATTGTTTCCGCCTTGAAGGCGCGGGGCGCGAGCCCGTACACTTCTTCCACGAATACCTCATCACGATCGGTACCGCGGAAGGCTTCGCTAAGGTTGTCCAAAATAACGATGGGATATTCTAACCCCTTCGAGGAGTGCATCGTCAAGACCTTGACCGAATCCTCACCGCCGTTTTCGCTGTATTCAATTTTGTAATCCATATCACGCAAACGATCCAAGAACTCGTGTACACAAAGAGGCTCGGGGTTGGTCGTTTCCTCAATAAAACGGTTCATACGGCGAAGCGCCGAAACGCCGTTCGGACGGGACAACAAATCCGCCTCCATACGGGTTTCCGAAATAATCCTCGTCAACAACTCCCCTGCGTCCAAAACACGGGAAAGGGTACGGATTTCCTCATAATAGTTGTAGAATTTTTGCAATTTTTCCGACAAGGCGTCCTGTTTTTCCTGCATATAACGCTTGCACGCTTTACGGAAGAAATGCTCCTTGCTGTAAGCAAGACGAATGGTTGCCAAATCATCCACCGTCAAGCCGCCCACAGCCGACAGCAACGCGCTGCAAAGAGGGATATCCTGCTCTGCGTTATCAATCAAGGACAGCAAGTCAATCAACATTTTCACTTCGGAGAAATCGCAAATATTGACAGCCGCCGCGGCGGTTACAGGCACACCTTCAAACGAAAGCGCCTCCACCGTACGCGCAATTTGCCCCTGCTTTTTCCTCGACAGCACGGCAATATCCGAATAACGCACAGGGCGGTATTCCTTCACGTCGGGATCGTAGAAGGTTTTACTTCTTTCCTCGTCGATGATATGCCGAATGGTTTTTGCGAGCACACTCATCTCTTGTTCTTCACGGTTGGCTTGCTGCATAACCGAGTACACGCCACGCTCTAACAGGTCCTCTTTGGGTGCTTTTCCGATGAAGTGAATACACACTCTACCATCGTTCAACGCATACCTGCCCCCCTTCTCCATGTAAGAACCGCGCGCGTAGTCCACGGCGCACACCTTCTTGGTCATAGCGAGGGCGAATTGAGAATTGACCGCATCCAACACCTTATCCGAGCTTCGGAAATTTCGCGACATAAACAAATTTGCACCGCCGTTTTCCTCGAACTCCGTTTGCTTTTCCACAAAGAAACGAGATTTACTGCCGCGGAAACCGTAAATCGCCTGCTTCACGTCCCCCACAAGGAAAAGATTTTCACCGCTCATGCGCGAAATCAGCGCTTCCTGTACGGGGTTCACATCTTGATATTCATCCACGAACACAAAACGGTATTTTTGACGCATTTCCGTAACAACCTCTTCGTTGTCCAACAACGCGAGCGCCTTATGCTCCAAATCGTTGTAATCCAAGACGCCGCGTTCCAACTTCAGGCGTTCGTACTTCTCATCAAAACGCAACAAGTACTCCGCCAAAATCGCCGCAGTCCTACCCGATTGCAGAAAATCCTCCAGCTCTTCCTCACGGGTGAGCATCTTTGCAAGCTCTTCGTCCACAATTTTAACAATGCGGTCCTTCAAAAAGGAGAGCTTTTCACGGTATTCTACACGCTCCGCGCTATCCTTTTTCGTACCGCGGTTGACGGTGAATTTAGGCTTTTGCACAGCACACGCCGCAAAATAGTCCTTCGCATACATCAACTCGTCCAAAAGCGCCAACAACTCATCGCAAAGGGAAAGCTGCAGGCTTTTTTCGTCCGCCAAGAAGTAGGCGCGCACATCTTCCACCAGCTCGTAATAATACCTACATTTTTCCTGTAATTTCTTGTATAAATCCGCGCATACCGCTTCAAAAGTTTCCACCGTATAACCCTTCGAATTTTCAAGATATGCACGATAATCCGCGCGGTTGCGTAATTCTTCATAGGTCTTTAAGAAAATTTCACGCAAAGCACGATCGCTCTTCTTTCTCCAATACAAGGACAAGAGGTAGTTAAAGTTCTCCTCCTTCCGTTCGTAGCCTTCTTCCAACAAATCGTCCAGCGCCATATTTTTCAACGCCATACCTTCCGCATCATCACCGCCGATTACGCGGAAACTACTGTCGACCCCTGCAAAGTAAAAGTGAGAACGAAGCATCTTCGCACAGAAGGAATGAATGGTAGAAATGTCCGCGCCGGGCACCTCCGCAAGTTGCTTTTTCAAGATATCCCGACGATCCGCCGTGGTGGTATCGCGGTTGATTTCCTCAATCAATTCTTTACAAAGCTTTTCCTTCATCTGCGCCGCCGCTTTCTTGGTGAAGGTAACGGCGAGGATTTCCCCTACGCCCGTACCCTCCTTAATCAAGCGGATAATTTTTTCAATCATAACGGTAGTTTTGCCGCTGCCTGCGGAGGCGGAAACAATGGTTTTACCCTGCGATTCAATCGCGCGTAATTGTTCTTGTGTGAAATTCGCCATTTATTACTCCTCCCCTTCCCGTTGTCTTTTTGCAATTTTTGCAATCACACCTGTATCCACAGCAGGTTCTTTTCTCGGTTGTACACAGTCCTTGTTAAAACCGCACATACCGCCATATTTACAATATTCACAGCTCTTATCATAGGGGGATGCCGCAACATACCCTGCCTTCAACTCCTTACAGCCCTGTCGAGCCACATGTATCGAGTAATCAATGAAATCACGGAAGGTTTCCTCATCCATAACACGCTTTGTCCTTGCACTGTTCTTCAAGGCGGCAGGGAAGTACTCACTCTTCACCGTTTCTTCCACCTGCGAAAGCCCTTTATCACCGCAAAGCAACGCCTCTTCCGACCCATTGATAAAGCCGCGCATGCGGAAACGGCCTTCATCATCCGAGACATAATTTACCGACGCGGGGAAGTAAAAGACCCCAGCAGGTATGCGTTCACCTTTCAATTCTGACATATAAAGCTGTAACTGAAGCTTCTGTCCTGTATAGTACGATGTCGCCGAATCGTCAATCGTACCCGTCTTATAATCGATGATACGCACATATTTATCCGTACCATCTACGCGGTCAACTTTACCGTTGAAATAATCCGCGGAAATGAGCTCCTCCGCCTTCTCCACAAGGAAGTCAGAATTTTTAATTTGTCGATATGCAGCCGCCGCAACGTCCACCCCTTCTTGAAGAAGCTTGTCCGAGAACACCTCGCCCGATGCCGTATCCTGTTGCATAAGGTAAATGGATTTTTGAAGAAGTCTCGAGCCTTCCTCACGCGCAAACGCACGCAATTCCTCTTCCGTTTCAAAACGCGAAACTTCCTTTGTGGTCACCTGTAACAATTCGTGGATAAAGTTCCCCGTATCCACCGCAAGCACCGTTGCTTCTTCGCGTTCTTTGAGGTGCAAGCCACGCTCCGCAAAGTTCTTAAACGGGCAATTAAAGTAGCTTTCCAAGCCTGTCGGTGATACCTTTCCGTCGTGGAAAAACAGTTCCTCGCCACGTTCAACGCATACCTGCCCCCCTCGTTCCGCCAAATAGTCGTCTTTTTCGGTTACACTCAACTTATCCAAAGCCGTAAACAAAGACGAGTATTGCAAGCGTGTATCTTCGCGTTTTGCCTCGTATTCACTCTTTTCAATAAGCAACTGTCGAATGGCAGGTGCAACCGCCGAACACTTATACGCAAAATCGCTAGGCAACATTTTTTTACGGCGAGGCAATTTCCCACCGTTCACCTCAACAAATAATCTATCAATATAACGGAATACATCGCTCAAGGAGGGTTCACTGCCATCGGCAGCCAAAGGATAGCTAAGATGCAAAGTATCGGTAAACGCGCAAAGATTTAAGCATACGCTTTCACGGGCACGCAGGTTAACCTCCGCCACCGTTGGTTCCATCATCGCCTTCACCTCGGCAAGACGGGCAATTTCCTTATCTGAAACAATGGCCGTATCCGCCGATGCCCTCGGTACGCTTTCCGTCATACCCATCGCAAACAAAACGGTTGCCTTTTCAATACGGCTGTCGGTAATGTCCCCGATAAACACCGCATCCACCTTCACAGGGATAAGGGAAATCTCCGTTGCCTCCAAGCCGTTTTTCAAAACCGCCTCAAATTCTGCAACCGTCATTTCTTTGTCGCCCGTCAAAAGCTCCGCCTCCGTAAGCACCCCTTCCAAGGCCTTATCAATTTGTGCAAGATATCCTTTTTGTGCCACGTCATCAATGGTATTTTCAAGCGCCACCAAGGCATTTTGAATGTCAAAATCTACAAGAATTTTTCGTACCGCGCGGCAATAGTCTCGACCATGCCCACTTGTTTTGATGCCACTCGTTGCCAAAAGCACTCTTTCGCGCGCGTTTTCGAGCGCCTCGCGATTGTACCCTTTTACCGCATCGCCGTCCTTAATCGGGCGCTTCGCGCCACCGCGGTAGTTGGCGAATTTATACAAATAATTGCGGTATTCGTCACTCTCACCAAACAGCACATTTTGCGTCAAAGATTGTACCGCAATCGGGGAAAAGTTTTCACGCACAACACGGAAACAATCAAGCAAAAAACGACTAACAGGGTGTCTTCTTAAAGATTTCTTCTCATCAATAAAGTAAGGAATACTATATTCCGCAAGCGCCTTTTTTAAGGGCAACGCATACGACGCAACGTCGGGTACAAGCACGGAAATATCCCGATAACGAAGGGTAGGATTTTCCGTAACCGCGCGACGGATTTTCGTCGCAACATATTCCGCCTCCACCGTTTTATCATCCGCTTCAAACAGACAAATCTTTTCCGTTTCCGTCTTCACACTCGCACGAATGGGGTTAAACAGCCCTTTGCGTAAAATTTCCGCCTCGCCGCCAAGCGGTTTGCCAAGGTCGCGCACCTGCACCTTGCCATATTCCGCACAAACACCCGAAAATGCCTGCACTGCGCGGTTGGCGTAAATTTCTTCCTCGCCGCAACAAAAGATACCGATTACATTCGCAGCCGTTTCTAAAACCGCGCGGATGGCTTCGCGCGCCTGCGCCGTAAAGGAATTGTACCCCAAAAAGAATACATTGACCCCTTTCAATACGCCTTCCTTGCGGATTTTTGCAGGCAACAGGGATAAATATTTACTCTCATCCACCAAACCGCTATCCTGTAAAAATGCGGTGTAGCCCTCATAAATCACAGCCAAGTCCGACACCTTTTTCTTCAACATATCATCAGGCAAAAGAGCAACACTCTCTTTCAATACCTCAGGTGTAATTTCCGAAGCGGACAACTGTGCCAGCGTTTCATAGATGCAACGGGCATTATTCCCGATGCCTGTGGTTGAGGTAAAGCATTGCAAGGCTTTCGCGCGTTGTAAACGGGTCATTACTTCCCCTACCGCCATAACCGAGCCTTCTTTGCTAATCGTATGTTCTTCCGTCTTCAAAAAGCGTGCAAAGGTTGCCACATGCGAACGGAATGTACCGCCCAAACGCGCAAGCAACGCCCGCTCCGCAAGCAAAGTCAAACGGTCCTCACAAAAAATGAGGTTGACCTCACCCCTCTCCTCATAAGCCGCCGCATATTCTGCCATTACTTCCATACATTGCAACAATGTATAAGCCTTCAAAATTGCGTTCATAGCCCCTCCTTAATCTCTTTTTCATTATTATACCATATTTAAAGGTAATTTTTCAGCTTTTTTTCACAATAAATTTGTGGAAATCTCAATTTTGTTTTTACAAATTTGAAATTATGTGGTATAATAATAGAAAATGAATGATTTTTACAGCGAAGCGTAACCGCTTTCCGTATAGGAGTATTTATGAAAAGGAAGAAAATTTCCACCCTACTTGCCCTCCTTTTGGGCTTGACCGCACTCGGCGGTTGTACAAACACCGATCAAAAAGTGGGTTTTGCGAACTTTTGGAGCGCGAATTCCACAGGTTCGGAAGAAGAAATCCACGAAACCTTGGTTTACGACGTTGCATTTGAAAGCACGGCGGCTAGCTTTGTAGGCTATACGCTTAATTATAAAGACGGGAAATACACCACCGTTTTGACAAGTGCGAAGGAAAACGATAAAACCGTTTACACCTATACCACGGAGTTGACGATTACCGCGCAATACACCTTGAACAATGTCACGGAAGAATGTCAAGATGTGGTTACCTCAACGGTGAAATTCTACGCGGCGACCTATGGTTTGCAACCCATTTCATCGGAAAAGGAATGGAGCGCAAGCACCCCCAACGGCACGACAGGCACAAAGACGAGCGAATGTTATTCGCAATACCACTACACCTCCAAGGTTGTGTACAATGAAGATTGCTCTGAAGGCACTTCTACTGTAACGCAATACCTTTCCGAGGGCGATCCCAAAGCCGATGAACACACCTTCACCATCGACCAAAAGAAATTCCGTTTCTTGGACAATGAACAAGTGTTGCTTGCTTTACGCGCGGTAAGAAATAGCACCTCGTCCGCAAAGGTAAATGCATATAGCCCCTTCGTAAAGGCGGTGCAACAGGTGGCTTGGAAGTTCGACGCGGATAAGAGCGCGGAGTTCTCCTTCTACAAGAACGGTAGCGAAGAAAAAGTGAAGAGCACGATCACCTATCGTCCCGTTAGCATTGTTTTGAACGAAAAGAACCCCGGGGCAACGCAAACGGCGTGGATTGCGAAAAAGCCCGAAACCTCTAACTCCGCCAACACAAACCGTAATGTGATGCTCCGTTTGGAAACCCCCTTGTCCTATAACTTGGGTAAGTTGGTTTACACATTAAATTCCGCATCTTATAAATAAAGGTAAAAATGAAAACAGCTTGCAAAATCTGCAAGCTGTTTTTTGTTGTCTTAATACAAATAATCTAAATAACCCTTACTTTTCATACACCCAACGGCTAAGGATACCCACATAGGGCAGGTCGCGATATTTTTCCGCATAATCCAAACCGTAGCCGATAACAAATTCGTCCTCAATTTCAAAGCAGGTGTAATCCGCCTTGATATCCACTGTACGGCGCGCGGGTTTATCAAGCAACGTTACGATGCGAAGGCTGGCAGGGTTGCGAGTTCTTAACATCTCTTTCAACGCGTACATGGTATTGCCGGAATCGATAATATCCTCTACAATCAACACTTCTTTCCCTTCAATATTAGAGAAAAGGTCTAAGCCTACGGACAATCTACCGCTGCTGCTTGTACCAAAACCGTAAGAGGAAACCTTCATAAATTCTACGCTGGTAGGTGTCTTCATCGCACGGATTAAATCGGCAAAAAAGATTACGCTGCCCTTCAAAATACAAACGGCAATCACCTCTTTGCCTTGATAATCCTCGTCAATTTTTTTCGCCAACTCCTTAATACGGTCCGCAATTTGCGTTTCAGAAAGTAACACCCTTTCAATTTCCGATTTTTCCATGTTCATAAGTATATCTCCTGCTTTATTTTTTTCGTATGGATATAGTAAGTGTTTTTTTTGTGTCAGCCGTCACCTTTACTTTTTCAGATATTTCCACACCGCATACCACATAAACCTCACCGTTTTTTTCCGCAATCAACGGTAAATATTCACGCTCGGCAACGGGCGTGTTTTCTTCATTGAAAAACTTTTTCAAGGTCTTTTTCCCACCGCCAAAGCGTTGGATAAAATCGCCTTCTTGTCTAAACCGATATACCGCAGTTGCAGGGATTTTATCCCTATCCACCTGCAATACGCGCCACGCCCCGTCCGAAGAAATCGGGTCAAGTGACACCTTCACCTCATACCTGCCCCCGTCAAATCCGTTTTGGGTAAAGATTTGCGCGATAGGTTTTTCTGCGAGCTCCTCTTCCTTTAGATGGTAAAAACGAACGCCCTTCTCCGTCTTTTCAGCCTCTACGCCCTTAGGAAAGGATAAGCGCGAGCCACGCTCTAGCCCCTGCAAACGGAAGGCATTTTCCAAATGCAAAGCGGTATAATCACGCTCTACGCCCAACGCTTTCAAAGCCATCAAGCAGGCGCGGCGAAACAATGGCTTTTTATCGCAAAAAGCAACCGTTATCCCGTCTAATTCCACCGTCAACAAGTCTTTTGCATATTCATACAGCAAACCGTCGTCTTCCGTCGCCAACCGAGAAAAACGCACAAGGTTTTCCATCGCGCCCGACACAGTTTCTTCCATCAACGGAAGGATGTTTAACCGCAATTTATTACGCGTTGCATCCAACTCAAAGTTGGTGCCATCCACGCGATACGCCAAGCCGTTTTCCTTTGCATACGCCTCAATATCCGACCTTGTCCAAGAAAGGAAAGGACGAATAATTTTCCCGTTCAACTCGACCATGCCCCCCACGCCCGTGAGAGAAGTGCCACGCATCAAACGAAAAAGCACCGTTTCCGCATCGTCGTTTTTATGGTGCGCCGTAGCGATGAAATCCGCCTTACCTTCCGACAATAAACGGTTAAAGCAGTCTTGGCGAAAGGCACGAGCCGCCGTTTCCAAGCTTTGCTTATCCCGTTTCGCGCGCGCAGGACAATCTTCCGAAAACGCATACAAAGGTACGCCCTGTCGAAGGCAAAGCTCTTCCACAAAGCGCGCGTCCGCGAGGCTTTCCTCGCCGCGAATCCCATGTTCACAATGCACAGCGCAAAGGGCGTAGCCATATTCCTTTTCTAACCCTTTCAAATAATGTAAGAGCGAAACGGAATCCACGCCGCCGCTAATCGCCACGCAAATATGTTTTCCCGAAAAATCCTGCAAGTTTAACATACAATTAGTATAAACCCTATCTCCTATCAATAAACCACTTCAATCCCATCGGGGGCATTGACGGTGGTTTTTACTTCGCCGTTGTCCTGCAAGGTATGCTCTACCGTTACCACACCGCAAGCCGTCGGGAAGTTCACTTTTACATATTTCAAACCGCTTAAATGAGGGGTAATTACAATTCGACGCATACCTGCCCCCTCCGTTTTGATACCGGCAACCGTTTCCACAAGGTAAGGAATTACCCCTGCCGACCAAGCGTGGCAGAAGCTGTGACGGAAGCTCTTGTAACAGAACTTACCGTAATCGCCGTGAATATCCTTCTTGCCTTCTTGGGGCATTTCGTCCAAGCGTGTGCAATTATCCAACCAGTCGAGGTCAAAATCTTCCCAGAAGGTCGTTGCACCTACGGACAACATACCACCGTAATATTCCTTCATCATCGAAAGCGCCGCTTCATATTCGCCGTAGCTTGCAACCGCCGTCAAGATGGGGTACGATTGGAAGGTGGAAAGTCCTTGCGCGCCGCCACGAAGCAGGGTTTCCTTCATCCTATCGTTGCCCATATCCGCCCAAACGCCAAGTGCCGCGATTTGTTTATAAATCTGGATATCATAATCCTTTTTCGCAATTCTTGCAAGCACGTCATCACAAAGGGAAACGTCTTCGCCGAAATCCACAAGCAATTCTTTCAACGCCAAAACCGCTACCTTGGTAAGGTAGGCAACGCCTGCGAAGCGTTCTGCTGCACGTTGTTCGTGTCTATCTTCACCTGCCTGCACGCAAGAAGGCCAATCGATATAATTAAACGAATAGGACACCTTCCCGTCCTCCGCTACGCAGGGGGAAACAATTTGTTCCAAAATCCCTTTCGCATAGGGCATGTATTTGATGATTGCGTTTTTATCCCCACTCGCGTGGTATGCCTCGCGAAGGTTGATAAGCCACCAAAGGGAATAGGTAGGCATATTATTGATATACATCGGCAACGGAGATTGTTCCATCGAGAAGTCTAAACAATTCAAGGTTTCGGGGATATCCCCAAACAAGCAATTTGCCGCGCGCACCTCGGGATAAAGGTCACCGATCCACACCAAGCGGTCGCGTTTAATACCATCCCAAAGGTAACCATTTTGCAAGCAAAGGCGCAAGGTGTAAGCCGCCGTCGTCCAAATATCATTGACAAGCGCGTCGTCACATTCAAACGAGCCAACCTCTTCACGGGTATCGGTATCCACCGCCGCCACCACCGATTTCAAACCGATGGCACTGTCCTCGCCGAGGGTGTCGATACGAAGGAAACGGAAACCCGTTTGTCCAAAGGTCATATCCGAGTAGTTTCTCAACTCCATCGTAAAATCGCGCAAGGAATGGTCGTTGGTCGCGCCGTAGCCCTCTTCCCCTTCTTTCAATTCCGCACAAACTTCCCCTACTGATTCACCAAAACGCAAGCGCACGTTGCCGTTTCCTCTTGCATAATAGGTCAAAATTCTTGCGCCACCCGAAAGTTCTTTGCCGAAATCAAGGATAATGTACGATTTCCCATTTATTTCACAAAGATTTGGCTCATTCAAGCCGATTTGCAGGGGGGTTACCTGCATCAAGCCTTCTACATTTTTTACATTGCCTTGCGTAGCAATTACTTTTACCGCATAAGTATATTTCATAAGAATCCTCTTATTCTTTTATAATCTTAAACGAACGAATTTGGAAGGGTCTAAATACAAGCTCCGTCCTCCCTTCGCCCATCTTTTCTTCTAACAAATCCACTTCACAATCCATACGGTATCCCGTAGGCAAGGAAAGGGTCGCCTTTGCCGCGTTGCCCGTTCTTTCAAACATACGAACCACATAACCATCACCATCATAGGTAGGTTTGAAGGCAGTAATTATCACCTGCGCGCTATCCACCGTAGGCATTTGCAAGGGGGTATCCCCATACAAGGCGCGCGCGTTGAACGCCCTCGCCCTATCATCTATATCTATGGGGTCAAAACCGCCGTCGTGAGGGTAGAATGCGTAGGAATAACGAACAAAATCACTCTCAATCGAAGGATATTCCGTCGAACGGACAAGGTTGACGGAGATGATATTTTGTTTCGCCATAAAGCCGTTTTTCGTGTTGTTCAAAATTGCCAAGCCCTGCGTTTCGTTGGAGATATCAAACCATTGCTGGCAGCACATTTCAAATTGCGCCGCGTTATGTTCGGTATCGTCCGTCGTCGGTCTGCCGAGGTAGCCAAACTGAATATCACTGTTTACCACATCGTTCCACGCCGTAGGCAGGGTCTCCGAACGAATCATATACCCATCATCCACCAAGCGTACCTCGTGCGTAATGTGGATAGCAGGCTCGTTTTTATGTATCAAAATTGTTTGCTCAAGCGTAGAATTTTTATATTCGTAATGCTGTACAACTTCCACCAAGTCGCCAAAATCACGCGCCTTAGAGGAAGTAAGGTTCATATACAATTCCGGTTGGTCACGGTAATCATCCTCGAAATCCCAAGAATCGCCCTTATCGATAAACACGCGAAGCTTATTCGCATTCGTTGCAGCAATTCTACCGTCCTTCAACGCAATACACTTAAAAGACCCGTCGGCGTCAAATGTAACGGTGTAATAGTTCGTTTCCACCTTATCAACGCCATCCAAAAGTGTCGGTTTTTCATACACCACAGGGGAAATCAAAGCCCCGTCACCTTTATAGTATAAGTACCCATCACCGCATTTTTCAAGCCTTACTACCGTTTCCTTAGACATATTAACAAGTTTTTTCCCCTTGTCCGCAATAAAGGAAACGCCCTGCTCGTTTGCAAGATTTTCCAGCTTTTTCAAGATTTCCGCATACGCAATATCCGTTTCTTTATATACCCTTTGAATGGACGAACCGGGTAAAATATCGTGGAATTGATAGAGGAGAACTTCTTTCCAAAGCTCGTCAATCGTCTTTTTATCCCCTTGTTTTCCTAAACAGGAGAGCAACGCTTCGTACGCTATTAACTTACTTTCACAATCACGGTTAAAATTCTTATTGTTCGATTGCGAGGTATAAGTCGCGCGGTGCTTTTCAAGGTACATTTCCCCTTTATAGGTGGGCAATTTTCTCCCCACCAAGCCGTCAAAATAGCCGTGCGCGGACGATTGCTTTACCTTGGGCAGATACGCAACGTTTTCCATACGGTTTAAGCGTTCCATCATCTTCACGGACGGGCCGCCGCCACCGTCGCCGATACCGTACACCATCATAAAATCTTCTTTTTGATCGATGTCGCGTAAATTCGTTTTCCCTGCCATAACCGCGCGAGGCCCTGCATAGGAGTTGTACGTGCCTTCAGGGGGCATATGCACAAGCACGCTAGTACCGTCAAGCCCTGCCCAGTTGAACGTGTGGAAAGGGAATAAAGTACGGTCTGACCAAGAAATTTTGATGGTCATAAAGTAGTCCTGCTGGGACAGTTTCAAGATTTGCGGCATACCTGCGCTGTAACCAAAGGTATCGGGCAGCCAACGTAATTTTACGTAATAGCCAAATTCCTCTTTCCAAAACTTTTGCCCGTATAATTCCTGACGGACAAGCGCTTCTTCGCAGGGCACGTTGGTATCATTTTCTACCCAACCGCCACCAACGGGTTCTAACCTGCCCTCTTTGGCAAACTGCTTAATTTCCTCATACAGCTTCGGGTCTAATTCCTTCATCCAAACAAGCTGTTGGGGTTGAGGTACAACAAAGTGGAAGTTAGGATAGCGTTTCAAAAGGTAAATGGCGTTGGCAAAGGTACGCTTTGCCTTGCGCTTGGTTTCGCGAATGGGCCACAGCCACGCCAAATCCACGTGCGCGTGTCCTACCGCCGTTACCTTGATATTTTCAAAGCCCGTAAGGGCGAACAATTCGTTGATAATCTCTTTCGCGCGCGGATAAACGTCAGGGGCGTTGTAGACGATCAAGTTCATTACCTTTCGCAAACCGTACAACACCTTAATCTTTCTTTCTTCCTTGAAAGATGTGCCCAAGCAGTAATCGAACAGCATATCAAAATCGAAATACAGCTCCTGCATTTCCTTATCCTCTCGGACGATAGCCGCCGCTTCCAAGGTACAAACGTCCTTAAAATCCCCCAAAAGGTTATTCGAGGCACAATCGATATAAAGGTCGATATTCCCGTCCTCGTCTATCACGTGTTCATCCACGGGATAGTAGCGTTTGATAGACATTTCATTGCGGTATTCAAACACACGCGAGCCTGCCGTAAAGCCCTTGATTGCATGGCCGTTTTTATCCACCAGCAAGCCTTCGCCGCCGCATGCAAAATCCAACATCAAATTGTTACGGTCGATATCTTTGTCAAGTTTCCCCGTCAAGTGAAACCACGCGCAACCGAAATTTTGCGTGGACCAAACCTCGCCCTTTTTCAAAGGCTTAAATTCTAACGAGGAAATATCCTCAAAGGGAATGGGTTCATCCGAATAGGCAAATTCCGCATTTAACGCCAAAACGTCCTCATGGCATTTTTCAAGCAATTCTCCGCCTAAAAATACCCTTAAACGGTTCCACTCTAACTCTCTATCGTGTTGATCTCTGTGCTTAAATTCAAATTCCGTCATAAAACACACCCTTAAAATTATAAATAATTTTAAATATTATACCATCTTCCCTATACAGTGTCAATAGTTTAGCAAAAGTTTTCACCCACCGCATAAAAGAAAAACACCCGTTGTCGGGTGTCTTTCCTATTCCACGCTTAGCTAAGCGCAATGTCTTTCAAATAAAGGGTATTCCCTGCGTAAATATTAAAGGATAATTCGGTACAAGCCTCCGCAAAGTTAGAAATGTCCACCGTGAAGGTTTGCCATACACCAAGCTGCAAGCGAACCGCATCATCATCCGCCTTGTCGCCTACCTTAAATTGAATGTATTGTTTATTGCCATTGCTAGCATCTACGAGTGCGCCGGGAAGTCCATTGATCGAGCCGTTGTCGGGTTTTACACGGAGAGCGAACGGGTTCAATACGCCCGTACCAACAGCATTTTCCATATACAAGCTGAAGGTAAGGGTCGTTTTACCTTTCAAGAGTGCCGTATTGATAAACAACTTGCCCTGCGAGTTTGCCGTAACTGCATATACGTTTTGACCGTTAAATTCAACCGCCTGCGCCGTAACTGCGCCGTCTGCGTACATTTCCGCAGTCGCTACGTTTACACCGCCGTATTGCAAGCCGTTTACCGTAACCTTTTTATACTTCGTCCAGTCAATTTCACCGTTTTCAAAACCACAGTAATAGTTGTAGCAATCTTCAATTGCGCCATTAGCTTTCGTAAGCACAATTACCGTACCGCCTACCATCGATTTAGAACCCGTTGCCTTTGCATAACCGCCGTCCACAGTACCATCGCCGTTCAACCAGTTATAACGGTCATATTCGCTCGATTTCAAGCCGTAGGTGAAACGGATACCATCATACACAACGCTTACGTTGTTGCAATGTTCGTGACCTACGAAGATAGAGTCAACACCCATGTTCTTCATGGCATTGTAAACGGTTTTAGAAGTATCCCAAGGACCTTTCATTTGTCTGCCGATATAACCAAAGTCGGTGTCTGCAACCCCTTCCATCGTATCAAGGTTGATGTTTTGCATCTTTTCGTTTTGGTTAAAGCCGTACTTTGCGTACGCCTCGCCAAACACCGATTGCTGAATGTGATATGCAAAGGAAATCTTCACATCGGGCGCATACTTTTTCAAGGTCGTAATTTGTTCGGTGTACCAGTTGATTTGATCCGGCTTAAAGCCTGCAAAGTTATAAAGAACTTTACCGCTATCCTTATCTGCTTGGGTTGCATTGCCGCAAGCGTTACTATCCATCATATAGAATACGCGAAGAAGCTCGCCGCCTTGCGCGATACCTACCGAATAGTTACCATTCCCCGACACATTATTTTGTTCAAAGTAGCAATATTCGGAAGCTTCCAACTGTGCACACTGCCAGTCAACCCCCTTTGCACTTTCGTTATCGTGGTTACCAAATACAGGCGACCAAGGAATTTGGAAACTGTCCATAAAGTTGATAAACGAGGTCAAAGCCGTGCCTGCATCGTCAAACTCACCGTAAATAACATCACCCGTAATAATGATAAAATCGGGGTTGGTTGCGGTGATAACTTCCGTTAAGTAATCAAAGCAACGTTCGTCCATTTTATCCGTTGCCCAAAGGTTCTTATCTACGCCGTCACGACCGGGGCGGGTTTGCGCAGCGTCAATAATCTGCGTATCGGACAACTGCAACACAACAGGGTTGCGGCCAACGGGAACTTCTACCACGAAATCGGGAATTTCCATCACCGATTCGGGTACATCGGGTTCGTATACGCTCCAGTCAATTTTACCATCTTCAAAACCGCAGTAGTAGTTGTAGCAATCCTCAATCACGCCGTCTTCATCCGACAACACGATAACCGTACCGCCGATGAGAGGGGTATTGTCTTTCGGCATTTCATAGCCATACGCCCCCTTCACAGTACCGTCCGAAAGAAGGGCATTATAACGGTCGTATTCACTCGACTTCAAGCCGTAGGTAAAGCGAATACCTTCATATACAACGCTTACATTGTTGCAATGTTCGTGGCCCACGAAGATGGAGTCAACGCCCAACTTCTTCATGCCTTCATATACCTTATAATCGGTATCCCAAGGCCCTTTCATTTGTCTGCCGATATACCCAAAGTCGGTATCCGCAACACCTTCCATCGTATCAAGGTTGATATCTTGGTATTTGTTGCCTTGGTCAAAACCATACTTTTCATACGCATCCGCAAATACCAACTGTTGAATGTGGTATGCAAACGAAATTTTCACATCGGGCGCATACTTTTTCAAGGTCGTAATTTGTTCGGTGTACCAGTTGATTTGATCCGGCTTAAAGCCTGCAAAGTTATAAAGAACCTTACCGCTATCCTTATCCGCTTGGGTTGCATTGCCGCAAGCGTTACTATCCATCATATAGAATACACGAAGAAGCTCGCCGCCCTGCGCGATACCTACCGAGTAGTTACCGTTACCCGACACATTATTTTGTTCAAAGTAGCAATATTCGGAAGCTTCCAACTGTGCACATTGCCAGTCAACGCCCTTTGCGCTTTCGTTATCGTGGTTACCGAATACGGGCGACCAAGGAATTTGGAAGCTGTCCATAAATTCGATAAACGCAGGCAATACCGTACCGTTATCGTCAAATTCACCGTAAATCACGTCACCCGTAATGATGATAAAATCGGGGTTGGTTGCGGTGATAACTTCCGTTAAGTAATCAAAGCAACGTTCATCCATCTTATCCGTTGCCCAAAGGTTCTTTTCTACGCCGTCACGACCAGGGCGGGTTTGCCCTGCGTCGATGATTTGCGTGTCGGATAACTGCAGCACGATGGGGTCGCGCCCAACGGGTACTTCTACCACGAAATCGGGAATGTTCAACACCGAATACAAAATGGTATCCGCTTTATTAATCTTATCCGTACCCGCCTCGTCTGCGAAATAGCTGCTGCAATAATTACAGGTCCAGTGTTCTAACAAGCCGTTTTCTCTGCCGTTGATGGGATAACCTTCATGATGCGTAAGGTCGTGCGGCGCTTTTGCCAAGGTTACATCGGACAATTTTACCGCCTGCGTGCAAGCCTCATCTGCAAAGCTCGTTGCACAAGTCGAACAGGTCCAATGTTCTAATCTACCGCCGGAAATACAGGTAGCTTCAATGCCAGCGGTGTACTTCAAGGTATGTTCCAGCTTCGCCTTCGTAACCGCATCCAAGGTCGTTTCCTTCTTACCCATCGCGTCCTCGAAAAGCGCGCCGCAGGTACACTTGTAGTATGTTTCATTACCTTCCATAGCGCAGGTCGCTTGGCGTTCGGATACGCGCACCATAATATGCTTGTGTTCGCCGCTTGCTTCGCTGTCTACGCTTTCGATTTGCGTACTTTCACCCGACGTACCGCCGCCCATCAAAGCCGACAAATCGCACGCGGACAAAGCGCATACGCTCATCAAGCCCAACAATAAACCGATAATTTTTTTCATCTTATCCTCCAAATGCAATTCATTTGTTTTTTATTAAATTATTACAATTAAGCGTCTTTTTTAGCAAAAATAGCATATTCTCTTCTCGGTGCAAACGCTTTTGCCTTAGACGATGCAACACGGTCCCATTGAATTTCACCATTTTTAATCAAGCCCGCTGCATCCGTACAGTAGTAGTTGTACACGTCTTTAAGCGACCCATCCGTCTTCGATACAACGATGATAGAACCGCCGATAATCGGGCTATACTTACTCTTATCCGAAATACAGTCTTTTTCTTCAATAACACCAGTTTCTAAATTCATGGCGTTTACGCGGTCATGTTCACCCGATTTTACGCCATAATGCAAACGAACGCCTTCATATACAACGCTTGCCGTGTTGTAATGCACGTGACCTACAAAAATGGAGTCAAGGCCCAAGCCTTTCATCGCATTAAAGAACTCCTTATTGTGATCCCAACCGCCGATTAACTGCTTGCCGATATAACCAAAATCCCCTTCTTCTTTCCCTTCGTAAAGGTCAATGTTGATATTCGGTTTATTTTCCACCAAGCTCCAACCGTACTTTTCAAAATATGCTTCTTCAAATACTTTGGGTTGAATGTGGTAAGCAAGAGAAATTTCTACATTAGAAGTATGTTTTTTCAAATAGTTTACTTGTTCCAAGCACCAGTTAATTTGGTCAGGTTTCGCGCCGCAGTAATCGCTAATCGTATGGCCGTTTGCAAGACTTGCCTCGCTCGGCGCGTCTACTGCATTTGTATCCAACATATAGAATACACGAAGAAGCTCGCCGCCTTGCGCGATACCTACCGAGTAGTTGCAGTTACCCGACAATTCTCTTTGTTCAAATAAGCAATATTCCGCGTTTTCAAGCTGTTCACATTGCCAATCGGCACCCATCGCGCTTTCATTATCGTGATTGCCAAATACTGGCGACCAAGGAATTTTCTTGCTTTCCATATACTCAATCAACGCAAGCAACGATGTCCCCTTATCATCATACATACCATGCACCAAGTCACCCGTGATAATGATGAAATCGGGATTTGCCGCTTCAATGAGTTCGTCTATGTAGTTAAAGCAAAGATCATCCAAACGGTCGGGCGCCCAATGCGCTTTATAGCCTTGGCTCAAAGGCGAACGAGCCTGTGACGAGTCGATAAGCTGCGTGTCCGTCAACTGCAAAACAACAGGGTCGTGACCAACGGGTACTTCTACAATGAAATCGGGAATACCCAATGCAGACACAAGCACCGTATCCTCCTCTTTCATTTTACGCGTAGCTTCCGCATTGGCGAAATAGTCGTTACAGCCCGAACAAGTCCAGTGTTCTACCACACCGTTCTCTCTACCGTTTACAGGTACGCCTTCGTGATGCGTAAGGTCGTGCGAAGCCTTCAAAATAATATCCCCAATTTTAATTTCTTGCGTGCAATCTGCATCCGCATAGGTTGTTGCACAGCTCGAACAGGTCCAGTGTTCTAAGCTACCGCCATTTTTACAGGTAGGTTCAATGCCTGCCGTATAGGTTAAGGTATGTTCTTGTTTCGAAATCGATACCACTTCCAAGGTCGTTTCCGTCATACCTTTATTGTCCGCAAAAAGAGTGCCGCAGGTACATTTCCAGTACTCTACGTTCCCCTCCGCTTTACAGGTTGCGGCGCGTTCAGGCACACGGATATAAATGTGCTTATGGTCTCCATTCCCTTCGCTCGTTGCGCTTTCGATTTGCGTACTTTCACCCGTAGAACCGCCGCCCATCAAAGCCGACAAATCACACGCGGACAAAGCGCATACGCTCATCAAGCCTAACAATACGCCAACAATTTTTTTCATCGTTTTTTTCATCGTTTTGCTCCCATATTGATTTATATAGTTATTATATCACATTATATACCGTATTTCTATTTATTATTTCTTGAATACTCCTCATTTTTTCGGTTAATACCCTTATTTCCCCCTTATTATTTAAGAGGGATAATGTGCTTGGGCAAGCCGTTTTCGTAAATGGGGGTCAGCTCCCCTTGAATCAAAGGCAATGCGTAACGGATATACGCATCCGTCAAACCCGTACCATCTTCGTTAATCCATTCGCGAGGGAATACCTTTTCCTTGTTTGCAATTTCCTCAATCGCAACCACGTCCGTTGTGAAATGATAAGGCTTGTCACCCGTACGAAGAAGGGTTACCGCCACGCCGCTTTTGCCTGCCTTTACCGCCGAAACAGCCGCTTCGCCTGCCGCGTACGCTTCGTTGATATCCGTCAAGCTAGAGATATGCGCCGCACTGCGTTGCAAAGTGGATAATTCGATAGCGCGTGTTTTTACGCCCAAACGCTTTGCACATTCATTCGCCAAGAACAACGCCGTACCCGTCAACTGCTTATGCCCAAATACGTCCTCTTTCGCATCTCGCACAGCCAGCTCGCAAACATAACGCCCGTCGGGGAGCTTTACACCTTCCGACACCGCAATCACAAGCGCCTTTTTCTTTTCCAAACAAGCGGAAACCTTTTCAAAAAAGTTTTCCATCGTAAAGGGTACTTCGGGCAGGAAAATCAAATCCGCGCCGTCGCAATCTTCGCCTTTTGCCAAGGCGCACGCCGCCGTAAGCCAGCCTGCGTTTCTACCCATAATTTCTACGATGGTTACTGCCTTCAAATCATAGATGGCGCAATCGCAAACCAGCTCTTTTATCGTCGTTGCAACGAACTTCGCCGCGCTGCCATATCCAGGGGAATGGTCGGTTACAGCCAAATCGTTGTCAATCGTTTTCGGTACGCCGACAAAACGGATTTTACTGCCGATTTTGTTGCCGTAGGCGGATAATTTTTCCACCGTATCCATACTGTCGTTGCCGCCGATATAGAAGAAACAATCGATTTCGTACTTTTCCAAAACCGCAAAAATTTTCTCATATTCCGCCACGCTGTCCTTTGCGTTTTTCAACTTGTAACGACAGCTACCAAGATAGCACGCAGGGGTACGCTTTAACAAATCAATCTGTCCTTCCGAGCCAAGCAAATCATTCAACAGCACAAGGTTTTCGTTCATCAAACCGAAGATGCCGTTTCTCATACCGTAAACTTTGTTTACACCTGCCTTTATTGCGCCGTCAAAAACGCCCGCAAGGCTTGCGTTGATAACCGAGGTAGGCCCGCCCGATTGACCTATTACTACATTCATGTTTTATCCTCCCTAAAGGAATATACTTCTTATCGTTTATTGTATCATATCTTGCCCAATTTTGCAAGCGTATGAAAGTATTTTTCCTATAAGGAACAATGTCTTAATTTAATAAACCTGCGACCTTTCCCTATAAAGTAAAAGCAGGACGGAATGTCCTGCTTTTTACATTTTTACAAGTTATCAATAGGTGTCGAAGTTCAAGGTGTTCAATACCTTGCCGTCAGCCGTATAAGCCGCCAACGCGCAGCCTGCCCAGAAGTCCTTATCGTTCCAGTTACAAGCCGCAACCTCCAAGGTTACCTCTTGATTGTTAAACTGTTTCAACCAGCTGTATTGACCCGCGCCAGAGCAGTACAAGGTAATCTTTTGACCATCAACCGTGAAGCTAAGGCTCGTATAATAAGGGGTTTCGTTAATTACAATCGTGCCCGTCAATACGAATACCGTCGTGGAGTAGTCAACCTTCACGTCCAACCCGCCGAAATCCGCACCCGTCGCATCCGTTACAAATCTTGCCGTAGAATATGTGTGGTTGCCGTAGTTGTTTACAAGAATTTCCGCATTCACGATACAGGTTTGACCTGCAATCGTGCTCGAATCGTCTTTCACATAGCGTTCACGCATACCCGTCAAAATGATTTCGTGACCAATTTCAAGGCCAACAAATTCTTCCGTGGAGTTTACCAAAACAGCAATCATGAAACCTTCTTCATCGAAGAGGTAGAAACCGTTTTTGTTAACAACGGAAGGACCTACGATACCCTTCACCGTTACAATTTCATCAGCATCCCAGCCGATTGCCTGCTTAACCGAGATATAATCGTAGCTAACCGCTTCGCCTACGGTAATCGTGATATCTTCGCTGAACGAAATGCCGTTATATGTACCGGTAATCGTTACCACAGCCGTACCGTTCGTACCGCAATGGAAGGTCGTTACGCCATTATCCGTGGTGAAATACGCTACGCTTTCATTGTTAGAGGAGTAGGAAAGCTGCGCGCCGCTAAAGCCCAACAATTCCGAAGAAACTTCCGTTACCATTTCGATAGCGGGGTCTGCGGTGTACGTGCTCGCAAATTGATCCACACCATAATATTCCACAGCAAACTGCGCCGCATTGTTCGTGTTGAAGGTGTAACCTTCATCAATAATCATGATGGGAAGGAAACGATAAACGCAACCGGTATCCGTGCTCTTTGCGTTGATAACCGAAAGGTAAACGGTGCAAATTTTACCGTTGAACGCATCCACCCAGTCAAAATCATTACCATTGCATTGCGTATAAACATAGCTGCCCGTTACGCCGTCAAGGTCGTCAATGTAGTAGTTGATGAACCCGTTACCAGGTGCCGTTTTTACCAACGCATTTACTTTGTAAATGGTCGTCGTAATATCTTCCGATACAGGGGTATCCATGATTGCCTTTACCGTGGTTTCTTCAATCCAGGATTTGTCAAACTCATGGTTGCCATTGTCGTTGTCAATAAGTGTTGCAGCTTCCAACTGGTTGCAACCGTTGTAGCCGTGTTTTGCTGCCGCGGTTTGTTCCTTTTCTAATACCCAGTAGGTCTTTTCGCCGATTACGGTGATTTTGTTACCAACGGTAACTTGACCTGCAATATCGTTGTCGTAAACGTAGATAGAGTTCGTACCGTCTACGAGATATACACCGCTAGGTTTCATACCGTTTGCGTAGGTGATTTGTGCAACTACGCCTTCAATTTTTACAAGAGCGCCCTTCGCTGCATTACGCGCTTCGTCAATCGACATTTCAGCATATTCGCTTTCATCCACTTTTTCCACGTCGGGGGTGAATTCGATCAAACGAGCGTTTTTAATTTCTTTCGTGCCGTTGTAATTTTGAAGGATACAATGAAGCAATACTTCGTCGCCTTTTACAGGTTTGCTTTCAAAGTCTGCATAACCGATTTCACCGTCAGCGCTGTACGTACCGTAAACCTCAATCATACCCGTTTCATCTTTAATTCTCATTTGACCATAAGCAGGATTCAAGATGGAATCAACGATTGCGCGGATATAATATCTTTCTTCCGTGATATTACCAGACTCACCGCAAAGTTCCAACGCTTCCGCAATCGTAATTACGGGATATTCTTCCTTATCCCCTTCCTCTTCACCGCCATCGGGGGCTTCAGAAGTCGTAGGGTCTTCGGAAGTTTCGGGAGCAGGCGTATCAGGGCCGCTAATGGGGTCACTGTCTTCGGGTAAGTTTTCGCTTGCGCTTTCTTCCGAAGCCGTACCGCCACCAAGCAAGTCGCCAAGGTTTACGCCGCCGATATTCACATCGCCAAAGCTTGCCGAAATATCGCACGCCGTTGCACCAGCCAACACACCCAAAGCCGTAAGCGTCAAAAGCAACTTTTTGAGTTTCTTCATTTGTACACCTCACAAATTTATTTTCACTATTTTTAATTATACGACCTTTTCCCTCTCCTTGTCAAGCTTTCAAAAGAAATTTCTCGTATCATTCTTTGTAATATTTCCATTAACAAAAAACACACCTCGACAAGAAGTGTGTTTTTCATTTTACCCCTCAAAAATGATTAAATCTTTAACTGCTTTTGCAAAAAAGAAACCGCCTTAACAATATCCGCCGCAGGATCATCCCCGCACTCTCTTTCAATCGTCAAAAAAACATCGCAGCGTATATCTTTAACGCCCTTAAAATTAGTAAATTTCAACGATTTCGTAGCAGTTAAAGTCTTTTATCGAGAAAGACACTCTGCCGTCTTTATAGTCAAATTCCAACGCTTGATTTGCAGGCTGCAAAACAACCTTGTTCGGCTTTTCGCATTTAATCGAGGTCGTTACTTTTGACAAGGTAACGATATCTTCTACGATTTCCACGCCGTCGCCGCGCTTGATGGTATTCGCATACCAAAGGTGGCAAACGGTTTTACCGCCCTTTTCATACAACGCCGCTTTACCCGGAGTAGGCAAATCGGTTACCACCGTGCGTTCACCGAGCAACATATCAAGCAAGGGCGAAATAATCTGTCTTGCCGTCAAAGAGCCATCCGTTGCGTATTGCGAGAACAAATCGGAGGCAATATAGATACCGTCCGCACCTTCCGTGATGCCTGCCGATACCTTTTCGGGGTCGTAAGGGGTGTGCAAGTGCGAACAATAACGGATGCCCCTTCTCGTAAAGTAAGGGGAAAGCTTATCCGCAAGCACTTTACCCGTCGCCTCGATATTGTACGCCTTTTCATAGGCAACAAACGCCATACCGTTTGCACATTTCAAATCGTAATTCGGTTGAATATAGCAAGGAATTTCTTTATCTATCCCTTGATATACACAGCCCAAATCAAACGCAGTTTTGCCGTTAAACAACGCGTTACGCCCCATCGCCAACAGTTTACCGCCGTTTGCAACGTACGCCTTCAACGCCTTGTATTCGCTTTCCGACAATTCCACGTCGTCTGCAAGGAAAATTACTTTATAGCGGTTGGAAATTTCCTCTTCGTCAATCAAATCGAACAAGATTTTTTCCTCGAAAAGGATACGGGAAAGCCCTACCCTTCCGTTGCCGCCATGAGGGGAATACATTGCTGCTTCCGCCAAATATTTACCGCCACGCCAAGCCTCGCGCGCTTTTACATACGCGTTTGCTTCGCCGATATTTTCATAAGTATAATCATCCAACTTTGCCGAAGGATGCACTTGGTCGCCCACACAGTAGCCTGCGTCCAACGCCAAGCATTGCGCCGCCTCATATTTGAGCGCCGCTTTGTATTTGAACGCGCCAAATTCCCCCCAACCGCGGTGGAATTTACCCGTCATACCGATACAGTTTTTCCCTTGACGACGAAGATATGCCATGGAAAGAGGGAAATGGTCGTATCCCCAACCACCCGTAGGCAACGATTCCGTTTCCAACTGGTGACAGCAATCCATTCTATCCTTTCTCCCCACAGGGAAGTCACCGCCGTTGTGGAAAATAACGCAATCGGGTTTAATTGCGTGTACCGCTTTTTCTAAGCGAGACGTGTATTTCGCCAAGACGTCTTTTGCCTGCTGCAAATGATCCTCATAGCTGTCGGGGTCAAGCCCTTTTTCCACCATTTCCGCTTGACAGTATTCGCAATAGCAAGGCCAATCTGCCATGATATCGAAGAATACGCCGTCGGGCATGTACTTTCTCACCGCTTCTTCCGTTTGCGCCACCAAAATATCCAAATAAGGGGTGTTAAAGCAAATTCTACGGAAATAGGTATCGTCGCGCTTTTGCAAACCGCCTTCCGCGCGTTCTAACCATTCGGGATGTTGACGGGCAATATGTTCGTCATAACCTGCGGAAAGGTAAATTTTCGCCGACACGCCTACTTCTTTACAAGCCTGCACCTGTTTATCCAACAAGCTGCCGCAAAGGTGAGGATGTTTGAAGAATTTTGTATCCTCGTAATAAAAACAACCGTGATGGCATTTCGCAAAAAGGGTAATCGAGTCAATCCCCGATTTTACCAAATTCGCCTTAAATTCTTCCGCGTCAAATCCTGCGCCGATCCCTTCAATCAATTCGGAAGTGTGAAAGTCCAAATGGACACATCTCTTATCTTGCATTTGTCTATTTTCTCCACTATTTTTTTCTTCATCTCAACCCTGCCCCCGCCGTTTTGCGGATAGCAAGCATTTTGATAAAACATATTACACTTATATTTTAATACAAAACCAAACACTATCCAAGCATTTGAATAAAAAAATAAAGAAAATATGAAATATAAAAAAAGCATTGCGAGTGAGTTCTATGAAAACATAGAACTCATTCGCATACTTTTATGTTAATTAGTAGTTAGAATTCGTTACAGCAAAAGGATTTGCCAACGCATTCTTAACGCTTTCACGGATCACTCTTGCCTCGATTGCGTCTACATTTGTCGGGTTGTAGGTGATTTCATCAGGGGTATAACCCGTAACCGTACAGAACATCGACAAGGAAGAGGTGAAACGGCCTTCATACACAGACAAGTGCGCGCCGTCACGGTTCCATGCATCGAGCGTAGCATCGTCAGCACCCGCAAAGTTTACCTCAAGAACCGAAGAGGTACGACCGTTTTGAATAGCAGTACCTGCAGGAGAGATCAAGCAGAAGTTCTTATTCGTCACGATCTTTTCCTGTACCGCCGACATGATGGAGTTATACATCTTCATCGTATCGTTGTCGTACAAGCCGCCAAACCAATCCGAACCCGCAGGATACGACCAAGTCATGTTCCAAACAAGCTTCACTCTGTCTTTCTTAAGCGTGGTTTTTTGTACATAATCAACCAACTCATCCAAATCGCTGTTGTAGCTTGCTACGTTACCGCTGTTACTGCTTTGCTGTTGCAAGCATACAAAATCCCAATCGGTAATCTTAAGACCTTGTGCCATCGTGCAGTTATAGGTGGTCGTCCAACCTTCACCGTCGCCATACAAGAATTCGTAAGCAGGTGTATTGTTCACCATATAATCATGGTGCATTTCCAACGTGCAGCCGCCCTTTACAAGCGTACCAACCTCAATATCGGTGAAACCAAGCGATTTTGCAATTGCAGGCATCCACATAACGGTATCCTGCGAGAAGCTGTTGCCGATCATCAAGATCTTCAAAGAAGTAGCCTTTACTACGGTTACCGTATAGGTGTAGGATACATCGCCTACGCTTACGATAATTTCATATTCGCCAGCCTTCGCCGAAGAGAAGTTCGCGATGTTTACCGTGTAGTAATTTACCTTGCTTTCCGTATCGCCATCCGTATATTCTATGTCAACGAAACCATCAAATACAAACTTGTCACCAATGGTGTAAGCCGTTCTTTGACCATAAGCCGTAATCGCCTTAATTGCCTTTACCGTGTTGATAACCATTACGGTTACCGTTGCTTCTACAACTTGACCATTGTAGCTTGCAACAATCGTTACCGTCGTTTCGCCAACAGCAAGCGCGTTAATCGTACCGTTGGAAACCGTTGCGATTTGTGCATCCGCTACGGTATATTCTACCGTTGCGTCCGTCACAACTTCGTCACCGAATTTCACCTTTTCGTCCAACGCAAGCGTCGTATCTGCATACATGGATACTTGGTTGCCATCATAAGGTACAACGATGGAAAGTTCGGGGGTTGCGCTTTGTTCCTTAACGGTAACAAGACACATTGCCGTTTGACCGCCAAATTCCGCATAGCAAACCGTTTCGCCAGCGGCAAGGGCCGTAATCAAGCCCTTGTCACTAACCGATGCGATTTCCGCATCACGGATCGACCAAAATACAGGAGCGTTCTTTTTCGAGGTCGTTACTTCTGCCTGCACGCTTTCACCAATTTCCAACACCAACTCGGTATTGACAAACTCAATCGTGTTGGTATTTTTGTTGGTAGAGCTGTTGCCTGCGCCCTGGCTATCACCGCCAGCGCCGCCTAAAATCGAACAAGAAGTAAGACCAAACGCAAGCATTACTACCGCGAGAATACAACTTAAAATTTTCTTCATAACGCCCCTCCTTAATTAAGAAGATCGCCAAAATCATGGCCTTCCATCGATTCGATAAGTCTGAAGTAGTTTA
>JAZTYG010000012.1:0-27822 GCA_045636845.1 Candidatus Scatosoma sp.
AGAATTTTTCCCTGCAAATTAACAATTATGTAGAAATATGCAAAGCCGAGCCTCGGCTTTGCGTGATTTCACCTTGAATGGTGAAAAGAAGATTAAGGAGTTAGTTATGAAAACCTTAACGAAACGTATTTATTTAATCGGATTAACCGTACTTCTTTCGTTTTGCTGTCTTTTCTTGGGGGTTCTCAACGTAAAGAAAACGGAGGTAAAGGCAGATGCAACAACGTTGGAGACTGAATTTACCAACGATGGTCAGTTCACCGTAAGCAAGTATAATGGCGCGGTGCCTTTTGAATACATAGATGGTGCAACCGAGGGGTTGCCTACTGGCTACACGGGTTCAGTATTAAAACTTACCACGACGAGTAACTTAGCTTATGTTAGTCTTGATTTTAGCACGGCGAAAATCAAGGCAAGCTCGGTGGATAGTATTGTGGTGAGAATTTATTCCCCTGGGTATACTAGCGCGGACGAATTTAGAACGAACGTTGCAGCGGATGGCTCGCAACAGGTGCAATATGGCACAGGAGCTTATGATATGTCCTCGTGGTGCGACATCACCTTGAATGCAACCTCATTTGCACATATGACGGATGCGAATGGTTATTTGGCATTCATTTCGGTTGGCGCGCGTGTAAAGGGGGGTGCGGAAGTATATTACATCGACAGCGTTACCGTAAATATGAAAGAAACGAAAGCGGTAGAATTCACGGGCGTACATTCTTTCTGGAATAACTATGTTCACGCGAATTTGGCTTGTTCCATTTTGGAATTTAGCGGCGGCATTGGTGTCGGTAACCTTGACGGGGATTACAGCGATGTTTACGCGAAAGCAACCTTGAATGGTAAGCCTGTTGATAGTAGCAACCTTGATTTTGTTTGCCGTAACTGGGTTGATGGTCAGGGCGACAGTATCGTAATGCGTTGGAAAACGCTTCCTGCAGCTGGGTCGGTTTTACATATCCCTGCAGGCGCAAGCTTCAAAAACGGTGGCGAAGATACCAACCTCTATTCGATTTCGAAAGATATCTACCTTGAATTTAACGGTACGACTTGGGCAATTTGCGAGGCTCCTGTTGTTGTAGAAACGGTGCCTGTAACCTTCAACACAATTCACAGTACTTGGAATAACTATTCCCATCCCCAAGATGGTGCCCCTTGTACGTTCTTAGAATTCGATGGCGGCATCACGGGAAATGGTAACTTGGACGCAAACTTTGGTGACTTGCTTACCAGCATGACGATGAATGGCGCGGCGGTGGATACCACCAACATTTCCTTCTATTGTCCCAACTGGATTGGCGCAGAGGGCGGTATTGTTATGCGTCTTGAGACCAACCCTGCGGCAGGCGCGATTTTACATATCCCTGCTGGTACGACCTTTAATATTGGCGGTACGGACACCAACGTTTACGAAATTACGGAAGACATCGATTTGGAATTTGATGGTGCAAAGTGGTCGGTAATGGAAAAACCTGCTGAGGATCTTCCTAAGGCAACATTTGTCGGTCCTTGGGGTACGCAGGGTGATTTCAATGGCGCGGCTACGTTGTTGTTGCAATATAATGTCGAGGCTGCTTGGGATCATACCGATAAGGGCAACTTGGCATCCAAGGTAACCTATAAAAATTCACAAACGAGCGGAACGCGTGCAGTAACGAATGATGATATCTCAGGTTGGCCCGATCAAAAGTGGATTGTGTTCCAAAATTTGACTGGATATAATGTGATTGAAATTTTGGAAGGCGCTACCTTTGGCGGGGTAAGTATTCCCGCAGGGGAATTTAAGTTTGATACCACATTGAATATGTGGTTGCTTAACGAAGAGCTTGAATATGGTACGCCGAATTTGCCAGCGGTTACAGCAGACATGGTTGGCCCTTGGACTTGGAACCATAACACGGAAAACACCGCGGTTATCAAAGATAATAACTACGGTTATACGGTTATCGGTTCTTGGTCGATGGCGGAGAACGCAACAAACCTTGCGGCTACGGATAGCTTAACCTCAAGATCGATTACCTTGAACGGTAAATCTTTCTACGAATTGTATCAAGAGGACGATGGGTATAGATTAGACTCGATTATTTTATATGTTGGTTTCTCTGTGCCTACGTCGGCGCTTGTTGCAAGCAACGGTTACGAATATCCCACCCTTGAAATTAAAGAAGGTACGCCTTTCTACGATGGCAACTACTTGCCCAAAACGACCTTGATTTATAAGGACGGCGCATGGCAGTTAAAGGTGGACGAACCTACGGATACCCCCACGGATGAACCTACGGAAGTAGACTACACGCCCGATTTTGTATCCATTGGTGATATCAACCATTTGAACAACGACGCGTTGGGTGCTTACGGTTTGTCCTTGAAATATTATACGCTTGGCTTTACGACACCGAGCAACCAAGTTATGGCGGTGACCAACTCGGGCTTTAGCTTGAACGGTGAAGCGATAAACGTTGCGCTTTGGGGTGATAACCAGCTCTTGTTCTGGTTGAAGAAAACGGAATGTGAACCTGGCTACAACGGCTATTCGCATGCAACCCTCGCAATCGAAGAGGGCGCGAAGATTACCAACGAAGCAGGGGACGAATATACCTTCAGCGCAACCACCTTATACCTTGTAAACGGCGAATGGACGACGGAAGAACCTGCTGATTATGAAATCGTTCTTCCTGATCCCTTGCCTTATATGGGTATGGCAAACATTTGGAATAACTTGGTAACCAACGGTTTGTCGCAGTCGATTTTGGAATTCGGTACGCACGGCGTAGATTTCCTTGGCGATGCGGCAGATCCCACCAACTATGCAAAACTTAAATACGGCGCGCCTATTTCTACCGCATTGACGATTAACGGTAAAACGATTGGCGAATTGTACGAAATGGATAACAATGTACAGGTAAGCTATGCACACGGCAACAACTACCTCTACATCGCTGTTCCCGAATACTTGTTGGCAAGCAACGGCAATGGTTGCACGACCTTGCACCTTGCGGATCGTACCACCTTCTTAAACGCATTGTTGCCCGAAGTTACCTTGTACCTTTACAAAGGTCAATGGACGACGGAAAAGCCTGAGATGGTAGAAACGGAAGATACCGAATATACGACGGTTACTGATATGTTCGGCGCGGCAGAAAAGATTGTGAAAGCAGGTGAAACGGCGGAAAGCGCTATCACCGCAAACGGCAGCGTTGTTTACAACTTCTTGATGCAAAATGATTGTGCGGACAACAAAGCAATCTTCTCTACCCATTACACCACCACTGCTAACGACGGTATCCAGGTTGTATTCACAGGGGATAAAGCAACGGCAAGCGAACGCGTAACGGTGATTGTGAACGGTCAAGAAATGGCAAGTGAAACCTACCTTTGGACGGCAAACGAATGGTTCTCCGTTCGCGTTGCGGTAACGGTAGGGGATACGGTAAGCGTTAGCGTAGCTATCGACGGTATATATGTTACAAAGGCAGAAGGCATAACCGCTACTTTGGGCGAAAAGGTTGCTTTTGCAAGCGAAACGGGCGTAAATACCCTTGGCGATTACAAGACGGGCGATTTGAAGAAACCTATCCTTTACTGGGAAGGTAAAGAAGTATATTATTTCAATGCAAACGAAGTAGTTCCTTCCGACGAAACCTTCTTGCGTGCAGTAAGCGCGATGGATGCGAAGGACGGCGTGATTGCGAGTGAGAATATTAGCGTTCTTTGGCAGGACGGCGCGGTTGTGGACGGTAAGTTGCAGGAAGGCACTTGGACAGTTGTAATTTCCGCATCCGATACCTCTGGTAACAAGGCAAACTACGCGATTATCGTTGTTGTAGAAGATGAAAACAAGGTAGTGGTAACCTTCGACGGCGTAGCCTCCGAAACGATATATCATATCGGCGATTTGTTGGTAGAACCCGAAACGCCAGTAAAAGAAAACAGTCAATTTATCGGTTGGTATGTAGGTGATGTGAAGTGGGATTTCGTAAACGACGTGGTAACGGGTGACATTGCCTTGACAGCGAAATTTGTAGAAACGAACGCAACCTATACCATCGTTATCACGAGCGAAGGCTTGGCAAGCAACTATACCTACACCTTCGAGCTTGCTTATGGCGCAACGGTAGAAAATGCGTTGTTTGCACGCGAAGGCTTTACCTACAAGGTATTTGCAGGTGAAGTTGAGGTAGAAACGATTACGGTAGAAGGCGCGGCAAACTACACGGTAGTTTATACGGAAATCGTAGAAACGCCCGAAGACCCTGGCACTTCGGAAACTCCCGAAGAACCCGAAGAACCCGGCACTTCGGAAGAACCCGAAGATCCTATTACCTCGGAAGAACCCGAAGAACCTACCACCTCGGAAGTACCCGAAGAACCTGCTACCTCGGAAAAGGATTCGCAGGCGGATTCTTCGTCCAGCAGCTCGGGTTGCGGCTCGGTTGTAGCGATGAGTGCTGTTGGTATGCTTACGATGGCAGGCGCGGCGGTGCTTATGAATAAGAAAAAGGAGGATTGATAGTATGAAAAAAGCGGTAAAAACTTTGGTGGCTGTTTTGTGCGTAGGCGCAACGTCTGTTGGCGTACTTAACGGCATTGACACAGCGAAAGCGGATAACAATCCTTTTGCATTTAACTCTTCTATTCGCGCGGTAACCCCTTACGATGGGGGTGCGTTGAACTTCAACACGAAGGAAATCAACGCTTGGTGGAACAGCGAAGGGGTTGATTTGACCTACTTGAACAGCTTGTACGAATATACGACAGGACATAAAGAATTTTTGAATTGTGTAAATGATACCACCGCGGAAGGTGTTGCGCGTTTGGTGGAAATTTACAAGGAAAACGATGCGTACCAACCCGTTAACAATGTGTTGAAATGGTCGGATGATTTGAGCGGCGTAACCTCGTACACGGTACGCGTTGCGCTTGACAACAAATTCACCAAAACGGTACAAAAGGTAGAAAATGCGGATAAATCGGCAGGCGTTGCCCTCGAAAATCCCTTTATGGATACCGAATACTACTGGCAGGTAATTGCCAACATGGAAAACGGCGGCAAGACCTATTCGCCCATCTTCTCGTTTGAAACGGACGCGTCCGTTCGTACGGTAGAAATCGAAGGCGTGTCCAACACGCGCGATTTGGGCGGTTTTGAAACCGTTTACGGCTATGTACAGCAAGGTCTTGTATATCGTTCGGCTCGTTTGGAAACGATAACGGACGCAGGGAAAACGGCGTTTGAAAACCTCGGCATTAAGAGCGATTTGGACCTTCGCGGTACAAACGAAGCAAGCAACGCGCCGAATACCTACGACCCTCTGAATTTTGGCGAACAATACTTTGTATTTGATACCCCTTACTATGTATCGGGTTTGACTACGCGTGAGGATAACAGTACCTATCTCAACAACCGCAACAACTTTGAAAACGTGAAAAATATCGTGTCCGTATTTGCGGATAAGGATAACTATCCTATCGATATGCACTGCTCGGTAGGGCGTGATAGAACGGGTACGATGGCAATCGTGTTGAAATCCTTGCTTGGCGCAAGCGAAGAAAACTCGAAGAAGGATTACTACTCTTCCATGTTCGCAACGACGGGCGCTTGGGCAAAAGGGCAAACGACAACCCAAGCTACGGTGGTAGATAGCATTTACGCATACCTTAACACCTTCGAAGGCGAAACACTTGCGGACAGAACGGCAAGCTACTTGCTCGGTTGCGGTGTAACGCAGGAACAAATCGACGCCATCCGCAACATTTGGGTTGGCGCAGAAGGCTACGAGGTAGAAACGGTAAAAACCTTTGCGGATACGGACAACTACGACGGTTACGCATTTGTTACCTTTGAAAATTACGGGGTAAAAACGCAAGTAACGGCGGTTGCAATCGGTGGGAAAGCGGTTGCTCCCTACGCGCTTGCAGAAGGCGAAATCTGGACGGTTGGCGGCAAGGCGTATAACCTTGATGCGAAAATCACGGGGGATATTACATTGACCGCGAAGAAGGCAGAATATTGCACGGTAACGATTAAATCGGTAACGGACGGCGAAAGCTACACCGTGCAGGTTGTCAAAGGGAATGATTTTAACTTCTCCACGCTTGTAAAAGACGGCTACAATGTAACGGTGGTTACGGAAAACGGCAATATCGTTACTTCGTATACCGTAGAAGATGATTGCGTATTGAATGTTTTATATACAAAATAATAACGAGGAAACAGCATGAGCACAGCTAAAAGAGTCGCTTCCCATAAAAAATATTTAATTGTAACCTGTGTAGTCTTTTGTATTTACACGGTACTGTTGATATTCCCGGAAGTGTGGCTATTTATCAATTCATTTAAGGATTATATCGAGTTTTCAAACGAGCCTTGGGCGTGGCCTAAGACGATACAATGGAGCAATTATGCCTTTATTTTTGAAAGCTTTAATATGGGTGAGGCGTTTATCAACTCGCTTATACTTTGCCTGGCGTGTCCTACGGCAATGATCGTTTCGACGACTTGCGCGGCGTACGCCTTGTCAAAGTTTGATTTCCGTGGGAAAAACACCTTGTATTTCTTGCATGTTTTACCGATGTTGGTATGTATCACAGGCTCGACCTCGACCCTGTATATGTTCTTCAACGATTTGCAAATCTATGATACGTTTTTTGCAATGATTTGGTCGAATGCAGGCGGTACGGGTATGAACTTCCTGTTGGTTTACGCGTTGTTCAAAAACGTTTCGCGTACCTATATGGAGGCGGCGGAAATCGACGGGGCAAGCGACTTTACCGTGTTTGTGCAAATTATGGTACCGCAAGCGGTTGGCATCATCGGTACATTGTGGATGCTTAGCTTTATCGGTATTTGGAACGAATATGCGTCTTATCAATTATTCCTTCCTTCCCATCCTACCGTTTCCACGGCGTTGGTATTTATTCAAAACAACGTAACGCAGGGCTTGTATGCGAGTCATTATCCCGAATTTTTCGCGGCGATTATGATTTCCATTATCCCCGTTATCGTAATTTTCTTGGCATTCCAAGAACAAATTATGCAAATGTCGCTTGGCGGCGGTATCAAAGGTTAAGCCTACATTAAGAAAAAATTACAAAATAGGAGAAATATTATGAAGAAAAAGATTGTATCGATGGCGCTCGCAGTGGTAACGGCGGCTTCCTGTATCGGCGCGATGGGCGCTTGTAAGGGCAACAAAGGCTCGGGTGAAAATGAATTAACCATTCGTTATTACAATGGTGGTTACGGCGACCAATGGTTGAAAGATTCGTTGGAAGATTTTTGTGCGACCAAAGAAGGGGTTACCTATAAACTTATCCCCGATAACAATATTACATATCAAGCAAACTTGTATTTGAATACGAACGTGCCTGATATTATTATGTCGAACGGTAACTGGAAATCGTATGTACAGGACGGCTTGGTAGAGGATTTGACCTCTGTATATGAAACGGAAGTGCAGACCTCTAACGGTATGGTAAAGGTAAAAGATTACATTGACGAAAACGTAATGAAACAATTTACCCGTCAAAAGATTTATGGACGTGGTGAAGCAATGACCTGGGGTATGCCTTGGGCATCGCAAATTTTGTCCCTTGCTTACAACGAAACCATTTTGCTTTCCACGACCCATCAAGAGGGCAACCCCTTTATCGTAGAGGGCTTGGCAACGGGTGCAACTTGGACGCACGAACCTTACACCGTAACCGAATTGATGGCATACTTGACCGACGTACGTATGGCAAACAACGGCATCACGCCTTGGGGCTATTCGGTTGACTACCTCAACTGGTACGATGCGCTCTTCTATGTATGGTGGGCAGAATTGCAAGGCATGTACGAGCCTAACAAGTATATCAACGAAGGCTGTTTCTATGATTTCTTCAATATGTCGAGCGCAAATTTGGTAAAACAGAGCGGTTACAAAGAAGCGTTGGATCTCGTTCGTAAAATCATCGTTGACGATGAAGGTAAGCTTTACAACTCCAACAATGATGGTAGTATGAAGAAGGAAAAGATGCAGGAAAACTTTGCAAAGGGCAATATCGCGGTTTGCTTGGTGGGTGACTTCTTCGAAAAAGAATACAAAGCATTCATGGAAGAAGATACCGTAATCAAATTGATGTTCATTCCTACGGCGGACGGTGCGGAAACCAACGAAGATGGTAGTGCGAAGAAGTTGACCTATGTACAAACGGACAATGTAATGTATGTTCCCTACAAAGCAACGAATAAGGACTTGGCAAAAGAATTCCTTGCTTTCATGTGCAACGAAGAACAGCTTGTAAACTTCTCAAAATCGACGGGTGTTGTACGTCCTTTCGCTTACAATCCTCATGAACTCGCGCCTAATCACGCTTGGACGGATTTCCAAAAATCCACCTTCAACATTTACTATGGCGCAGATGATTTCGTTATCAAATATCCCTTGACGGCAACGCAGATTTCGCCCATCTATCTCTATCAAGAAGTATCCCTCTTCATGGGCGTAGAACGTGAAACGGTATTTGGTGAATTCAGAACGGCGCCCGTTGATCAGGCTGCGGATAGAATTGTTAACCGCGTTCACACCAACTTGAAGAAGAGCTTTGACGAATGGAACGAATATTACGGCTTGGGCTTGTAATTCGTTTTTATGGTAAGTATTACAACAGTTAATTTTCAAAATTTATAATTTTTAAGGTAAATATATATGGAAGGAATGAACTCCTTACAACTTAACAATGGCGCAGGCAAGCGGAAAAAGCCTATCAACTGGAAACGCGGCGTATTTTTAACCGCTTTGCTTACGCTGTCGGTTAGTCATTTCTTGATTTTCTGGGTGTACATGAACTTTGAAACGGTACGTTTGACCTTTTTCAAATATAATATGTACAACGAATTGACATTTGTTGGCTTTGAAAGATATGTAAAAATCTTCAAAGAATTCTTCATCTATGAAGGACATGAATCCAACCTCAACACATTCTTAAACACATTCCGCGCAATTTTCATCAACGTGGTTATTTTCCCGTTGGCGTTATACACGGCATACTCCTTCTATAAAAAGGTGTACGGGGAAAAATTCTTTAGGGTAATTTTCTATATGCCGTCCGTTATTTCTATGGTTGCGCTTACTATGGCGTACCGCAGTATGTTCGACGGTAATATCGGCGGCCCCGTTGCGGAAATTTTCTCGTGGTTTGACATTAATACCAATCAATGGTTGGACGTTAACCTGCCCGACAATACGCAAATTTGGTCGGTGATTTATGCGTTTAGTATTTTGATGGGTTTGGGTACAAATGTAATCTTGATGAGCGGCGCGATGCTGCGTATTCCACAGGAAATCCCCGAGGCGTTGCAAATTGACGGTTGCGGATATTTTAGAGAAATGTTCTCGGTAACCATTCCTTTGATTATGCCTACCATTACGACCTGGAGTATCGCTATTTTTACCAGCGTATTCGGGTTTATGATGCAACCCATGTTAATCGCCGTTACAGGCGGTTTTGAAAACAAGGCAATGACAATCCCTTGGTTCCTCTTTAATATGGTACAATCGCAAGGCAAAGAAAACCTCTTGTACGCGGCAACCTTGGGTATTATGTTCTCGATATTTATGTTGCCGTTTACCTTGGGTATTCGTCTTATCTTGGAAAGATTTACCCCCGACGTTGACTTTTAGGAGTAATTATGAAAAAGCAGAAAAAGAGAATTTATACCGCTGTAATCGGCGCGTTGGCAATCGCTTGCGCCTCGTCCGCATGGATGGGGGTAAACGGTTTAGATACGGCCGATGCGGCTGTGGCGAATCAACCCGTTTATTCGGACAACTTCAATACGGTGGCATTGTCGAATAACTGGACGGCAACCAACGCAACCATCGCGGCGGACTATTCGTCTATGCGTGTACAACCCACCGAATACGCTTGGCCGGGGCATATTCTTTGCCAAGGCTATAAGTTGGAAGGGAATTGCCGTTTGGTGATGAAGGTACAGGAATTGCCTATCCCCAATGCGTCTTGGTTTGCCCTTTCGTTTGGTACACCATCTACGGTGTCCATCTTTGAAAAAGCGTCGGGCGCATTGATTTTCACAGGCAACAGCACCCTGTTGTTTAAGGAAGGCGTTGACCAAAAGAAGGATATGCCGTATTCTCCTCGTCTTGCCGAGGTTGCCACGGTAGAGTTGGATTTTGTACAGCGCACCGATGGCGATTACGATATTACCTACACCGTAAAGGATGGGGATACTGAACTTGGTTCGACCCTCATTGAAAAATTCCCCGTACAGGACGGGTACTTTGGTTTTAACTCTTATAGTACAAATTTTGACCTCTTGTCCTTCGATGTGTATGAAGGGGAGGAAAAGGTGTACGCGGATGATTTCACCACCTCGCAGATGTCTTATGACGACAATGTAATCAAAGGGGCGGAATGGGTAGCGTTAAATCCTTATAACTCCAAATCGGTAGCAATCGCTCCCGTAGGGCAGTTGGATCTTAGCCAAATCGGCGCAGGCGCGATATACAAAGACCCGTTTACGGTGAAATCGACGGAAGTCTCCACCTTGTACGAGCTTTCCGCAAAGTTCGATTTTTCGGCGGCACAGGACGGCGTAGCAACTGGTTTTGAGGTCGGAAAAGCAACGGCGGATGCGGAAGGTGCATTCGTGGGCTTAACCCGTAACGGCGCAGGCTATAAAATGGTGCTTTCCGCTGGGGAAGAAAAGGAGGAAATCCTTTTACCCGGCGCACCTGCAGACGGTATTTGGGATGTGACTATTGCGGCGCAATATGATAACTCGATTGAGATTATCGCCAATGATTTCACTACCTCTTTCGAATTGAACATTTCCTTGGCAGGGTATCTTGGCCTTAAAACTTCGGACGATTATGCAACGAGCGGCGCAGGCGCGCTTGTGGATGATTTCTCCTACCAACGCTATATTTATAATGATACTGGCGCGATGGATATGAGCATTAACTTTGAAGGCACGCGTGAGTTTGAGGACCAAGAAGGTAAATATTATCAATACTATGTATCTACGAAGGACTGGCATACAGGCAGCAATGTTCGTGTTCCGAACTACGGTTTTATCAACAACGGTTATATGTTGTTCGGTAACGCCGCGCCCAACTCTTCCTTCGGACCTAAAGTAAAACACGGTGATTGCATCGTGCGCTTTGACATTACCTTTGTCGGCGGTGATTATTATTACGACAACCCCGATACATATTTTGATCCCATTACGGGCGTTGGCGCGTGCAACGGAGAATGCTTTGGTTTGCAATTCGGTTCGCAGAGCTATCAAAATATCTATGCAAACACACAATCCTTAGGTATCGCCACTTACAATGGTAAGAGTGTTTACTACACGACGAACTGTGTGCGCGCAGAACAAGGGGATGACCTTGTATATCGTGCAAATGCACCTCACACCGAGGAAAATCAATACGACTTGTTTAGAAAGTCGGCAACCTACAACTTTATGTACATTATCCAAAACGGTAAGGTAAGTATGCACTTTAAGGAAGCAGGCGAAGACGAAAGCGTGCTTGGCATCGTGCGTCAATACGTAACGGGCGTGGAAACGAACGGTTACTTGGCGGTATATGGTGCGAACGGTGTGGACTTCCGTTTGGACAACTTCTCGATAACAAGCTTGGATAGAGGTTATACCTCGTCGGACTACAAGGGCGGTCAAGACATTGAAACCTTGCGCGCAGATATGTCGAAAGGGGATGATTTGTCGGCATTCGAGTCGTCGGGCAATATGATAACGACGAAGGGTGTGGTTGGCAGCAATATCACCCGTTTGACCCTTGGCGCAGTAAACGCATTGACCTATAAGCAAGGGGCTTTGACGATTACCTTTGCTGGGGACGGTGCAGTTGTTACGGACGGTGTAAACAGACAGGAAATTTCTTTTGAAAGACCTTTGTTGCTTAGGGGCGCAACCGTGGAAATTTCCCGTATCGGCGATACGGTAAGCGTTGGTTTTGCAAACGCAGGCGCACCTCTTGCGGCGATTGATTCCAACACCTATTCGGTGTCGGGTATGAAGGTGGCGGGCAGAGAGAAAATTGTTCTTTCGGCAAGCGGCGATATCCAGCTTACGAAGGTTGCCATTTTCAACTTAGATTCGAAGATGTCGATTGATGTAAGAAACTTTGATGCGTCGTTGGATATTATGCAACCTTGGGTTGTCCGCGACAGCATTCAAGGCAAAGATATAGGCGTTTGGGTTTGGATTCTTATCGGCGTAGCTGCGGCTGCGGCAGTAGCAACGCCTGTGGTAATTATTTTCATGAGAAAGAAGAAAAATGTAGGAGGGAATGAAACAAATGAAGTGGAATAAATTAAAAAGAATAATTGCTTCCGTTTTAAGCGTACTTTGCCTTCCTGTAAGCTTTTCGGGTTGTAAAAACTCGGGTAAAGCAAGCTATGATTTTGACAAATCGGGTTTCTACGGTTTGTGTGAAGTATTCGGTGACATGGGCGGCGCATTAGACCCTGGTATCACCAACGACTGGATTGCGGATATGGCAGGCGCGCTTGGCGTAAAGTCCTTCCGTATGTGGATTAACTATGAAGCAATGTACGGTGTGGATGAAAATAACGAGTTGATTCCGAACCGCAGCCAAATCGGTATTGTGCGTGATGCAGTGGATAAGTTGAAGGCGGCAGGGGTAGAAAATTTCCTTGCGATGGCAACCTCGTTTGTATATCCTGCCGATTATCCTACCACGACCCTTTACGTTGTACCCGATCCTTATGAAGAATACGAAACTTATCTCGAATTCTTGGATTTACAGCAAAAGGTATATAAGGCGTTTGCAAAAGACTTCCCCGAAGTTATGTACTATGAACCTGCAAACGAACCGGAATTAAACGGCTGTATTCATAAAAACGGCTATACCCATGCAGGTAGCGAGATGGTCAACGCAAGCTATATTTATTCGCGTTACGACCAAGTGCGTATCATTGCGGATATGGGCTGGTACATTACAAAGGCATTGAGAGAAGTAAACCCGAATGCCCAAGTAATGAATCCTTCCCTTTGCGGTTTGACGGATACCCCCGATTATTTGGATCAACTCTATGAAGCGATTGAATCGGGCGCGTTACCCGTAGCGCAAGAAAAGAGCGATACCGACCCCGATAACTATTTCCAGGTTTTGAACTGGCACCCTTATACCTTCGGTAGCGATACCGTAACGGAAGCGTGGTTGCAGTTGCAAAAGGATATTTATCAGGTAGCAATCGATCACAACGACGATGGCAAACCGGTATGGTTTACAGAATTCGGTTGGACGGATTACGGCGTTGTAGAGCGTCAAGAAATCATTGCAAACGCGTATATCGGTTTCTTTGATATGGTTAAGGCGGAAATGCCTTGGTTGCAAACGGCGATGATCTTCCGTTTGACGACCCTTGCCACGCAAGATATCAGCTTGGGTGAAAACAACTTTGGTATTATGTATAATAAAGACGACCCTCTTTACGGCGGACAGCCGAAGCCTGCGGCGATTGCGATTGCGAAATACATTCGCGGTGAAAATGCCGATTTGTCGGGTTTGTACAAATACGTAAAATAACAGTGAGAGATAGAGATGTTAAAAAATACTGGTTTTGAACTTGGCTTATGTGAAACTTCCTGCGAGGTGAACGATCGCCTCGACAGGGGGTTGACAAATGAAATTATCGCGCATTTTGCAGGCGAGTTTCACGTTGCGACGATGCGCGTTTGGTTGCGTTTTCACGAATTTGCCCATTGCGACAGCAAGGACAACGTTACATTGAAAGAAGACCGCGTGGAAAAATTGCGTGTATATTTGGATGCTTTGAAGGCGAAGGGGGTAAAGGATTTTTCTTTACTCTCTTGGTCGTTCTTGTATCCCGAAGATTTTGCGTGTACGGACGGCTGGGCAGTGCCCGATCCCGTGCGGGAAACGGAAAAATACGTGCGCTTCTTGAATGTACAAAAGAAGCTGTACGAATTGATTGCAGAGCGTTTCCCTGATATTTGTTATTTTGAACCCACGAACGAACCCGACGGCTCTAGCGGGGATTTCTTGCACCGCGAAGGCTTTAACGATGTAAAGACGGCGGAAGACCGAGCGCCTTATGTTTATACGCAAGAAGAAGTGGTCAAGATTGTGTTGGATTTGTCCTATTACACCAACGCAGGCGTAAAGAAGTATAATGCGAATGCAAAAGTGCTTTTCCCTGGCTTTTGGAATGTGGACAGTGCACCCATGTATTTAACGAAAGTGTTTACAGAGCTTCAATCGGGTGCTTATCCTTCCGTTGGAAACGAGAAATCGAACAAGCAAAAGGACTTCTTCGAGGTGATGAATTTCCACCCTTACTCCTTGAAAACGGGTGAAATCGACGAGGGGTGGTTGGAAACGCAAACTCGCTTATACGGTATTATGGTAAAATTTGGTCAGGCGGATATGCCCGTATGGTACACCGAATTAGGCTGGTCGGATTTTGCAAGAGAGAAGGAAAAGCAGTTGGTCGGCGCAAAATTTTTGAAGGCGTTTGAGATTGTCGGGGAAAAATTACCCTTTGTAAAAAAGATTTTCCTTTTCCGTCTTTGCACTTTGGCGGATCGTAAGGAAACGGACGGGGAGGACAATTTCGGTTTGATTTACAATGTGTTTGATGAACAGCATTCTGGCGAACCGAAACCTGCCGCAATCGCGATTGCAAAATACATAAACGGGGAAGATTACGATGTATCTGCCTTGTATAAGTTTGCCCAAAAGCAAGCATAAGCGCGCCCAAGCTGGGCAAACCCTCCGTTTTTGACGGAGATAGATTATTAAGGAGTCAATATGAAAACCTTAACAAAACGCATTTGTTTAATCGCTTTGACGGGGCTTTGTTCGTTAAGCTGTCTTTCCTTGATGGCATTCAAGGCGAAAAATCCTGCTGTGAAAGCGGATGCCGCTGTGCAAGAAACAGCGATTTCCAACGAGGGGTATTCTACGCCTACTTTTGGGGAGCCTACCGGGGTGCAAATTGGTGAATGGGATTGGAATCACCAAACGGGAAATTCCGCGGTTATTAAAGATGCCAACTATGGGTATACCATCATATCTGCTTGGCCCATGGAATCAAACGCAACCAACCTTGCGGCAACGGATAACTTAACCTCAAGATCGATTACCTTGAACGGTAAATCCTTCTACGGATTGTATCAAGAAGACGACGGGTATAGATTGAACGCTCAACAGGGTTTCTTCGCATTCTCCGTTCCCACGGCGGCACTTGTTGCAAGTAACGGTTACGAATATCCCACTCTTGAAATCGCAGAGGGCACGCCTTTCTACGAAGGTAATTATTTGCCCAAGACGACCTTGATTTACAAGAACGGCGCATGGGAATTGAAGGCGGAAATCAACTATAACCCGAACTTTGTGGCTATCGGTGATTTGAACCATCTTGACAACCCTGCATTGAACGCGTACGGTTTGTCGTTGAATTATAGAACCACGGGCTTCACCGAACCCAACGCGCAAGTTATGGCAACGAGCTGGTCGGGTATCACCTTGAACGGTGAAACGCAGGACGTTGCGCTTTGGGGCGGCAACCAACTTTTGTTCTGGTTGAAAAAGTCAAAATGTGAATCGGGTTACAATGGCTATTCTCACGCTACGCTTGTGATTGAAGAGGGCGCGAAGATTACCACCCCCAAAGGGGAAGAATTTACCCTTGGTGGAGCAACCTTGTACCTTGTAAACGGCGTATGGACGACGGTACAGCCTACGGATTATGAGGTAATTCCTCCCAAAGCGTTGCCTTTTACGGGTATTCCTTACGGGTGGAATTATAGACAAAATGGCGCGTATGTAGATACGATTGTACAGTTTGGTGAATATGGAGTAGATTATCTTGGCGGTGCGGACGCGGCGACATCTCCTGCCGATCCTACGAACCTTGCGCTTACGTCCGATGCGATTGCGTACAAGCTTACCATCAACGGCGTTGCGATAAGGGATATCCCTGGTGCTTCCGTTTCGTATGCACACGGTTACAATTTTGTATATATTTCCGTACCCGTGTACGAGCTTGTACCAAATGAGGAATACAAATGCGTAACCTTACATATTGCCGATCGTACAAATTTTAAGAGCGTGATTTTGAGCGAAGTATCGTTATACCTTATCAACGGTCAATGGACGACAGAAGAACCCGTGACGGTAAGGGCGGAGGACGATGCAGAGTATTTCACGGCAAGCGATATGTTTAACGGTGAAAATGGCGGCTATTTCGCAAACGGCGCGTATGTTCTTGCCGATGCGGAAAGCGAAACAGAAATTTTGTCTGCGGAAAAAGCGGACGAAAACAGCACGATATACAATTTCTTGTATAAATCGACCTCTGTCGATTTTGATTACAGTTTATTGACCTATGTCGGCGAAACTTTTGGCGGCGTACGCGTTACCATTTACCACAACGAAGGGGAAACCATGCAGGGCTTTAATGTGTATGCGAACGGCCGTATTTATGATACGAGCCAAGTGGCATTCCACTTTGACGAATGGTGTGCAATCCGCGTGGCAACCAGCGTTCGCGACGGTAAAATCAACATATCCGTTGCGGTGGACGGCGTTGAGGTAATTTACACCGAAATCGATTACGAAGGCGAAATCGGCGACGGCATTATGTTGAAAAAAGCATATGGCGCGTTGATCTTTGACAATTATAGAACGGGGGATATTAAAAACCCTTCGATCAACTGGCAGGGTAAAGAGTATTACACCTTTACGGCAGGCGAAACGAAACCGAGCAACGAAATGTTCTTGCAGGTGTTAAGCGCAACGGACAACAAGGATAAGGCGGATTTCAATGAGGACAGCTTTACCGTTACTTGGGCAAACGGCGCTTTGCAGGACGGCAAGTTGGTTGCAGGCGAATGGACGGTAACCTTTATCGTACATGATAAAGCAGGCAACTCCACTAGTTTGACGGTGCCTGTTATTGTAAAAGAAGCAACCAAAATCAAGGTATCCTTTGATATGGACGGTGAAGTGACCGTTGTGGATGCAACGACGGGGGCATTGCTTGAACAACCTACGCCTCCTACGAAAGCAAAGGACGATTACGCAAGCTATGTATTCGACGGTTGGTACTTTGGCGATAAAAAATGGGATTTTGCCAACGATTACGCCTTTACCGATATGCTCCTTACGGCTGTATTTACGCAGGTGTATAACGAATATACGATTACGATTGTTAGCGAAGGTCTTGCAAGCAATTACACCTATACCTTAAAGCTGCACTTTGGCGGTACGCTTGACGAAAGCGTGCTTGCGCGTGAAGGTTACACCTATAAACTTACGCAGGACGGAACAGAAATCGACGGCGTTACGGTATCGGGGGATATGCAGATTAAGGTTGTATATACCGCGACTGCTACCGACTCTGGAAGCGGCTCGTCCGATACGGAAAAATCGGGTTGCGGCAGCGTAGTTTGCGGCTCGGTAATGGGCTTAGTATCCCTTTTGACCGCATCTGCGTTTGTATGCTCGAAAAAATCATCGACGAAAGGGGGCAAGGAAAATGCGTAATAAAATGATGAAAAAGATAAGCGCTTTTATCGGTATTACGATGGCTTGCGCCACGGTGGTTGGGGTCGCAGGCTTTGCGAATACAAAATTTGCAAAAGCGCAAAACATAAAAACGGAATTTTCCTCGGCAATTACGGCTGTGAGCCACGCGCACGGTGAAAATATCAACATTTTACCCGAAGGCGTACGCCTCTGGGATGAAAGCGAGGGCTTTAGCGCCTCCTATTTGAACGGATTATACGAATATAGTAAATTGCACCAAGAATTTGTGGCGGCGGTAAGCACCGACAATGATAGAGTGCGTGAGATTTATAGTCAAGCGGATGCGTTTAATCCTGTGAATAATGTGTTAATGTGGCAATCTTCCCTTGAAAACGTTGCCTCTTATAAGGTAAGGGTGGCGTATGATAACAAGTTTACGCAATGTGTTATTATTGAGGATAATGCCGACATCGAAAAGGGTGTAACGGTGGAAAATCCTCTTGTGGGAACGGACTACTACTGGCAGGTAATTGCCACGCTTGAAAGCGGGGATAAGGTATATTCGTCCATCTTCGATTTCACGACGGAAAACTCGACGCGTACGGTTGCGATTGAGGGCGTTTCCAACACCCGTGACCTTGGCGGTTACGAAACGGCGTATGGGTATGTACAGCAAGGGCTTGTTTATCGTTCTGCTCGTTTAGAATCGATTACGGCGGACGGTATGGACACCTTGAAGAACGAGCTTGGCATAAAAACCGATTTAGACCTTCGCGGTGAAGTGGAGGCAACGGCGGGCGCAAACAGCAAAAATCCCGCAGGCTTGGAAAACTACTACACCTACGACACTCCTCAATACGCTTATGCGGCAAACCTTGGGTTGGATTACGAAGGCCACTTTGCAAATGTTGGGGCGATTATGCAGGTGTTTACGGATAAGGACAATTATCCGATTGATATGCATTGCGCGGTAGGGCGTGATAGAACGGGTACGATTACTGCCTTGTTCAAGGCATTGCTTGGTTACACCGAAGATGATATTATCAATGATTATTATATCTCTATGTTCTCCACAACGGGGGCTTGGTCAAAAGAAACGACTGTGACCAATATGGGTATGATTAACAATGTGTTAAGCTATCTTAACAGCTTTAACGGCGCTACTTTGGCAGACAGGGCGGCGGATTATCTCATTTCTAAGTGCGGTATGGAACAAAGCGACATTGACGCCATTAGAAATATTATGACGGGTGCGGACAAGGTGGATATCCCTGCGTACGATGTTGTTGCGGATGTGGATAATTATGCCGACTGCGCGTTTGTTACCTTTGAAAAATTCGGCACGACGAAGGTTTTGAAGGTGGTGGCAAGCGGTGAAACGGTTGAGGCGCCTTTCGCGGCAGGCGAAGGGTATGCTTGGACGGTAAACGGGCAGGCTTATGATTTTACGGCGGCTGTTACCGAGGATATGCTTGTCAAGGCAAGCAAAGCGAACGCGTATGAGGTAACCATTCTTTCGACGGGCGCAATTACCGCGCAGGAAACCGTTGCGGTAGGCGAAAGCGCGGCGTTTGATTTTGCATCTCTTGCAAAAGAGGGGTATGATTTTGTGGTAATTTCGGGCGACGGAAAAGTAATCACAGAATTGACGGTGCTTGAAAACACGACGTTGAATGTTATTTACACGAAAAAATAACGGTCTTGTGTACTTCAACGAACAAACATTTATTGCCAAAGCAGGGGGATAGAGTTTACCCTGCAAAAGAAGAGGAACAAAATGTTAAAATCTAAAAAGAAATTATTGCCGATTATATCGTTTATATTTATTGTGGCGGCTTTATGTTTGATGGGGCTTTCGTTTGCAGGGGTAAAAGCGCACGCGGAGGAAGAAACCAAGAAGGTAGAGCTTACAGAATTTAATTTCTTCAACGCATTTTCGGAAGACTCCAACAATGTAGAAATAGGCATGGGCAAATTTGGTATGTTGTTGCGTTTTAGCGATGTTCTTTCCGATAATCGTTCGGAAATCAACGGTGGTCTTAAAGCGGTCAACCTTGTTGACGAATACGGTCAATACATATTCATCAACGACATGCCCCTTACCTTTTACACCGATGCGGAGGTTTGCTATTATTTTGAAGATTACATGTGGGTATATATCCCCAACATGGCGATTTATCGTAAGCTTTCCGTCGATACGGAATTTCAATTTGAGGACAGAATCATTCAACCGTTTGCGTTATATACCGCAATCGACCCTACTGTTGGCGTTGCTTATTGGACGGATAGTGCGGAGGCATATCTTAACACGAAAGTACGAGAGGTAGAATTTAAGAAGATTGAATTCAACAACACGGGCTACAAATATTTTAGCCCGAAAAAGGGTTTATTGCTTGAATTTGACCAAAAAGACGCGGATGGCAACTGGTTGGGTATGGATCTTTCCGATACGATCACCGAGCGCGACGGCAGTTGGATGAAAATCAATATTTTACACCACAGCTCGACGAAAAATGCGCTTTTGGGCGAAGGGGCAAGCGTAGGTGAAAATATCCTCCTTGACGGTATACCTCTCAAGGATATTCCTAATGCGGAGCTTAGCTATCACTCCCAAAGATATGTGTGGATTTACGCGCCGAACATGATTGATTATGCGAAGATAGAAATCAAAGACCATACTTTGTTTTTTGATTCCTATTTACCGAGCGTAGAATTGTATTCGAACGGTAGCGAATGGGTGGATTTTGACCCGAATGCTTCCCGTAAGGATACTACGGGCACGGAAGCCGTTTATTACAGCGAAATCGAGTGGAACAACACCGATTTTGGTTATAGAGGCGAGAAAGACGGTCTTTTGGTGAAATTTAGCAAAAACCTCTCCAAGCTTGGCAAAGAAATTGACGGTGGGGTAAGAAATGTAAACAAGGTTACCTTGGAAATAGGGAAACATATCCTTTTGAACGATGTACCTCTTCAAAATATCGCAGGGGCGGAAATTTCCTACCACAGCGAGCAGTTTTTATGGATTTATATTCCTTCGGAATATCTTTCGTTAGAAAACGGTACTTTCCCTTGCTTGACGATTGAGAGTGGTACAGAATTTTTGAACGTTATCCTTCCCAAGGTAAGCTTCTATTTTGACGGTAGCTACTGGCAGGAAAACGAACCGAGTTGGTCAGATTATCAAAATAACGCTTTTGCGGAAATTATGTATAATAATGTTTCGCATGAAACCTACAAGGGGTACGCTTATACGGCGCTTACGTTCGAGGATGATTTTGTTTTCGATGAAAACAGCCGCCCGAACTTCGCGCAGATTGGAGATGCAGGTCTTACGATTACGGTGAATGGCAAAACCCTTCACGATTTATATAAAGAGGACAGCAACGTTCGTTGTTTCTTGAACGATGCGTGCGGTGAAAACACCTTGTATCTTTTGTTGAGGAAATCCGATTTATACCCGACGGCGGAATATCCCGTTACTACTTTGACGATTGAGGACGGTACAAAGGTGATGGGTAAGAGATTATCGGAAACTTCGTTCTATTTGGTAGATGGTGCTTGGTCGGAAACGAGCGCGCCTTCCGCACCCGTAGGCGAGGACAATGCTGCACCCTATATTTATTACTACGGCGAAGATGAATATTTGTTTATTTCCGGCGACGAAGTGATGGATTTTTCGTCCATGGCGGTCGCTTTTGACGAATGTGAAGGGGGCGTTGCTTGTACGGTGGAAATTCCCGACGGCGCAACGACTGACGGAAAGTGGAATCGCGGCGTATGGCAGGTAAAATTGCTTGCGTCCGATACGCAGGGCAACCAAGCCGAAACGACGATTAAGGTAACGGTAATCAACAAGGAAGAAGAATATTTGTCCATCTATGTAAACGGTTTCTTCTCTTATTGTGTGCGTTACGGGGATAAAATTGACATCGCAAAATCGGAAGAGTTGTTGAGGGGCAACCCCGAAAAGGCGGACACCGCTACCAGCTACTTTGTATTTGAAGGCTGGACGTTTAAGGACAAAATTTGGGATTTTAACAATGATATCGTAACCGAAGACGTATGGCTTTCGCCTACTTATAGAGAATATAAGCTCTTGTTCGCGGTTACTATTAAGCATATGGACACAGGGGTAGAGGACTTCTTAACGGTAAAGAGCGGTGAAGAGGTCGATTTATCCGCTTATGAAAAAGACGGCTACACCCTTCTTGCGAAGGTAGATGGTGTTGTTGTAAAAACGGTTACGGTAAACGGCAATTTGTCGATTGAATTGCACTACGTTGCCAACGAAGTGAATAACGACGGCTCGACAAAAGCAATTCTTCTTTTGGTGGGTTGCTGTGTGGCGGCGGCTGGTTTGATTACGGCAGGCTTTATCGTATGTAACAAGCTTGGCAAAAAGAAGGAAGAAACGATGGAGGAAGGCAATGAAACGATTGATAAATAAAAAATCTATCTTGATTTCTGCATTGACGGTGTTGTTTGCGCTTTCCTTATCCCTTTTTGCGGTGAACGTAAGGGCGGAAAAGAAGGTTTCCGCCAACGAAAATCAAAATTATTATGTGATTGATGCCGATCAACTCGCTTTTGATGGTACGACAGAGGTTGCACAACAGGATACAGGCAATCTTTTGGGCAAGGGGGAAGAGAATTATATACTCCAAACCTCGCTTACGAAAGCTACGCCTGCTATCAAGTTAAAGACCTCGGCGTACGGCGATAAAATTTACGGCGGTGAAAACGACGCGGTAAAAATTGAGGTGCGCTTGCTCTACAATAGATGGCCGGACCTTGGTTACGGCGGTTTCTCGAACGATGCGACCTATATTGCATTAAAAATTTACCATTCCGCGGATACCAACTTTGAAAATCCGCTTGCCAGCTCGGAAGAATTTGGCACAGGGGAATTGTACGGCGCAAACTTCATCCGCACATTCCAAATCGCACCCGATAAAATTTGCAACAACCGCGGAAAGTTACAGGATTTGGTGATTCGCGTAGAAAGCGACGCGTCCTCGTGGTTGAGTGCGCTCCTTGTTGATTATGTGAAAATCGTATTCGAATCGAACGCGATTTCTATGGGCGGTGAGTGTGTTGTAGCGCCTAACCCCGAAAACATTTCCGACGAAAACGTAATTTGGACGGAGGCGAAAGGGTATGGCGATACCTTTATCGACTTTGCAAACTTCGGCGGTTTCTATGGCTATGTAGATAACCCTGCCATGGTAGAATTGCGTAAAGAAAGATTTCCTTCCGTTCCTTGCGTTACGGAAACGGACGGCACGGAAACCTTGCTTTTGAAAAACACGGTGTTTGCGTTCAATGTCGGCAACCTTTTACCTGAGAATTACGAGCAGTTTATCATGGATATTCTTCTTGCGGATAAACGCGCGAAGGGCGGACACACCTTGTACCTTTACGGTACGGGTACGGAAAAGTTCGTGGACGAACAGGGCAATCCCGTAGGGTATGCCGCGAAGGTAGTGGTGGAAAGCAACGAACAGGGCTTCCACAACGAATTTGCCTTAGAGGGTGAAGAAATCCGTATGCTCGCAGGTGAAGACGGCGTGATTAGCAACATTTATGTATTGTATCATGGCAATACTTTGGATACCGCGGAAGAAACGGTAGGGCTTCGCAACGGCTCGCAAATTTGGATTAACAAGGTGCAATTTTTGACGGCAAGCGAAATCGAATCCCCTGCTGTGGCTACGGAATACGCAAAATACGACATTTCCGACATTTTCCCTGTGGGGGAAGGGGTGTCGATTACGAACAAGGCAGGCAACGTTGGCGACATGGTTTCTATCGCATCTTTAGCAAATAAGAGCGTGGAAGAATTGTCCTTCGGTTTAAGCATGGAAAACGGCAACAACCTTGCATTCTTGTTCAACGCAAAAGAACGTAGTATGGTCAACGAATACGCAAACAGCGGTATTTTGTTCACCATTTCCGATGAACAAATTGAGATTAGCGCGCACATGGAAGGCGCTGCTACGCAATCGGCAGCCGCAAACTCCGCAATTAGCTTTGCAGAGAAAAAAGCGGTGAAGATAGAGTGTATCCCTTATTACATCAACACCTTGCAAAGAGGTTACTATTGCGCGGTGTCGGTAGATGGCGTGAAACTTGTGGAAACATACATTAACAACGTTGATTTGGCGTTGGGTAATGCGTTCCATTTGTGCTATACGGCGCAGGATAAGGATTTTTCTGTAAATCTTACATCTTCCAAGGCGGAAGATATTACTTCCGCGCAGGAGTGGATGAATGTAAAAATTGCGGCGGAAAAGCAGGTACATTCGTTAGATAAAACGGATATTCCCTTGGCTCTTTCTTGGAATGAAACGGGCTTTGACGAAGTATCGGAAGTGACCTGCGTAGGGGAAAGCGCATCGGTGAACCAAGTGGCAAGACGCGTCGAATTTAGCGAAAACGGCGAAGTGAAGGTGAAATTCTCCATCACGAACGCGTTTGGTACATTTGAATCGAACGAGCTTACGGTGGCTTGCGAGGACGTAGTGACGATGCCTCAACCTCCCCAAAAGGCTTTCTATGAAAAGGCGTGGTTTATTTCGTTGTACTTCTTACCGCTTGCGGCGGTGCTTGGCGCAGGGACATTCCTTGTGATTAAGAAGGTAAAACCTTCCAAGAAAGAGAAGTAATTGTGTAGGCAAGAAGGAGTGATTAGATGAAAAAATTAACAGTAACACTACTTGCGATTGTTCAAATCATGGGCGCGGCGTGTTTTTCCGCTTGTAAGGGTGGGGAGGAACCGCCCGTAAGCTCCGTTGAAAAGACGGAAAAATTGCAAACGGTAGACACGTACAGCCTTGACGTGATTGATAAATATTTGAACCCTATTTGGCAAACGACGGAGATGTACGATGAAGGCGGCGTTATCGTAGGGGAAACGGGTGAAATCCGTTTATTGAGAAAACCTGTGAAAAATTCCGTAATTGTACGAAGCGTACACTTTGAGGAAACTTACCGCGAAGGGATCGATTACGTGGTTGATGGCAATGTAATTAGACGTATTCCAACGGGTTCTATGCCTTATTTCAAGTATGAGGAATATTACTTTGACGAACCCTACATGAGAAACCATTTGCTTTGCGATCCCGCGAAAGCGGAAATCGAGTACGAAGGTGAAAAATACTTGTATTACAGCGAAGGTGCGGCAGGCGTAAAAAATTATGTAATGATCACCTATGAAACGAACGAGCCCTATACGCAGTTTACGCCAAGCGGTGACAGCGCCGCGCAAAGCTTTGTTAATAAGGTAAAAACGGACAAAGAAGGGACGATTATGTTCTATGGCGACTCGATTACGCACGGTTCTTGTGCGTCGGGTACGAACTTTGGCGGTAATGTAAATCCTTATTTGCCGAAGTGGGGCGAGCTGGTTTGTCAATGGATCGGAAAAAACTACGATGCAGATATTACCTACCTCAACAAAGCGCAAGGCGGTTGGACGACCCAACAAGGGTTGGATAATTTCAAAGGCGGTGAAAATAGGGTAGGACCTTATTTGGACGATATTGATATGTTGTTTATCGCGTTTGGCGCAAACGACCCTTACCTTTCCGACGAAGGGTATAAGAACCAAATTAAGGGTATGGTAGATATGTATTTGGAAGCACAGCCGAATGGCAGCATCGTACTTGTATCCCCGTTTGTATTCAACCAACAAACCTCTAACTGGTACATTAACCAACCGAGATTTGAAGGCTTGCTTGAAGAAATCAAGGCGGAATACGCGGCAAACGGAAAATCGAGTAATATTTCGGTTGCAAAGGTATATTCCTTCTTCAAGGGAGTATGTGATACGGGCAAGAGAAGTCGCGATTATTTGGGAAATAATATCAACCACCCCAACGATTACGGCGTGCGTATGTACGCGCAGGTTGCTTTGAAGACGATGTTTGGGGAAGAATTTTTCCCTCTTGGTGAATAAGTAAGGAGTTTGTTATGAAAAACTTAGTGAAACGTATTTTATTAAGCGCCTGTACGGCAATTCTTTCTTTGTGCTGCGTTTCCGTGGCGGCAGTGAATTTGAAAACGACCTCTGTAAACGCGGCATCGGCGCTTGAAACGGAATTTACCAACAACGGTCAAATTGTTGTAGCGCAATACGGAACGGATACATTAGAATATGTAGAAGGTGTAGAAGGTGCAAACGGTGCGGTGCTGAAGATTAACTCGACTGTTGGCGCTGACAATAAGGGGACGGCGTTTATAATGCTTAAAGTGCCCACTGTTAAGGCAATCGAAGTGGAAAGCATTGTTGTATCTATTTATTCCCCTAGTTATAGCGAGTCAGATAGCTTTAGGGCGGCGGTTGCGTCCAATGGTAGCTGGCTTCAAAATAATGCTATAAATATGGGCAGTTGGGTAGATGTGACCCTTTCGGAAAAAGCCATTGCGTTGATGCAGGATGCGGATGGATTCCTTTCTACGCCCATCCCCGTTGGTGCGCGTATATATGGCGGCGCTGCATATTATTACATTGACAGCATTACCGTAAATTTGAAAGAAACGAAAGCGGTAACCCTCACGGGGGTACATTCTTTCTGGAATAACTATGTTCACAAGGATATGGCTTGCTCCATTTTGGACTTTAGCGGCGGTATAGCAAAGGGCAATATTGATGGCGATTACAGCGATGTTTACGCGAAAGCAACCCTGAATGGTCAACCCGTTGATAGCAGCAACCTTGACTTTGTTTGTCGGGCGTGGATTGACGGGCAGGCAGATAGTATCGTTATGCGTTGGAAAACCCTTCCTGCATCGGGGGCAATTTTACATATCCCTGCAGGCGCAATCTTCAAAAACGGTGGGGAGGATACCAACACTTATGTAATTGCAAAGGATATTTATCTGCAATTGAATGGTTCTACTTGGGCCATAATCGAAAAACCTGCAGAAGGGATGGAAACTGCACAATTTTTAGCGCCTTGGGGCGGTGTAGACATTTACAACAGCTTGGATAGAGTGTTGTTGCAGTATAAGAGTACAAACGCTTGGACTTATACCGATGAAGGTGATTTGGCAAGCAAGGTAACCTATAAAAACTCGACAACAGGCGCAACCCATGCGGCAACCGATGCGGATATTGCAGGTTGGGAAGGGCAAAAATGGATTGTATTTTCGGGCTTGGCAGATTACGATGTGATTGAAATCGCGGCAGGCGGTACTTTTGGCGGCGTAGGCATCCCTGCGCTTACGATTTACAAAGTAAATGGCCATTGGGTAGCGACGGCTCCTCATGCGGCAACCGCGAACTTTAAGACGATTGCTAGCGGTTGGAATAATAATCTTGGTAATGGGATTAGTAACAATATTTTCTCGTTTGATGTAAATCCTCTTGGCTCAGCAGTGGATTCGACCAACCTTGCGGCTACGCTTAACCGTACTTCCCTCATGGTAAAATACAACGGGAAGACCTTTGCGGAACTTTACACAGGCAACAACAAATACGCAATTTCTTATGCACATGGCAATAACCATTTCTATTTCGCGATGCCCGAGGCTGACCTTGTAGATGGCGCAATTTTTGAAATTGAAGAAGGCACGCCCTTCATGAATAATTATTTGGGCGCTGTTAAGTATGTTTTCAATGCTTCGACGAAGGCTTGGGAGCCTTATATTGAAATAGAGTATGGTACACCTAACTTCACGGGCGCAACGGCAGGGCTTGTTGGCGCTTGGGATTGGAATCATAATACGACAAATACTGGGGTTATTAAAAATACCAACTACGGTTACACGATTATTGCGGACTGGGCAATTGCGAGCAACGCAACTAACCTTGCGGCAACGAAGAATACGACTTCCGTTTCGATTACTTTGAACGGTGTAAGCTTCTATAACTTGTATCAAGGCGACGATGGGTATAGATTGAATGCGAACCTTGGTTATTTTGCGTTCTCGGTGCCTACGGCGGCGCTTGTTGCAAGCAACGGTTACGAATATCCCACCCTTGAAATTAAAGAAGGTACGCCTTTCTACGATGGCAACTACTTGCCTGAAACGACCTTGATTTTCAAGAACGGCGCTTGGCAGTTGAAAACCAAAACGAATTACAATCCTTCGTTTGTATCTATTAACGCAGGGTTTAACAATGATACAAATGGGTTCTTTATTATACAGTTCAATACAGACGGTTGGGCGCAGGGTGCTGTACCTACTAGCTATACGGGCATTACCTATAACGGTAAAGATATTAGCGATCTTGCAAACATTAAATTCTATCAAGCACACTCCGTTT
>JAZTYG010000013.1:0-4263 GCA_045636845.1 Candidatus Scatosoma sp.
GCCGTCCGTAATTGAATCGGTAAGATACAACAAACGGTTTGCGTTGTTTGGCGATACGGTGTAAGCCACACCTTCTTCCAAGCCAGAGGTTACGGAAGGCGTTGTAGGCGTATCGGGAGTTTCGGGGGTGCCAATCTGGGGTGGACCGGGATCGGGGGTGGGCGTAGGTGCAGGCGTAGCCGTACCATTGCTTGCTTCACCCGAAGGCGTTACCATATCGGTAGGCGCTGTTTCACCGAACAGCTGCCAAGCTAATTCGGGGTAGTCAACATAAACGTTTCTCGTACCAACAATTGCCTGCGTTGCATCGTTTCTACCCATTTCCCAGGTATCAACGGGGTCTTCTTGCATCCATTTCAAGAGGATCTCCTTGCTTTCCATAACGCCGCCTGTACCCCACATATTTACAGTACCCCAACGGGTATATACATAAAGAATGATACGCGCGCAGTCACCGCGAACGTTTTGACCTTCGCCATTGGGGTCATAATAGCCACCGCTTTCCCCGTAAGCCTTGTTACCGCGGCTTCCGTTTTCACTCGTCGCAGTAGGACGGAGCATCATAATATCATTTTCGCCTTGTCCATTGGCATCCCCCTTGCTATTAGGCCAGGTGTGCTCACGGTTCCAGGTACTACCTTTATCCCAAGTACCGGAAATTCTATTTGCAGAATAGAAGGAAGATATATAGGTAGAATTGCTATTTACACAGTCGGTGTAGCAATACATATCTCTCGTCGCATCATAAGAGGTCGTCGAGGTTTGTTTCGAGGAAACCAATTTATTCAACGCCTTATACAACGCGCTACTCGGCACGGAAGATGTGCTGGTATTACCAGCATTCAAGGATAACTGCTCATAGGTATAACTACCCGTGTAGAAATTAGTTGCATAGCTCGTCAAGAAAGTACATGCTTCATCTCTTGCACCCCAGTTCAACACATACTTACCATTCTTAACATAGTTTACGTCGGATGCCTTGGTATAGCCCGTTGCCGTACCTTTCCAAAGAGTTGCCGCCGAAGCCGTTTCTACGTTATTTTGTGTAAATGCAGGCATTACTGCCGCCGCAAATAACGATAAAACTAAGCCGATTTTTGCAAGTTTTTTCATTTGTAAACTCCTTACACTATATAATTACCGAATAGTATATTAACACTTTCACAAGGATAAGTCAATCAATTATCGTAGCCTTTTACTTTTTTATGACAGCATACGCCATACCGTTTGCGGATACCTGTAAAATGTTTCCGCAAAGTTCCCCATCGCCGCCAGCGGACAGGATTTCCCCTTCCAAGGGGAAAGTCTTTGCATTTTCACCATTATTGAACAAGAAAATAATGTCTTTATCTCCCTGTTGCAAATGTTTTTCATACACCCCTTCCGCACAGTTTGCGTATTTGTATTTCTTCGCGCCTGCATCCTGCAAAACATCGTCCATAAAGGAGAGGCAGGCGTTGGAATTTTCCATATAGTAGCTGTAAGCAAGCGAGAACCCGAACAGGTAAAGCTTACCCTTGCCCACCTGTACCATTTGCACCGCAGGCGTACCATCCGCAAAGCTTGCTACCGTCGTTGCGTTTTCTACGCAGTATTCCGATTTATACGGGCGAATATGCACCGTTTCACCGTTGAATTGCAGTTCTTCGCCATTACACATACGGCGTTCTAACAATTTCGCCTGCATAATCGGTTTGCAATCGATATCCCCTACCTGCATCCAAGTATTAGGCGCGCGCATACCAAAGCCCTCGTCCGCAATTACCGTACCGCCGTTTTCTAAAAATTCCTGCAAATAGGGTACAATTTTGTTGTCGAGCATCGTATAATACGGGAAGTACAGCACCTTGTAATTTTTGAATTTTTCGGGTTGGGTTACCCCCACATAATCCACCGCATAATCGGCATTTCTTGCCATACGGTATGCACCTGCGTGGGCGTTGCGATAATAGCAAAGCCAGGTGGAGAAGCTCATATCAAAATCGGGGCCGCAAGCATCCTCAATTTCTGACATTAACATCGAATTAAAGTCAAAGACGATACCCATGTCCGCGTTTACCACTTTTGTCCCCACAAAATAGCCCATATCTTTTTTGAGCTTTTCACCGAATTTTTTCACTTCATTCGCAACAGGTCGAGGGGAGCCGTCCATACGCATTAACCCTGCACAATCATTTTCGTGACCCAGGCGTTCGGCGCGGTATTGCCAGTACATCATACCTTTTGCGCCCGAAGCAAGCGCGCCATATAACTTAAACCGTAAGTCAAACGGCGTATCGTACCAACCGGGACGGAACATACCAAGCCCGGGATAAATTTCGTACACGAAATAATTTTCATCTACCGAACGCAAGAAATCTTGCAACATGAAATAGTCAAGACGTTTCTCGTGGGTATCCATCGCGCTTTCGCAAGGCACGGAAGTACCCCAAAAATCTACCGCTTTTGATACCGTATAATCGTCGCAAACGTCGGTAATTGAGAGTTGGAATGCCGAGGGAAAGCCTACGTGCGACATAATCGGGGTGGTTTTGTCGTATTTGCGGATTCCTTCATATACAAAACGCAACCAAGCGTGTAATTCATCCCCGCCTTTGAATTTCTTAAACTCGTACATATCCCAGTAGCCGTGCGCCATCGCAGGCAACGCCACCGTTTCAAAGGAATCTTCCGCCGCGCCGTAAAAGGCGTTAAGGTTTTCTACCGTCTTGAATTTCTTTTCCAAATATTTACCGAATGCCTTTTGGCAATGAGGACAAAAGCAATCTTCAATGGGACGATTGCGGATTTCATTCCAAGCATTCCACAAAATCAAATTTTTCCTGCCTGCGTAACGCTCCGCCACCTTTTCTACGAATTTTACCGCCCTTTCCTGCACGTAAGGGTTGGTAAAGCAGGGACGCCAGCCGCCGTAAAAAGCACCGTGATAACCACCGCGGATTTGTTCCCCTTTCGGCCCGATACGGGTACCGCCGTACTTATGGAAAACATAATTCGGCGCGCATTCCAAAAGGAATTTAATCACCACTTTTTTGTTGTACTTTTCCGCAAGCCCCATCAAACGATCTACGTCGTCGAAGGTATATTCATCCTCGCGCAATTCATTGTTTCGCCAGTTGATACGGATTTGAATAATATCAAGGTTAAAATCACCCATACGCGCCAAATCCCCTTCCCATTCTTCGGATAAGGGGGTAGGCGAACGATAATATTGCGTGCCGTGAATAATCTCATTAAAAAACATTTTACACCTCTTTTTTTAATCTTTGTCTTTCTAAATAATCTCGGGGCGCAACGCGTTTCAATGCGTACCTGCCCCATCCATTTCATCTAAAATCATATAAATATGGGGAATACCGTCTTCCATATATTCTCCCGAAATTTGACGAAAGCCAAGCTGTTCGTAGAAAGGTTTTGCCCATGCCTGCGCGCCGATTTTTATTTTCTTTGCACTAAACCTTTCCCTTGCAACCGCAATGCCCACCTTCATCACCTTCGTACCGTAGCCTTGGCGGCGTTTCAAGGTGATTACACGACCCAAAGACACCTCGTCAAGGCGTTTACCCTTGTCGATTACGCGAAGATAAGCAATAATTTCCCCGTTTTCACGAAGATAGACGTGATACGCCTCTCGGTCTACATTGTCCACATCTTGGTAAACGCAGTTTTGTTCGACAATGAACACCTCTGCGCGCGCCCTTAAAATTTCGTACAGCTCTTCCACCGTCAACTCGGTAAAGCTTTTCACAACGATTTCCATATTTTTACCTCACCCCACTATCATAACACACCCCCCTTTTTTTGTCAAGGCTTATGGTGAATTTACACAATAAAAAATAAAAAGATAAAAAATTATTGATTTAACGATTAAAAATGTCGAATAATGTCCCTCAAACGCTTTGACGCATGTATATTTTATGATATAATAAAATAGGTACAAACTGGTACTAAAAATTTGTAAAATATTAAATCATTATTTAGGAGGACTTTATGGCTCATTTACAGGAAGCGGCGGTGAAGAAAATCACCGAAATTTGCGATCGCTACGCAAATGAAAAAACGCCGCTGATGATGATTTTAAGCGATATTCAAAAGGAATATGGGTATATTCCTTTGGAAGTGCAGGAGTTGGTTTCTGAAAAGACGGGTATTTCCGTTGCGGAAATTTACGGCGTAGTCACCTTCTACTCCTTCTTCTCTCTTACCCCGAAGGGCAAATATGTTATCGGCGTATGTCTTGGTACGGCTTGCTATGTAAAAGGC
>JAZTYG010000014.1:0-10398 GCA_045636845.1 Candidatus Scatosoma sp.
TGTGTAGCCATCAAAGCTGCTTTTTCTTCTTCAAATTTCGCTTTTTCTGCCTCAAAGGCTTCTACTTTCTTGTCAAATTCTTCGCGTTCGAGCAACCACGCGTTGCGTTCGGCTTCAAATTTTTCAAGACTTTCATTAAAAAGCTTCGTTTGTGTATTGTACGCAGCAATCTTTTCGGTATATTCAAAATGCTGCGAGGCGAAAGCGTTTCTACGAGCAGCAAAATCAAGTTGTTGTTGATTATAGATGGCTTGTCTGGTGGAAAGCTCGCGTTCTTGCTGTTGTAAAAAGTTCAAATCTTCCTGCAATTTACGGGTATTTTTCGCCAATTCTTCTTCACGCAAACGCAAATTTTCGCTTTGGCGTTGCATTTCTACGGTGGAAGCGGATGCTTCGGTTTCCTTGGATTCCAAGTCGCGTTCCTTTTCCTCAACCATCGTTTCTTGACGGGTCAAATCGTAAATTTTCTTATCGATTTCCGCGCGTTCTTCTTGTAAGGATGCCTGCAAAGCGTTCAAGCTTTCCTTTTCTTGGATAAGCGCAAGCTTTGTTTGCTCCAAAGTCTCGTTATCGGAACGGAGTGTATCGCGCTCCACCTCAAGAATTTGCAATTTGGTTTGCAATTCGTTGTGTTCTTCCTCTAAAGCATTGCGTTCTTCTTCCAAGGCCTTGCGTTCTAATTCAAGAGCTGCTTTTGCCTGTTCAAATTCTGCTTTTTCATTCGTCCAAGATTCATTTGCGCGCAGGACTTCGGCTTCTTTTTCCGCGAGGATGCGCTGGCGTTCTTCCAAACCTGCAAGAGTAGAGGAGTTTTCCGCTTCGGATGTCTGCATCGATACGAATAGGTCGTTCAATTCGCTTTCACGAACAGCGAGCTGTGTTTCGCGTTCTTGTAATAAGTGTTCAAGCTCTTCATTTTGCGCGGCTTTCGCTTCAATGGCGCGCTTTTCGCTGTCAATCTTTTCGCGCTGTGCGTCCACCTGCGCCTGTTGCGCGCGGAGTTCAAGGCTACGATTATAGAATTCGGTGGTCTTGTTTTCGTATTCATCCTTCAAGATACGGATGGTGTTTTCTTGGGTGGTAACAGCGGTGTTCAAGGACGCGATAATGGCTTTCTTGTCATCAAGATCAGCTTGCATTGCCTTGATTTCTTCTTGTGCCTGTTTCAACTCTTCACTGTTTACCGTATTTTCGGAGAAGAGTGCGGTTTGTTCCTGCAATTCCGCATTTTTCGCTTCAAGTTCTTCGTTTATCTGCTGTAAAGAGGTGATATTTTCTTTTGCGCTGTTCAATTCGGCTTCCTGTGCGGTGAAAGCGGCTTGTTGTGCTTCAAGCAAAGCCTTCAATTCGCGGATTTCTGCAGATTTCTCTTCTAATTCCGATTTTGCATTGCCGATTTCGCGTTCTTTTTCAAGCAATTCAAGCTCTTTCGCGTCAATTTCGCCCTGCTTCTCACTCAAAGCGCGTTCTTTTTCTTCTAATTCCGCTGTTTGCGCTTCCATTTTTCCACGAAGCTCGATAAAGTCGGTTTTTTGCGAAGTCAAAGAGGAGCTTTGTGCGGACAAAAGCGAGCGTTCGCGTTGAAGTTCGTTCTTGAGGTTGTTCAAAGCAACCTTTTCATCTTCTAAGGCTTGTTCGCGCGCCGCGAGAGATTTCTTCAATTCGGTAAGCTCGTTTTGCTTATCGGTGATAAAGGAGAAATCATAATGCGCGTTTCCATCGGAAATTAAGCTGTCGATAATCGTTCTCGAATATTCCCATTCGGAAAGGTTTTGTTCGGTAAAGCGTTTACCAAGGTCGGTGAGGGAGAAGTATTTTCTTCTGCCGCCGTTCGATTCTTCGCCGTAATAGGAAGTAACATAATTTAACGACTCCAAACGCTTTAACGCACTATAAAGAGTGGGCTGTTTCAATGTGTACAGTCCACCGCTTTTCTTTTCGATTTCATTGATGATGTCGTATCCGTATTTGTTGCCATCGTACAAGCTTCTTAAAATGATGGTGTTGATATGGCCACGGATTAAATCAGCGCTAATGCCAAGGTTGCGTTCTTCACCCCCGGTAAGCACGCTGTCGTTTTCAAACGAATCGTCTCTATCGCTCATAACCTACTCCTTAGATGTTTTTTGTCTGGCATAGTAGTACTATGTCAAGTATAAACGCTAACATAAAAACCTGTCAAATGCTTTTGAAATCAAGGATTTTTCGCGTTTTTATACTTTACATACAGTATTATATCACAAAGAAGGAAGTGTGTCAATATATTGCGAATAAAAACTTTAGGGAAAGAAGAATTTTTTGTATTTTTTTGGAAAAATATCCATCTTGGTTTGACTTTTTATGATAAAAGGATTATACTTGATTTATGGAATTCTACGAGCACAAAAATGATTTTATAATTAAATACTGCGATTCTGATTTCAAGGATGAAATGAAATTATCCGTCGCACTTGCTTTGATGGAAGAGGTTGCTTGTTCTAGTGCGGACGAGCTGGGTTTTGGTTACGCATTTGTAAAACCTCGTGGGTACGCTTTTATGGTAACCAACATTTGTATAGAATTTCTCAAGCCGATTGCGCTCGGGGATAAAACGCAGGTAAAAACTTGGCCTTTAATTCCCACCCGCGCGACTTTTGGAAGAGAATATCAATTCCTCTTGAATGGGGAAGTGGCGATTAACGCATCCTCGCGTTGGTGCTTGGTGGATATAAATGAAGGGAAGATTTTGCCTTCTAAGGTGATTGACAATCAAGATTATACCACCTATAATACAACGCGCGTTATGGAAAATGTGGTGTGGAAAATTCCTTCCTTTGTGCCTTCGGAGGGGGAATTACGTTTTGAAATGGTGGTTGCAAATTCAGAATACGACCATAATATGCATGTGAATAACACTCGCTACGCAGATTATTGCTTGAACTGCTTTAGTATTGCGGAATTGTCGGCGAGAAGAGTGAAAAGATTTTCCATTACTTACGCAAAACAATGTAAGGAAGGGGATAAATTGTATTTTTACCGTAAAGTCTTAGAGGATGGCGGATATCTTGTGCAAGGGTTCAATGCAAACCAAGAAACGGTTGTGCAAGCGGCGGTATATTTTGAGGAGTAAAACGCGTGGCGCAGATGAGAAAAAACGGTGTCAATAGAGAGTTGAGGGAAATAGACGGAGGGATTTGTGCTCCTGTCGGTTTCCGCGCAAATGGAATTCACGCGGGTTTTACGGACAATGAGAACAAAAAAGATCTTGCGTTGGTTGTTGCGGATAGACGTTGTCCGACGGCTTGTGTGTATTCGACGGGGTATAAATCTAGCGGCCCCGCTTTAACGACGAAAAGACACTTAAAATATGGCGTAGCAAGGGCAATTTTGGTAAATAGCGGCGTTGCAAATGTCTTTCTCGACAAAGGGGAGTGGCTTGCGGAAATGGCTTGCCGCGCGCTTGCAGCACGATCGGATATCGATTGTAATGATACGATTATTGCATCGACGGGCGATGTTGGAAAGGCTATGTCGTTAGAGACTTTTGAAGGGAGTTTGCGCCCTCTGGTACAAGGATTGCAGCCGACTCACGAGGGCAGTCTTGCGGCGGCAGAGGCGATTATGACCACGGATTCCCACCCTAAACATGCGGCATTTTCCTTTGACTTAGGGGATTTTCCCTGTAAAATCGGCGCATTGTTCAAGGGGAATGTGCATACTTGCCCAAATACGGCAACGACCTTGATTTTCTTGACAACAGATGTGAACATTTCACCCGAAATGCTTAAAAAGGCGCTGACTTTAAGCGTAAAAGATACGGTGAATTTGTTGGTGGGGGATGGTACGCCCTCCCCGAATGATATGGTATGTATTATGGCGAATGGGAAAGCTGGGAATTACAAAATTTCTTGCGAAGATACCGAGTTTTCAAAATTCACCTTTGCCTTACGGAAAGCACTTTTAGAAATTTGCCGTCGTTTAGCAGCGGATTGTGATAAAGGGGGGAGAGTTTTTACTTGTAAAGTATCGGGCGCGACTTCGCAACAGGTTGCGCGTACGATTGCTAAAAATATCGTAAGCTCTTACAATATTCGTCGCGCCGTTTTACAAGGTGTAGCCGATATAGAAAGTATTTTGTATACTATTAATAGCGCTGCGGAGTCTTCCGATTGTGCAAGCGCGCAAATTTTCCTTGAAGGGGCAGGGCTTTTTTATTCTTTGTATGAGGATAATACGATACTCCACATTGAAAAAACACATCTTTTGCGTTTGTTGGATGGGGCGGAAGTTGCGGTTAAAATCGTTTTACAAGATGGAAATTATACCGCGACGGCAGTTGGTTGCCTTGATCCTAAAGAAATATCTACATAAAAAATTATTTTTCCTATGGAAAAAGGGGTTTGAAAACTTGACAACGCTTCACGCGCGTGCTATAATAATAAAAATTGCAGGTGAAGTTATGATGTTTGCGAAAAAAACTCAAGAATTTAAGAATGTAGGAACAGTTAGTTGTGCGATGGCAGAAGGCAAGCTCAACGCCGCTGTTCGTTTTTCTATTTCGCAAAATTATTTCATTTTTTGTAAAAAGGACTGATTTTTCAAAATCAGTCTTATTTTTTGTCCAAAAGATAATAAAAAAATAATCAATATAGAGGAATGCGTATGAACAATCAAAAAGTGTATTTGACACTGCAAAACGGAAAAGTGTTTCAAGGTTGGCGCTTTGGCGCGACCGGTAACGCAACGGGTGAGTTGGTGTTTTCTACGGGTATGGTAGGGTATATGGAAACCTTGACTGACCCTGCGAATTATGGGCAAATCGTTGTGCAAACTTTCCCCTTAATCGGTAACTATGGCGCAATCCGCGCGGATGTGGAAAGCAACCGTGCTTGGGTATCGGCGTATGTAGTGCGTGAAATTTGCGACACTCCTTCCAACTTCCGCATGGAAGATACCTTGGAAACCTATTTACAGGAAGAAGGTGTGGTAGGTATTTACGGTGTTGACACCCGTGAATTGACGAAAATCTTACGCGAAGAGGGCGCAATGAACGCGCGTATTAGCGATGAACCTTTGACGGTGGAAGAAGTGGCTGCACTTGCGGCTTATAAAACCGAAAACGCATTGCAGGCAACGGCAACGACGGAAAAGGGTTATTTTGCTGCGGAAAATGCAACAAAAACGGTTGCTCTTTGGAATTTGGGTGCGAAAAACAGCACGATTTCCAACCTCAATAAGCAGGGCTATAATGTAATTAGCGTTCCTGCGAATACGACCGCGGAAGAAATCCTTGCCTTGAATGTGAACGGCGTGGTGATTTCCGATGGCGCAGGAGACCCCAACGAAAATACTGCATTGATTGCGGAGGTTGCAAAGCTTATGGGTAAAATACCCGTAATGGCAATCGGTTTGGGACATTTGACGGTTGCTTTGGCACTTGGCGCAAAGGTGAACAAACTGAAATACGGTCACCGCGGCAGCAATCAACCTGTAAAATGTACAAAGACAGGGAAAGTATATATTTCCATGCAAAACCACGGCTATGAAGTGGTAAATGCTTCGATTAAGCAGGGTGAAATTAGCTTTGTAAATGTAAACGATGGTTCTTGCGAAGGGATTGACTATGATGCGTTGAATGCATTTACCGTACAATTCGTACCCGAATCCTGCGGTATCGGGCATCCGGAAAATCCCTTGTATGATAAATTTGCCGCAATGGCGGAGGTGAAATAATATGCCTAAGAGAAGTGATATTAAAAAGGTTTTGGTGATCGGCTCCGGTCCTATTGTTATCGGTCAAGCAGCAGAGTTTGACTATGCAGGCGCGCAGGCTTGCCGCGTTATGAAGAGTGAGGGGATCAACGTTGTTCTTTGCAACTCCAACCCTGCAACCATTATGACTGACAAGGCTTTGGCGGATGAAATTTATCTCGAACCTTTGACGGAAGAATCGTTAAAGCGTATCATTCTTAAAGAAAAACCCGACAGCTTGTTGGCATCCCTTGGTGGTCAAACTGGTTTGACGATGGGGTGCAAGCTCGCAAAATCGGGGTTCCTTGACAAGCACGGCGTAAAATTGATCGGTACGAAGTTAGACGCAATCGACCGTTCGGAGGACCGTGAATTATTCAAGGCTACGATGGAAAAAATTAACCAACCTTGCGTACCTTCCGATATTGCATATACGGTAGAGGAATGTGTAGCCATTGCAAACAAGCTTGGCTATCCCGTTATTATTCGTCCTGCTTACACCCTTGGCGGTGCTGGCGGTGGCGTAGCGTATAATGAAGAAGAGCTCCGTTTGATTTCCCACAACGGGTTGATGCTTTCGCCTATTACGCAGGTATTGATTGAAAAATATATCGCAGGTTGGAAGGAAATTGAATTTGAAGTATTGCGCGATAGCGCAGGTAATGTTTTGACCGTATGTTCGATGGAAAATTTGGATCCTGTTGGTATCCATACGGGTGATTCCATTGTTGTAGCACCTGCGGTAACCCTTTCGAATAGAGAATACGGCATGCTTAGAAATGCGGCGTTGTCGATTATTACCGAGCTTGGTATTGAAGGCGGTTGTAATGTGCAATTTGCATTAAATCCCGATTCCTTTGAATATTCGGTTATCGAGGTTAACCCTCGTGTAAGCCGTTCTTCCGCGCTTGCGTCGAAGGCAACAGGTTTCCCGATTGCAAAGGTTACCTCGAAGATTGCACTTGGTTATACCCTTGACGAAATTGTAAACGACGTAACGGGTAACACCTACGCTTGCTTTGAACCTACGATTGACTATTTGGTTGTAAAAATGCCCAAGTGGCCTTTTGATAAATTCTTGTATGCAAAGCGTGAGCTTGGTACGAGAATGAAGGCAACGGGTGAAGTTATGTCCATCGGCACTTCGTTTGAAATGGCGATTATGAAAGCTGTCCGCGGTGCGGAGATTTCGACGAGCACGATGAATTACAAGAAATTCTTACACTCCACGAAAGAAGAATTACTCGCAAAACTTCCCGAAATGACAGACGAACGTATCTTCATTGTATATGCTGCTTTGAAAAAGGGCGTAACGGTGGACGAAGTGTTCAACATCACGAAGATTGACCGTTGGTTCTTGAACAAGTTTAAGAATTTGATTGCGTATGAAGAAAAATTAGCAACGGAAACCTTGACGGAAGCCTTGTATGAAGAAGGGAAACGCCTTGGTTATTTGGATAAGGACATTGCGGCGCTTAGCGGACAAGCAGTACCGTATAGAAAGAAGGCGGCGTACAAGATGGTAGATACCTGTGCAGCGGAATTCCCTGCAAAAACACCTTATTTCTATTCCACCTTTGATCCCTATGATCACGATGAGGCAAAGCCTTTCCTTGAGAATAGTGAGAAGAAACGCATCGTGGTAATCGGTTCTGGTCCTATTCGTATCGGTCAAGGTATCGAATTTGACTATTCGTCCGTACATTGCGTTTGGACCTTGAAAGAGCTTGGATACGAAGTTGCAATCATCAACAACAACCCTGAAACGGTTTCCACCGACTTTGACACGGCAGATAGATTGTATTTTGAACCCTTAACCCCGGAAGATGTACAACATGTTTTGGATATTGAAAAGCCTTACGGTGTTATCATCACCTTCGGTGGTCAAACTGCAATCAACCTTTGCTCGTACTTTGCAACCCACGATATCCGTATTTTGGGTACTTCGGCGGATAGCGTTGATGCGGCAGAAGATAGAGAACGTTTCGAAGCGTTGCTTGAAAAATATTCCATTCCTCGTCCGAAGGCAATTACGGTTATGACGGAGGCGGAAGCGCTTGCTGCTGCGGAAAAATTAGAATATCCTGTATTACTTCGTCCTTCGTATGTAATCGGCGGTCAAAATATGACGATTGCATTCACGCAGGAAGATGTATGCCGCTATATGGAGGTTATTCTTGCACAGGGTATTGAAAACCCCGTACTTTGCGATAAATATTTGATGGGGACCGAGTTGGAGGTTGACGCAATTTCCGACGGTAAGGATGTATTGATTCCTGGTATCATGCAGCACATTGAACGTACAGGTATTCACTCGGGCGACTCGATTGCGGTATATCCTCCTTACAACCTTGAAGATACGATGTTAGAGAGAATTATCGAGGTTTCCACGCAGCTTGCTTTGGAATTGAAGACGAAGGGCTTGATTAACATTCAATACCTCATTTATCGTGGGCAGTTGTATGTTATCGAGGTAAATCCCCGCGCGTCGCGTACTGTGCCTTACATTTCTAAGGTTACGGGCGTGCCCATGGTAGAGCTTGCGACGAGAATTATCGTAGGGGAAGAATTGAAAGATTTGGGCTATGGTACGGGCTTGTATCCTTCTTCGCCTTATGTGGCGGTAAAAGTGCCTGTATTCAGCTTTGAAAAGTTGAACGATGTAAACTCGCAGCTTGGTCCTCAAATGAAATCGACGGGCGAAGTTTTAGGTATCGGTAAAACGATTGAAGAAGCAATGTTCAAGGGGTTGGTATCGGCTGGCTTTAAGATGTGCCATCCTTCCGAACGTAAACCCGTTGGCGTTTATATGACGGTAAACGACCAAGACAAGCTCGATGTTTTGACGATTGCAAAGAAATTCGGCGATTTGGGTTGTACCATGTACGCAACAAAGGGTACAGCAAAGGTTATCAACGACCTCGGCTTTGATTGTACGGTGGTGGATAGATTGTCTGCAACCGATTCGGTTATCAAGCTTATGGATGAAGGCAAAATTGACTATGTTGTTTATACCGGTAAAACGGATATGGAATCGATCAATGACTTCATTCGTTTGCATCACCACGCAATCTTGCTTGGTATCACGGTATTGACGGCGTTGGATACGGCAAATGCGCTTGCGGACATTATCGCAAGTAAATTCACCGAAAACAACACCGAACTTGTAGATATTAACGCATTGAGAACGGAAAAATTGAAATTGCACTTCACGAAGATGCAATCCTGCGGTAACGACTATATCGTATTTGATAATCGCGACGGGAAGATTACCTGTCCGGAATCGATTGCGGTAAACTATGTATTGCCTCATTACGGTATCGGCGGCGATGGTATTGCGTTGATTGAAAAATCGGATGTTGCGGATGCAAAGGTACGCGTATTCAACCGCGACGGTCAAGAAGCGCCCATGGGTGGCAACGCAATTCGTTGTATCGGTAAGTACCTCTACGAAAAAGGCATCGTAAAGAAAACGGACATGAAGATTGAGATGTCGAAATCCGTTTTGGATGTAAAGGTGTATTCGTTTAGTGGTAAGGTAAACAGCGCTAGCGTAAATCTTGGTCAAGTTGCGCTTGCGGGTAAGGATATTCCTTGCGTTTGGGATGAAGAACAAATCGTGGGTAAGACCATCAATGTAGGCGGTATTGATTATAAAGTAACGCTTGTGGGGCTTGGCAATCCTCATTGCGTAATTTTTAGCGATAAGGTAGATGCTATCAATGTAAAAGCGATCGGCGCAGAGTTTGAAAATTGCGAATATTTCCCTGAAGGGATTAACACTGAGTTCATCCGCGTAGTCAATAAAGTAACGATTAAGATGCGCGTATGGGAAAAGGGCTTTGGCGAAACTTGGGCTTGTGGATCGGGTGCTTGCGCGGCGGTTGTTGCGGCGGTGCTTGCAGGATATTGTGAAAAGGATACTAATGTAACGGTAAAATTGCGCGGCGGTGACTTGACTGTGAATTATCACTTGGACGGCACGGTTGAATTGCTCGGCAGCGTGAAAACTGTTTATGAAGGTATGTTCGAAATTTAAGGTAGGTAAAGGCATAATGGATGTTTTTTACGAAGAAAGCGCGATTGCGAGTAATTCTAATAAAAAGCAGAAAAAATATAATATTTTAACGATTGCTTCGAGTGTATTCCTTGTGTTAGGGATTTTATGGATTATCATCGGGTTTTATACCGTAGATGTAACCTCGATCGGGGACTGGATTGCTTGGGGTATGATATGTGTTTGGCTGTTTACGGCGTGGTTTTTACTGCGTATGTGGAAAATGCGTATCAATGTAAGCTACGACTACGCATTCGTATCGGGCGAGTTGCGTATCTCTAAGGTTATCAATATTAATAAAAGAAAGTTGGTTGCCCGTATTGATTGTGATGATATGATTCAATTTGGCGATGCGGACAACCCGTCTTTCGACCGTTTTAGAAACGACCCTAATGTAAAAATGGTGATTTGCACCTCAAACGATATTGCAAGCGAAGGTAAATTCTTCATGTATATCTTGGCGGAATACAATGGTAGAAAGCTGTTCGTGTTAGAATGTCGCGAGTTAATGTTGATGCACATATTAAAATTTGCAAAGCGCAACAAGCTGGAAAGCGATTATGTGATGCAAGAAAAGAAACAGGCGAGAGCATGATATATTTAGATAATGC
>JAZTYG010000015.1:0-11300 GCA_045636845.1 Candidatus Scatosoma sp.
ACCCCGATTTTGATATGAAATACAGCTATGTGACACTTTACAACAAAAGCGCAGAGTTTTACAACGCGCACCCCACCGCAAAACGAGCGATTAAGTTAGGAAACACCCTGCTTACTTGGCTCTTTTTGGCTTGCTACGGGATATTGTGGCTGTACGCGTTACACCTCGACCCCTTTGAAGCGATGGATTTGATAAAAATCCTCTTCGTGCCCCTTTTGACCTTGTTGACGGTGAGTGTATTACGCCTTGCGATTACTCGTCCCCGACCTTACACGGAAGAAGGCGCAGGGATTACGCCGTTTGTGGAGAAAAAAAAGGCGGACAATAAGTCCTTCCCCAGCCGTCACCTTGCCTGCGCGACGGTGATTTCGATGGTATTTTTACCCTATTACCCGATTGCAGGGTATATCTTGTTAGGGTTTAGCGTCTTGCTTGGATATATCCGTTTTGCGTTGGGTTTGCATTATCCGTCCGATTTACTTGCAGGGGCAGGTTTAGGGGTATTCCTCGGCAGTTTTATTTTTATGTTGTAATAAAAAAGACTAACGAAAAAATCGTTAGTCTTTTTTGTTATTCTATCATAGCATTGTTCAAAAACGCATTAAAATACTTATACTCCTGCATTTCCTCATCCTTGACCTCCATCAAGATAAGCCACCCTGCCATATCGTCCGAAACCAAGTCCGCATGCCCTTGACCGACATAAATATCAAACACACCGTTTCTTGTCTGCACGTCCGCCACATGGAACCTCAACGTTCCGTCCATTGCAGGGATATAAACCGCCAACATGGTGTAATCTTTGTAAAATGCTTCGGTGTTCCATTGCACCCTTGCTACCGTATCATCAAAGGATAAATATTTATCACGCCCTTGGTTCATCGTGAAAACGTCGCTGTAATCACTCTTAAATTGTTCAAACTCCTCAAGGGTGTCCATCTTATACACAGGAAGATGCACCCCATCTCTATCTTGTAAAATATCCTTATTTAAGGCATTTTCATAAATGCGCTCATCATCCGTCCAACCAGCATAGGCAATTATATTGCCATAAGCAGGGTCAATCTTGTTGTGTAAATTCGGCACACAACCGCCAAAGAACATACAAAACGCCAGCCCAAACGCCAACACTACCGTCTTTTTCACCAAATATAACACTATACCCAACAGGCAAATCGCACATAAAATCAATATCACCGACATATCCATAAACCTCCTTATCTTATTTTATAGAAAGGGCATCAAATACCGTACAGGTCGCAATTTCCTCGTCCGTAAACGCTACCGTGATAAACCAACCTGCTTTGTCTTCCGTGGTTTCCGCGCTGTCCTTTTCATTGACATACACACAAACGCTATCCCCCTCCACTTTCACTTGGTCCACTTCCACCTTTGTATTTTCGTTTGCATCTACATAAACAACGAGAAGAGAATTTTCCGCAAAGAACCCTTCTTGATATTGCGCCTTTGCAACCGTATCCATAAAGGACAAGCCACCGTTGTAGCTTTGATTGATAGAGAAAATTTCACCGTATTGTGTTGTGAAATCCGTAAAATCTTGCATGGTATCCATCAAGTAAACGGCAAAATGTTCCCCACCGCCCTCGTTGATTTTATCCTTGTTGAGTGCGCCGTCAAAAACAACCTGCTCGTCCGTCCATGCAACGCGCGACATCGTAATTGCATGAGTTCCATGGTGATCTCCCATCCATTCGGGGAGAAGGCTTTGGCTTATGTTATACGCGATAACACCGCCTACACAGGCAAGACATACGCTCGCCGCCACAGCCCCCCATTTCACCCATACGGGACGGGTTTTCTTTTTTATCGCCACCTGCGCTTCGTGGATATACTGTTCGTCTATATCGCCGATGGCATTAAAAATTTGTTCCTTGTTCATACCTCATACCCTCGTTCTATCAAGTATTCGCGCAATTTACCACGCAGGCGTTTTAACATCATGGAGATTGCAGGATAGGACATACCGAATCGCGTTGCGATGTCGGAAATATCCTCCGCATACCAGTACCGCCGCACAAAAATATTCCGTTTTTCAGTAGATAGAGCGCCGAGGAAATCGTTGATAACGGCAACCAGCTCTTTTTGCTCGTATGCCTGCTCCACATCCTCACGACCCGAAACGCACTCCGACAATTCGTCCAAAATCACCGCCGTTTCACCGCCGCCGCGTTTTTCGGCGGTGTTATACTTGTACCGATTAAATGCCAAGTTGCGGACGATTTTTCCTAAAAAAGTGGAAAGCATTTTGGGTTTGTGCGGTGGAATAGTGTTCCATGTATTCAAATATGTATGGTTAACACACTCCTCCGCATCCTCACGGTTACCGAGAATATTTTTGGCAATCGCTGTGCAGTAATTCCCGTACTTGTTCGCCGTTTCAGGAATCGCCTGCTCATCTCGCTCGAAATATAATTGTACAATTTTTGCATCTTCCATGGTGTCACCTGCCATTCAATTGCCTTTCACCTATATACACAGCTTTCAAAAAGAAATATAACGCTTTTTATGAAAATTTTTTAAGAAAGCGATGAGGAGTGTTTTTATTATAGCAAAAAACAGAGTAAATTTCAAGGTTTTCGTCAAAATATACAAAAACCTCAGCTTGGGTAAGCCGAGGTTTGTTCTTACGAATCATATTCATAATAATATAGTATATCTGTATTTGTGTCTAAAATAACCTTTTCGCCCCTTAATGTAAAAATAGGGCGCGCAACTTTCGTTGCACGCCCCTTTATTTTTCCTATGCGTCCCACTCATAAAAATATAAAATATTCTCATCTATATCCAATATAGCAAAATCCCAATTCATCGCCCCCGTCGCGGTATAATACCAATACCCGTTGGCAATTTCGGGGATAACCCTTTCACCCGTTTCAGGGTGTTCAAATAAACCGCCCCACACGTAAAAATACTCGTATGCCATACCCGTCAAGGGCAATGCATACCAGCCGTCCCCAGCCTTTCCATCAACCGTTTCACCAATACCAAGCTCTTGTTCAAAACCATCGGGTACGGACATTTTCACAAAGGTCTCACCGTCCCCATGAAAACCACCGTGCGTATCCCATTCTTCCAACACTTGCGCCGATGATAAATCTACCCCCAAGCGCGTTTCTACAAGAGCTTTAGTATTCTTTTGCGTAAATACTTCTAGCCAGCCGCAACCAGCAAAAAATACACATACCCAAGACAAAATGAACGTCAATATTACCTTTCTCATGTTTCCACTCCTTCTTCTAGATTATAGCATAAAAGTCATTTACTGTCAACACAAAAAAAATCTAAAATTTTTCTAAAAACAATGAAAAATGAGTTGACAAAGTTTTTATATTGATATATAATGTATGCTGTTAATGCGGTCGTGGCGGAACTGGCAGACGCGCAAGACTAAGGATCTTGTGGGTAACTCCATGCAGGTTCAATTCCTGTCGACCGCACCACAAAAATAGGATGTCCGATGGACATCCTATTTTTGTTTTACGCTTTTCTCGACAGGAATTGAGGGTGGGAGCCGTTTTGCGGGAGCAAAACGCTTTGCCTTACAAGACTTGTTGTGCGTGTAGCTTGACGGCAAAGTCGGCAATTAATAATTGCCGAGCGGGGCGCACCGCTAAAGGCGCAATTCCTGGACACTCAACAAGTTCGCTATTCCGTCGCTTTGCTCCTTTTATTTCAGCATAGACACAGCATCGCCAATCGTCTTTTCAAACGCTTCTCTGCCGTATTTATCTACCTCGGCTTTATCCTTAGGTCCATGCGTCAAGCACCCTGCCCCGCCGATACAACCACCGATACAAGCCATACCTTCGATAAAGTTGCCGTCCAAAACGTTTCTGCTCTTCAACAGCAACGCCTTTTTACATTCTTCAATCCCGTCGCAGGGTACGGCTTTGAGGTCAAAGTCAATGCCTTGTTCCTTCAAGCCTTGCGCCACTGCATCGGACAAACCGCCCGAACGGGCGAAAATTCTACCGAAATAGGATGCGTTATCCAAAACCCCTTCAGGTAAAGTCGTGATATCCATATCACGGCTGTCGAAGAGAGCCTGCAATTCTTCAAAAGTCAACACAATGTCCACAAAAGGTTTCACCTCATCAAGCTGCGCTTCCGCTTTCTTCGCGGTGCAAGGTCCGATGAACACCACCTTGGCGTTCTTTTCCGTTTCCTTGATATATTTTGCTAGGGTAGCCATCGGAGAAAGGTTGTGCGATACGTGCTGTAAAAGCGCGGGGAACGCCGATTTGACATATGCCACGAACGCAGGACAGCACGAGCTGGTCAAAAATCCCTTTTCCGCAAGCTCGCGGGATTCCGCTTGAGCAACCATATCCGCGCCAAGCGCAACTTCAATCACCGTGAAGAAACCCAATTCTTTCAAGCCCGTGATGACTTGACCGAGTTTTGCATAGCTGAACTGGCTGGAAACGGACGGCGCAACGATTGCGTACACCTTATAATCCTGATTTCCGTTACTGTTTTTAATCAAGTCAATGGCATCCAAGATATACGATTTATCCATGATAGCACCGAACGGGCATTGGTAAACACACGCGCCGCATTGGATACATTTTTCATCGTCAATTTCGGCCGTGTTGTCGTCCTTGATGGAAATCGCCTTGACTTTACAAGCGATTTGACAAGGGCGTTTGCGGTCGATAATCGCGGAGTAAGGACAGACTTTTGCGCAAGCGCCGCATTGTACACATTTCGTTTTGTCGATATGCGCCACATGATTACTGTCAAAGCTAATCGCTCCGCGTTTACACACGTCCTCGCAACGGTGCGCAAGACACCCACGACAGGATGCCGTGACTTCGTACCCGCTTGCAGGACATTCGTCGCAAGCAATGTCAACCACCTCGATGATGTTGTCGCGCGTTTTATCCCCGCCCATCGCAAGCTTAACGCGCTCTGCCAAAATCGCGCGTTCCTTGTACACACAGCAACGCATAGTAGGGTTTTTACCAGGTATAATCGTTTTGGGAATATCCAAAACGTTTTCCAATAAAGTCCCCTTCCACGCTTCGCGCGCCACTTCACGCAAAACTTTATATTTCAAATGTTGTACTTTCGTATCAAATTTACGCATGTTTTCTCCTTAAAAGTAACTTACCTTGATTCGTTTCCCCATCTTCTTCAGACACGCCGACAGCTCTTCCACCAAGTTCATTTTGATACTGAACGTGATGGGCAAATCGGGGTTTTGATGCGCGGGGTTAATCGCTCTGCCGACGTAGAAATTGATATCCGTCGCCTCTTCAAATAGCAAACGGCAAATCATGGACGCGCCGTCGCGTTTGAAATTCCAATGCTCGTAATGCTTGTTTTCACCTAAGTAGTCCTTGGCGTATTCCAACACTTTATTTACGGTGATAACCCCTTCCGTGACCAAGTCCACCCCTTCCAGTTCCGCCGTAGGCGGAACGTCCATGCTTTCAAAATTCAAGCTGGCACGCAAGGGTTTTCCCAGATATTTCGCGGCAATCGACGAGGTGGTCCCCCCGCAAATAATGTGTTTCCCTTCCTTAGAAAAGAACAACGCCATCATGCGGTTGCAATCGTCGCGATTGGACGGCGGACCGAACAGAATATTCATCGGTTCGCGCTTGCGGATTTTTACCACGCAAGAAGTGGTATCATCGCCTGGTTTATGCCCGTATAATTTATCGCACTCATCCACGAGCATCGTCGCCATGTTTTTTGCTGTATAACCGCAATAGGACACGGCGGTCATGTATTCGACAATCTCCTCGCGTTTCCACCCGAAGTTGTACCGACCGCCCAACCCTGCGTGCGGACAACCGTCGCACATGGCGATAAAAATGTCGTTTTCGTAAAGCTTTAACGAGGTTTTGTAAATCTTTTTCCCCTCGATATTCATCTCTGTCTTGGGATAATCGTAAGGCACGTTGTCCCGCAACACGATAACGTGGGGATTGTCGTATTGTATGATGTTAATGGTATCGTTGTTGACGATGTGCATAATCGTAAAGGTCGAATACGCCACACCGCGCACCGAACAGACAGGCAAAGTCGCCGCAATGGTCGAAACGCAATCCTCAATGGAAAGCCCCGCCGCCATCATGGTGGAAATAATCTTCGCTGTCAGCGTGGATAAAATACTCGCTTTTACCCCACTGCCCAAACCGTCCGCAAGCACGATAACCGTCGAATTTTCATTCTCTTCCACGATATCCACATGGTCGCCACACAGTTCTTCGCCGTAATGGTTTATACTCTTATACCCGATATCCGCGCACAAATCATTCATCGGTAATGGACTCCTTTAATTTTGTGAGCGCGATTTTCGTTTCCGCCGCCGTTTCACCAAGCAAGGAAGCGATTTCCTGCACGATACGCATTTGCTTTTCAACCACTTTGTCCGCTACTTCAATCGTCTGGTTGCGGATTTTTTCTTTCTTTTCCCGTTCGTTTTCCTTATCCGTGATATCGCGTAAAATGGACACGAACACGCGGGAATCCTTTTCATGCACCACCGTCATTTCCACATAACGCTTATATTCGGCAAGGTACACCTTTTTTCCGCGGATATTTCTGCCCGAATCTTGTACCTGTAAGAAAATTTTCGGGTCTAAAATACGCACGACGGGTTCGCCAAGCACGTCCAAAGACTTGCGAAGGTTCATCAACCGCAACGCCGAATCGTTGATTTGCTGTACTTCAAAATTCTCATTCAGCACAATCAAACCGTCGGGAGAGCTGTTTACAATCGTATCCGAGAAACTTTCCGCCTTGTCTTTCAAATAGGGCAAGCACATGGAAATTTCCGCCTTGCCTTGACAAATGGCAATCGCCTTTTCTCGGCAGGAGTTATACCCGCACGAAGCGCAGTTCAGCTCGTCCGAGGGGGTTACCTTACCCATTTGGCGTAAAACGCCTGCGATTTCTTCCTCGCTGGGCATGGTCAATTTATGTTCGATATAGGTGAACTGTTTTTTCAGTTCGCCCGCGCTTAATTGTTCCACACGGAAATCTTTCGTCCCCGCAAAATTCGCCACCGACATATAATCCTTGACGGGGGAACGGTGGTATTTTTCCATAACGGGACCGCCGATACAGCTACCCGCGCACGCGGACATTTCAATGAAACATTTGTGAATTTTACCGCTTTCAATATCACGAAGCGCGGCGATACAATTTTCTACCCCGTCGACGGCAAGATAGGTATACCCTGCAATATTGGGTTCCATGGTCCTCAACACCCCGCCCGTCGTAGGGAAGAAACGCGCGCGGCTTTCTTCGCAAACAGTCATGTTTTGTTCCAAAGCGATATTTTCTTTCTTCAGCCAAACGGTCAATTCTTCAAAGGTCAATACCGCGTCCACAATCCCTTCGTAGTGCTCCGCTTCGTCCTTTTTCGCAACGCAAGGTCCGATAAATACCGTCTTTGCGTTGGGGTATCTCTTTTTAATATCCGTACAGTGCGCCTGCATGGGGGAAAGTACGTCGGCGAGATATTCCAACTCCGCAGGGAAGTATTTTTGTATCAAAAGGTTAACCGAATGACAGCAGGACGTGATTACAATATCCCTATCCTCTTCCAACAAAATCCGTTCGTACTCCTTCTTGACAACCGTCGCACCGAGCGCGGTTTCTTCCACCGCGTAAAAGCCCAACTTTTTCAAAGCTTCGCGCATCGCCTCGATACCCACGCCGTCATAATTGGCAACAAACGAAGGCGCAAGGCTGACAATGACAGGGTCGCCACTTTGCAAAAACACCTTGACCTTTTCCGTTTCGTCAATGATTTGCTTTGCGTTCTGCGGACAGACAACGAAACATTGTCCGCACAAAATACACTCGTTGCCGATGATGTGCGCTTGATTGCCCGAAAATCGAATGGCTTTCACGGGACAATGACGAATACATTTATAGCAATTTTTACAATTCGATTTTTTTAAGGTAAGACAATTCGGCATACAATTACTTCCTTTCGTTTTCTACGATACTGAGAATGTGTTGGGTGAAAAACTCTTTACAGCTTTGCGGTGTAATCCCCACGTGCACGTCATCGTTGACCTGCACCGTTACCCCTTCGCGGTTGCATTTGCCAATGCAAAAACTCCCCACGAGAACTACTTCCCCGTCGAGCTGATATTCTTCCACAGCCTTTTGCAACTGTTCCACGATTTGTTGCGAGCCTTTCAAATGACATGAACTGCCCACGCATATCTGTACAACCAACATCTTACAACCTCGTCAATACTTCGTCCTTGAAAAACGCTTCTGCCGTGTCAGGCGATACGGAAAAAATTTCATCCTCAATACTCACGCAAACGCTCTGCTGGCATTTACCCAAGCAAAACGTACCGCCAAGCTCCACCTTATCCTTCAAATCGTTTTCTTTGATTAAACGGTTGAGGGTCTCTACCACTTGGCGCGAGCCTTTGATATGACAAGAACTACCAATACAAACGGTGATTTTCATAAAATGAACTTCTCCTATTAATTTTTTGCAATAGTACGCAACTTTACAGGATATATTATAGCATCTTTTTCACATAATTTCAAGCGTTTCAGGTAAAATCCTTTCGATTGAAATGGTGATTTGTCAAACTAAGCGCAACACTTTTTGAGAAAAAGTTCAAATAAATCTTATAGAAACTCCAATAGTTGTACCGTCTTAAACACCCTAAAAAATTTTAGCATCCATTTTGGCGTTCAATAAAAAAAAGGAAAGCCCGCAAGAGATTTCCTTTTTTTGTTTTGTTTTTACCGTAGCCGTTTCAACCTCACATTTTACCAAATCAAGAAGCTTAATCCTTTCAATTTCAAAATTGCCTCTGCAAAAAACATATCCCCGTATATAATCGGCATATGAATTCCTCGTGTATAAGCCTCACTCCCCATTTGCAAAATAGAATCTTCCTCTTCACCCCATTCACACCACTTCTCTTCCATTGCTTTTAGAATATTCAGCGCCGCAAAAAGAAATTTCGCCTTTTCTTCCTCATCAACGAGTTTCGAGAGTTCTATCAAGCCACATGCAGCAATTGCCCCTGCTGTTGAATCGTAATAAAGCGGTTCTTTCGGTTGGCAAAAATCCAACCTTGGCAACCAAGCCGTTTTCTCCGTTTCACGGATAAAACAATTCGCCACCTTAATTGCTGTATCCAAATATCTTTGCTCTTTTGTATGAATGTAAGAAAGTGTAAAACCGTATAACGCCCAAGCAGCGCCTCTCGACCAGCAAGAATTATTTGAATAGCCTTGCCCTGCATGCACCTCTAATACAGTATTTACCTCGTCAATCGCATGCGCAACAATATGGTTTACCATACCATTCTCGCGGACATGGTCGCGCATCGTCATATCCGCATGCCGCATGGCAATTTTAAGAAAACGATTATCCCCTATTTCCCTACTCGCCCAATACAATAAAGGCAAGTTCATCATACAGTCGATAATCGTCCAACCATTTGTATCGCCGTTCCATGCACGGATATAGCCACCATCAATATTATAACGACTTGCAAGAATCATCGCCGCCAAAATTGCGCGGTTTTTAGATTTTGCATTTCCCGTCAAACGATAGCTCGCTCCGCTTGTTAAATGCCACATAAAGCCTACGTCGTGATGCAGTTTTTCCACATCTTGAAATGCAGCGTCTAAATATTCTTCACTTTGCTCGGCTGTAACACGATAAGCTTGATTGCCCGTCGCATCGTACATGAGCCACATCAATCCGCCCCAAAAACCGTTCGTCCACCATTCGATATAGTCTCTTTTATCGTCATGTTCTCCGTTTACCGTCGTATAGGGTATTTTATAACGGCTTTTTACCGCCGTGCGCGACAACTTTTTGTCAATTTTTTCCCAGGTTTCATCAATAAAAGATTTATTTGTTTCGATGATTTCTTGTGCCTTCATCTCCCACCTCTTTATCATTTAGGTTGCTTGCCGATATACGCTAAAATGCCGCCGTCAACATATAAAATGTGACCATTTACAAAATTAGAAGCTTCACTTGCAAGGAAGACAGCAGGTCCAGCCAAGTCTTCGGGGTTTCCCCATCTTGCCGCAGGAGTTTTAGCGATGATAAAGCTGTCAAATGGATGGCGGCTGCCGTCGGGTTGCATTTCTCTTAACGGCGCTGTCTGCGGGGTAGCAATATACCCAGGGCCAATGCCGTTGCATTGAATATTATATTCCCCATATTCGCTGGCTATATTTTTTGTCAGCATTTTTAATCCCCCTTTCGCCGCCGCATACGCCGATACCGTTTCCCGTCCAAGCTCACTCATCATAGAACAAACGTTGATAATTTTACCGCCGCCCTTTTTCATCATAGCAGGAATAACCGCCTTTGCACAAATAAATTGCGCGGTCAAATCGATGTCAATCACTTCACGGAAATCTGAAACACTCATTTCGTGCATAGGAATACGCTTGATAATCCCAGCATTGTTTACAAGGATATCAATTACACCCATTTCCTGTTCAATTTGTAACACTAGCGCATGAACCGCTTGTTCGTCTGTAACGTCACAAATATAGCCTTTCGCCTGAATACCGCGTTGTTGATACTCGTCCATTGCCGCCTCCAAATGCTCTTTCTTGCGGCAATTAAATGCTATTTTTGCACCTGCATTAGCCAATGCCTCTGCGATTGCAAAGCCTATACCATAGGCTCCGCCTGTTATAAGCGCAACTTTCCCCTTCAAACTAAATATATCCTTCATAGTTCTCCTTTTGACTTATTGGCATGGGTATATTTTTATCCGCACCGCCGTCCTTTCCATTCCGCTTGCAAGATAGCATTTATATATCCCATTACGATTTGCAACTTCTTCGTTTAGATATTGCATATTCTCTGTATGGTATTCACAAATCCAGCCGTCATATTCCACAATTAGCTTTCCTTCTTTTTGGTCAATGGTTGCATTCTTTTTACCGTCAAACGTAAAAATCGGCAAACATATCCCTACTTCTTGACCGCTTTCCCCATGGACGCATACAAGAACGCCTTCCTTCTCTATCGCGCATTCAAACGCCGTTTTTCTTCCGTCCGTAAATACGCAATCAAAGCCAACCTGCGCGCTATTTCCCTGCGTTTCCTCAAACTTCAACTTATACATGGTATCACGATCCGAGGCGTAAAGCCATTCCCCTTGTGCATCTTTTACAGCAGGACAAATAGAAAAGCTGGATTTATTGTTATATCCTTCCGTCCTATAATTTGGTGCTTGTGCAAACGGTACGGAAAGGCAAATTGCGCCTGGTGCGCCATACTTATGTATGCGCCCTAAGCCATTTGC
>JAZTYG010000016.1:0-3943 GCA_045636845.1 Candidatus Scatosoma sp.
AAACTTTTCGGTTCCATAGTAAGCTGCTGCCTGGGCTGTCTTCCAGGTACCAAAGACATTATTCTTAACAGCCTCGTTTGGACTTGTTTCCATCAAAGGCACATGTTTATGCGCTGCCGCATTAAACACGATTTGAGGGCGATAGGTTTCAAATACATTACGAATTTTACCCTTATCGCGAATACTTGCAATCAAGGTAACCAAGTTCAAGCAAGGATATTTTTCCTTTAACTCCTGCTCGATATCATACGCGTTATTTTCATAGATATCCAAAATAATCAATTCCGCAGGGTTATGGGAGGCAATTTGACGGCAAAGCTCGCTGCCGATTGAGCCGCCCCCGCCCGTAACAAGTACGCGCTTATGCTCGATATACCCCATAATTTCGTCCAAGTTTACTCTCTTTTGCTCTCTGCCAAGCAAATCTGCAACATCCACAGGACGAAGTTTCGATACGGACAATTCACCGCCCGTCAATTCGTTCAATTCCGGCATCAATTTGATGGGACAGGTACATTCCTTACAATATTGTAAAATTTTACGGAGCAACGCCTTCTCCGAGGATGGAATCGTAACGAAAATTTCATCAACGTTGTAACGTTTTACAAATAATTTCACTTCTTCAACCGTACCAACCACACGGGCGTCACCCAAACGCTTGCCTATGTGTTGTTCGTCCATATCCAAGATACAAACGGGTTTGTAACGGCGGTTTTCGTTTTTGGTGATATTCGAGATTAAGGTGAACGCATCATCGTTGAAACCGATAATCAAGGCATTTTTTTCCTCTTTTCGCATCATCGAGTTGAGGAAACGACGGGCCGAACGCATAAAGCGTTTCGAAAAACGGAACACACCGATAAAGCCCATCAAAAGCACCGCGTAAATACCCATTACCGTATAGGAAAAATCATTTTCGGCAATCCAAGTTGCATTGAACATCTTTGCAACCAAAACGAAGAGAATATTCAATGCGCCAACAAGTGCCGACAATACCACGACGCGCATTGCCTCGGGCATACCAACGGACGAAAAGCTAAGCGTATACATACCCAACGCGGTAAAAAGCAATAAAACAAAGACAACGTTTACCGTAAGCCAAATCCAAAACGGCACGCTCGTTAAAAAACTAAACTTCGCCCCCCAAGTAATGCAGGTAAAAGCGCAAAACGCCGACAACACAACAAAAACTGCATCCATGATATACACAATACAACGAAGAAGTGTTCGATTTTTACGCAAAAAATCCGAAATTAACATATTCGCCTCCAAAAAATATTGTTAAATAGGCACTCGTGTTATTTTATCACATACGCGCGTGGTTGTCAAGGGGTATTTTGAAAATATTTCACATTTTTGAGCATTTGCGAAACAATATGACGTGCATACGCCGTTGCTACATCCAAGCCCGTAACCCCTTCAAAGCCTTCAAAAAAGGCGTTAGAATTTACCTCACAAAGGACAGGGCCGTCTGCTGTTTCTAACAAATCCACTCCGCAATAATCCAACCCAAGGGTTTTCGCCGCGCATTCTGCCGCGAGCAGATACCCTTTCGGCGGTTGAATTTTCCTACCGACGCCGCCCAACTCTATATTTGAACGGAACTCCCCGTCTTGCGCCACACGCTCCATACAGCCAAGCGCCTTTCCGCCTACCACAATCACACGGATATCCCGTCCTTTTGTATCGGCAATATATTGTTGGTAAAAATGCGGTTCATGTAACCATTCCTGCGCGATTTTCTTTAATTCATGTATACCATGTACGAGTTGAACGCCTGCGCCGAACGAGCCAAAGCTCTTTTTTGCAACCAACGGAAAGCCTAATTCTTCCGCTACACCGCACAAAAAATCCTCATTCGGAGTTGCCCCTTTTGTGTAGCAAAGCGGAGCAGGAATTGTCTTTGCCAAACGCAAACCGCTTTCCCGAAGTGCGATATAGGTGAGTAGCTTATCATCGCATAATTCCACAGCGCGCGCGCTGTTAAAAAGGCGCAAGCCTGCACCCTCTAACAGTTGCCCTAAATATTTATCCTTATCTAAATAAACCGCAAAATTATATTGCTCCGCAAAGGATTTTTTTACCGCACCTGTTTCCGTCAAGACAGCGTATAAGTCCCCATTCTTTACAAGGTCGCAAGTTACCCCTGCCGCCTGTAATGCCTTTTGAACTTTCTCTCCTTGGCGATAAAATTTCTCCGCGCTTGGAAAACCGTTAATAATCACTATTCCTCGCATATTCACACCTACCTTCATCAAAAAAGGGCGTAAATTACGCCCTTGCAATCGCTAAGGTTTACACATTTGCGCGTATTCAACGCGTACATGCCCCTGCCATTTTATAAAGTATTCAAATCGTAAAGGTATTTCAATCCCTTCAATGTCAACAGCTTATCTACCACATCAATACATTCGATTTCCTTAGAGATAACATTGCTAAAACCGCCCGTAGCAATCGTTTTTACATTAGGGCATTTCAATTCCTTTTTGATACGCTTGACGATATATTCCACCAAGCCTGCAAAACCAAAGACGATACCTGCCTGCATATTCGTTACCGTATTTTTCGCAATAACGCTAGACGGCGCTTCGATTTCTACGCGGGGCAATTTTGCCGTACCGTTAACAAGAGAATCTAACGAACCCTTGATCCCAGGGGCGATTACACCGCCGATAAATTCGTTATTCGCATTGATGATATTAAAGGTCGTAGCCGTACCAAAATCCACCACGATCATCGGGTTTCCATCGCCATAACCTACGATCGCAGAAACGCAGTTTACAATACGGTCCGCACCCACTTCACGCGCATCGTCGCAACGGATATTCAAACCGCTTTTCAAGCCAGGCGCAATATGCAAAGGTTTAATGTGCAAATACAAATCACACATTTTGTCCACGGTATAATCAAGCGAAGGCACAACCGAGGAAATGATCCCCCCCTCAATTTCCTGCGCGCTAACGCCGTTTGCGACAAGCATAGCCGTCAACTGTGCACCATATTCGTCCGAGGTTTTCTTAAAATCTGTCGCAACGCGGAAGGAAAATTTTAATTCTTCCCCGTCAAAAATGGCATATTTTATGTTGGTATTACCGATGTCGATACAAATAATCATACCTTACCTACCTTTTCTAAATTGCTTTTCCACCGTTTTATATACGGTATGCAAGCTAGGGGCAAGCAACAAATTGATTGCAAGCTCAAAAAAGAAATTAAAGGTTACCAAGCCTACGACGATGAAAACGAATACATTTTCACCGTTTGCCATCAAAGCGATGGTGTTGGGCATACAAAGACAACCCAAAATAAACAATCCTGTATTGATTACGGGTACAAGCCCCGAAGCGAGGAAAATCGCCACATAGCGTTTTTTCTTTTCAAGTAGTTGAAATATCCAACCTGCAACAAACCCCGCAACCGTCGTTTTTACAAGACAAATCATGGTGGTTACAAGCGGACTATTCGTCCACATAATATAATAAACGCCAGCAGGCGCGGTAATCACTTGGAACAAAACGACTACACCGCCGATAAAGCCCAAAAATGCCCCCGCCAAAGGTCCTAACACAATCGCGCCCAATACAAGGGGGATCAAGGTAAAGTTTAAGGTAACAATACCTATGGAAAAAGATCCGCCAAACGCCTGTAAAACGATAACCAACGCCGTTAAAATTGCGAGCGTCGTTACCATTTTTGCCGAGAAAAAGTTACGCTTCATAAAAACACCTCCATCGAGTTCTTAAAGATACCCGTAGATAAAAATTTCCGTCCGCATCCTCTCTTTATGGTCAAATTGCACCGCATATTTGCCAAGAGCATACAAGACACTATCATTATAACGTTTTTTTTCAATTTTAGCAACAAATTCAAGGGGGAAATAACATTTTTCCCATGTCGCATAGTATTTCGCACACAAAAACGCGCGACTTGGAATATGATGTAA
>JAZTYG010000017.1:0-5702 GCA_045636845.1 Candidatus Scatosoma sp.
TGATGAAACGGATACGGACGCGGATGTTTACACCTCGGCGGTGACGGGGGAAGGTATCCCGAAATTGAAACGCCTTATGTACGAAAAGGGCTTTGGCGCAAGGACGGAGGATGCGGCTTTCTTGATTGAGGAACGGCATTACGACGCGTTAAAGCGTGCGTTAGATAGCTTGCAAAAGGCGATTGTTGCGTGCGAGTGTCAACCGCTTGACCTCATCGGTATTGACGTGAAAGAGGCGTGGGATGCCCTCGGGGAAATTACGGGGGAAACGGCCACAGAGGCAATCATTGAGGAAATTTTCGCAAAGTTTTGCGTGGGTAAATAAGGAAATGATAGGGGCAGGTATGCGTTTATGGTAAATTTAGAATTGTATAGGGTGTTCTATACGGTGGCGAAATGCGGCAGCCTTACAAAGGCCGCGGAAGAGCTGTACATATCACAGCCCGCGGTTTCGCAATCGATAAAACAGCTGGAAAATCAATTAGGGATACGGTTGTTCAATCGTACGCATAGAGGTATGGAATTGTCCGCGCAAGGCGGTAAAATGATATTCCCTGAGGTGGAACGTGCGCTTGGTTTGTTGGGCGCGGCGGAAAACCGTGTTGCGGAAATGCAAACGGCGGCGACGGGGGTGATCCGTATCGGCGCAAGCGATACGATTTTTGAATATTTCTTGGCGGATAAAATCGTGGACTTCCACGAGAAATTTCCTGCGGTAAAAATAGAGCTAATGGCGGATTTTACCCCCGATACCATTGAAAAATTGAAGGCAGGTCGTTGCGATGTGGCGTTTGTAAATTTGCCTATCGAGGTGGATTCGGAATTAACGCTGTACGGAAATTGTATGCGCTTAAACGATATCTTTATCGTGGGTGAAAAGTATAAAGAATTAGCAAATGGGGGTACCATGTCCTTGTCGAAATTAAAGGAATACCCCTTGGTTATGATGGATAAAAATACGGTAGCAAGGCGCTCGTTGACAAATTTCTTGGGTGCTCACGGGGTAGAATTGCAACCCTCTATCGAGGTTGGCAGTTGGGATTTGATGAAACGCCTTGTGCAACGCGGTATGGGTGTTGGTATTATTCCTCGCGAGTACGCGAAAGGTCGTTTGGGTGATGGCGAATTGTTTGAGGTAAAGACGGACCCTTCGCTGCCTACCCGTTCAGTGGGGATGCTGTTGTCGAAAAACGCGACTGCGTCTTATGCGTTACACTCCTTTATCGAGTTTGTGTTAAAGGGTAAAATTTAATCGAGAAAATTATTAAGAAATAAGGTATATATATGGCGAAACCCAGTAAAAATTTAAGAAACTTTTGTATCATCGCGCACATTGACCACGGGAAAAGTACCCTTGCCGACCGTTTGATGGAACGGACCGGTCAAGTATCGCAACGCGACATGGAAGAGCAGTTGCTTGACAGTATGGACATCGAAAGAGAGCGTGGTATTACCATCAAATTGACCCCCGTACGTATGTACTATACGGCGAAGGACGGACAGGAATATGAGTTCAACCTCATTGATACCCCGGGCCACGTGGACTTTACCTATGAGGTAAGCCGTTCGTTGGCGGCGTGCGAAGGCGCAATCTTGGTTGTCGATGCAACGCAGGGCGTAGAGGCGCAAACGCTTGCAAACGTTTACCTCGCGCTTGAAAACAATTTGGAAATTTTGCCCGTAATCAACAAAATCGATTTACCTAGCGCCCGTGTCGATGAGGTGAAAAAGGAAATTGAAGATTTAATCGGTTTGGATGCGGATGGCGTGCCTTGCGTTTCCGCGAAAGAGGGGACAAATATCGGTGATTTGTTAGAGGCGATTATACAATATTTCCCTGCCCCCGACGGGGACACCGAAAAGCCTTTGAAGGCATTGATTTTCGACAGTTATTACGACAACTACAAAGGGGTTATCCTCTTCGTTCGTTTGATGGACGGTGAGGTGAAAGTGGGGGATAAAATCAAAACCTTCCTCTCTAATGTAGTTTATGATGTTACGGAAGTAGGCGCATTTGCACCCCATCCCACCCCTAAAGAAAAGTTGAAGGCAGGCGAGGTAGGGTATATTGCCGCTTCCATCAAGTCCATTCAAGACGTTGCGGTGGGGGATACGGTTACCCTTGCGACCAACCCTGCGCCTGCGCCGTTGCCTGGTTATAAAAAGGTACAACCCGTGGTGTTCTGCGGTATTTATCCTTTGGACGGTAGCAAGTTCAACGATTTGAAGGACGCTATTTTGAAGTTGCAATTAAACGACGCGTCGTTGATTTTTGAACCAGACAACTCGGTTGCGCTTGGCTTTGGTTTCCGTTGCGGTTTCTTGGGACTTTTGCACATGGAAATCATTCAAGAACGTAGCGAGCGTGAGTTTAATTTGGATATTATCACGACCGCGCCTTCCGTTAGTTATCATGTGCATAAGACGGACGGCGAAGAATTTTTCGTGGATAATCCTTCCCACTTACCCGACCCTTCCGATATCGAATATATGGAAGAGCCGATTGTAAAGGCAGAAATTTACACACCGCCCGATTATATGGGTTCGGTTATGGATTTGTGCAAGGAAAAGCGCGGTGTTTTCAAAAATATGACCTATGTGGATGACCGCCGTGTGAAGCTGGAATACACGTTGCCCTTGAATGAAATTGTGTACGATTTCTTCGACAGCTTGAAATCGCGCACGAAAGGGTACGCAAGCTTTGACTACGAGTTGGCTGGCTATCAACGCTCAAAGCTGGTGCGCCTTGATATTTTGTTGAACGGTGAAATTTGCGACGCGTTGTCTATCATCGTATTTGAGGGTAGAGCGTACGAACGCGGCAGAACCCTTTGCGAAAACCTCAAGGACGCAATTCCTCGTCAGCTTTTCGAAATCCCCGTACAGGCGGCTGTGGGCGGTAAAATTATTGCCCGTGAAACGGTAAAAGCTGTGCGTAAGGATGTGCTTGCAAAATGCTATGGCGGCGACATTACCCGTAAGCGTAAGTTGCTTGAAAAGCAAAAAGAAGGTAAAAAACGTATGCGTAAGATGGGCTCGGTGGAAGTGCCGAGTGAGGTATTTATGGAAATCCTTAAAACCAACAAGGATTAAGCATTTTTTTGATTTGGATAGGGCAGGTATGCGTTGAATTGCATTTTTACCCTAAATTATTTGTGAAATTTTCATATATGAGGAAATAAAGATGGCTGGTATATATATTCATGTTCCTTTTTGCAGACACAAATGCTCCTATTGCGATTTTACGTCGTATCCCGACAAAATTGATTATGCGGAAGCATATATGGCGTGTTTATACAAGGAATTAAAGATGCGCGGGGAAGAGTTGAAGAATTACGAATTTGACACCGTTTACTTTGGTGGCGGCACACCTTCGTATATTCCCCCGAAATTGATTTTGGGTGCGATGAATCAAATTCGCGCTTGTTTCCGTTTGGCTAAGGATGCGGAAATCACCTTGGAATTAAATCCTGGTACAATCGGGGATGCAAAGGTGAAAACCTACCTGCAAGCAGGTATCAACCGTTTCTCTATCGGTTTACAAACGGCGATTGACGAACAACTCGCGGATCTTGGCCGTATCCACAATGCGCGTGATTATGTGTTTGCAACCAAGCTGTTGGAAGGGCAAAATTTTAGCACAGACATAATGCTTGGCTTGAAAAATCAAACGAAGGAAGATATTGCAAAAACCATCGAGTTGGCGCACGCGTGCGGTTCAAAGCATATATCCATGTACGCATTGACGGTGGAGGACGGCACGCCCATTTTCACCGATTATTTGAATGGTGAACTGCCCGACAGCGACGAAGTTGCGGATATGTACGAGTTTGGCCGTAAGCTTTTGGAAGAGAAAGGATACAAGCGTTACGAGGTGTCCAACTTTGCGATGGAAGGGTATGAAAGCCGACACAATTTGAACTACTGGAAGCGCGGAGAATATATCGGCGTGGGCGTTTCGGCAAGCTCCTTTATGATGGGCAAGCGTTTCACCAACACCTTTGCTTTGGACGAATATATGAAATGTATCATTTCGGGCTTTTACCCTGCTGTTACGTGCGAACAGGTAGAGGAAAAGGACGCGAAATTTGAATACGTAATGCTTGCGCTTCGTACCGCGAAAGGTTTGTCGATGAAGGGTTATGAGGAAACCTTTGGCAATCCGCTTGCGGAAGATTTCCCGAATGCGTTAAAGAAAACGGTGAAATATTTAGACCTTGTAGATGGTAATTTGAAGATCAAGGACGAGTATTTGTATGTGCAAAACTCTATTCTTGTTGATTTCATGGAGGAGGGCGCGGAATGAGAATTTTGATTATTCGCCACGGCGATCCCGATTACGCAAACGATACATTGACAGAAAAAGGGCATCGTGAGGCAAGCTTGCTTGCGGAAAAGCTCAAAAAGGAAAAAATCGACCATATTTATTGTTCCCCCTTGGGTAGGGCGAAAGATACCTGTGCCTATACGGCAAAAGCGTTGGGGAAGGAAAACGAAGTGGTTATCCACGACTGGCTGCAGGAATTTGGTACGCTTCATTGTTTGCCCGATGGTACGGAACGCTATATTCTGTGGGATATGTTGCCTGCATTTTGGACCAAGCGCGAGGAAATGTACGATTATAAAAACTGGGTGAAACAGGATTTCTACCAAGCCTCGAAGATGGAAAGCGTATATAAAAATGTAACCGATTCGTTGGATAAATTGCTTGCGGAACATGGGTATATTCGTGACGGAAACTTGTACCGCGCGGAAGAAAGCAACACAAAAACCTTGGCGTTTTTCTGCCATTTTGGGTTGGAAATGGTTTTGCTTTCCCATCTTTGCAACATTTCTCCCGTGGTGCTTACCCATCATTTTACGGCGTTGCCCACGTCGGTAACGACCCTTTATACGGAAGAAAGAAGAAAGGGGATTTCCCTTTTCCGTTGCTGTGGTTTTAGTGATATTTCCCACCTGTACGTGGCCGGTGAAGAGCCTTCTTTCTCGGCGCGTTTTTGCGAAGTGTACGACAACGGCGACAGGGTAGATTGATAAAAAGACATAGGCAGGTATGCGTTGAAATGAAAAAACATATCAAGGTGGCGGCAGCGCTGGTGTTTGATAACGGTAGAATTTTTGCCACCAAACGAGGGAATTCTCCCTTCCCTTATGTGGCGCATAAATACGAGTTCCCCGGCGGCAAAATCGAAGAAGGGGAACGCGGTGAGGACGCGGTAAAAAGGGAGTTGGTGGAAGAATTAAATATGGACGCCGAGGTGGGCAGCTTATACGCCGTTCACACGCACGAATATCCCGATTTCATCATTACTTTGTTCTTGTATGAGTGCACGATGCGTTCGGATTTTATCTTAAAGGAGCATGAAGGCTATGCGTGGTTTACTCCTGCGGAGTTGAACGCGGAGGAGTGGGCGCCTGCGGACGCGGATATTTTACAAGGTATCCGCCGTGTGTTTGGCGGTATTGACGAGTGATGGAGGCGCAAGTAGAATGAGAGCAATGGATGCGAGAATTGCTATTTACGGCGCAGGCGCGATGGGTACGGTGTTGGGGGTAATGCTCAAAAAGGGCGGCCTTGATAACGTGGATTTGATTACCCGAAACGAAGCGCACGTCAATGGTATGCGTGAACAAGGCGCAACCATCGTTTGCGAGGCTGACGGGGTGGAAATTAATGAAAAGGTGAACGCGATTTTGCCTGC
>JAZTYG010000018.1:0-7219 GCA_045636845.1 Candidatus Scatosoma sp.
CCACGAACCATAACGCTTACCAAACCGCTACCGATCTTTTCGCTGCCGATAAGTACTACGTTTGCTGCCTTTACCATTGCATCTGCTGCTTCGATTGCTGCTACCAAACCTCTGGTTTCTACCATACCCAATGCTTCCATCATAATAATTTTTCTCCTTAAATATTTTTTATTTTTTGTTTTTTGTTTTGGCTTTGTCACGGAGGATGATTGATTCGTAATTTATTACATTTATACGAGAAAACCACAAGAAAGACAAGTGTTTTATGAGGGCGCATGCCCCCAGCGGTCTGTAACCGAGCAAAACACGCAATATTTCGCCGAGGTTTTCCGTATAAAATCAATCAAACGATGTGATAGAGCCTATTATCTTAATTTATCTTTGCCAAGCGCGCTCAAGTGAGCAAACCATTCGATTTCTTCGCTTTGGCGAGCAATTACCTTGTGGGTAATATACAGTTCTCTTTTTTCCGCTTCGGCTTTCCCTGCCGCCACAGCCGCTTCTACAGCAGCCGCGCTGCCTTCCACCTTGATCGCCATAACCAGCGGTACACGGGCGGAATCCCCTGCCGCGGGCTTATTCTTGTCGATTGCCACTACTTTTACGTCAGCGGCCTTCGCCATAGCGTCTGCTACCACGATGGAGGTTGCAAAGCCGAATACTTCTATCATGCCAAGTGCCATTGTTTTCTCCTTTTAGTCAAAAAAGTGATTTGAAAAGCGATGCTTTTCGTGAATTGTTGTTTTACAACGTGAATTGAAAACAAAGTTTTCGTGAATTGCAAGCCATCGGCTTGCGTTATTGCAAATATTACCACAACGACAGCATCGCTGTCAATTCATGTCCGTGAGGACAATTCACGCGGTAACGCAATTCACGCCGTTAGGCAACTCACTTGTTGACAAAACAGATTTTAATACCCTGCTGCGCCACGTTTACTTCCATCGCCTCGTTCAATTTATCGAGGGGGAATTCGTGGGTGATCAATTCCTTAATAGGAATGTTCATTTCACGAGCTTGACGAAGGAATGCCATCGTCGTAGGATAATCGTCAGCCGAGTAATCCCACGAACCTACAAGGTTGATTTCCTTGTTGCACATTGCAAAGTGAGGGTTCACGTTGTATTCGCCGTTGTTTACGAAGAAACCCATTTCGCAAAGACCGCCGCCGCGACGGATATATTCGAAGATATCCTTCGCCGCTGCAGGCGCACCCGTACACTGGAACGCGAAGTCTGCGCCAACACCGTTTGCTACACTCTTAACAAGTTTTACTCTTGCATCCAACGTCGTAACTTCTTTGAAGTTAATGATCGTCTTTGCACCGAGTTTCTTAGCCATATCCAAACGCTTAGGCGTACCGTCGATTGCGATGATGTGGTTGATACCAGCTGCACGCAATACGCTGATCATAACCAAACCTACGGGGCCAAGACCTTGAATAAGTACCTTCGAGTTGAAGTTGATAAGACCCGTGGTTTGCGCTCTCTTCAAAGCGTGTACGCACACGCAAGCAAGCTCTAAGAGCATTCTTTCTTGAAGGTCAAGGTCGTTTACTACGAAATAAGTCGAACCCTTACCTCTAATCAAGAGGTATTCTGCAAACCAACCGGTGAAAGGGTTTGCATCGCTGTGAGGGATCAAACCGAATACGCCTTGCTTGTCCCAAAGGTTGGTATTTGCAGGGTGGTTACGGCAAACATGACATTCGCCGCAGCTGATTACGCTGGTAACCAACTTATCGCCTACCTTCATGGGTTTACCAGAGGTGTTGAATTTAACGTTTTTGCCGAGGTAAACGATTTCACCCGTACCTTCGTGACCAAGCGTTACAGGCATAATCCCGAACGGGTCAACTTTCCATTCGTGTACGTCCGTACCGCATACGCCGCAACCTTCTACCTTTACCAAGATATCGTCGTCGGTCAATGCAGGAATGGGGAATTCTTTTACTTCGATTTTTTTCTGAGCAGTAAGCATCGCTACCTTAGCCGTTTTGGGGATTTTGCCTGCACAGGACGATTTTGCGCCGCCGCAAGCCATTTCCGAAACGATTTTACGAACGATACTTTCTACTTGAGCAGAAGTAATATCCATACTTGTTTTCTCCTTATTTTTGTTTAGGGTGAAGTTTTTATCCTTTGGATAAAAGTGAAGTTGATTTCATAAGTGAAGTTGCGCTTTTAGCGCAGTGAAGTTTTTACTTTGTAAAAGTTATTGCCGTTATAATAACAGCCACAACTTGCCGTTAGGCAAACTTCACTTTTCGTGTAGCGAAAAACTTAACTCGATAGAACTTCACTTTCGCCATAGGCGAAAACTTCACTAGAATTAGATAATTCTAAAGTAATCCGTCATTACACAGCGGCGGAATCTGGTGAAGCTACGCGCGCTGGTCAAGCCTTCGCCCGTAGGACCTGCGATGGTGAACGTCGTATGTCCTTCACCACCGAAACCGATACCTGCATACGAGGGCGCATTCTTAACGAAAATCGTCGTTTCAACCGCTTTTGCGAAACGGGTGAGATGGTCGATATTCTTAGAGTGCATATGTGCCGTATGGCGGTTGCCGTGTTCCGCTTTACAAGCCAAATCAATTGCCTGTTCAATCGTATCTACACGAACGATGGGCAAGATAGGCATCATCAATTCTTCCTGTACGAAGGGATGGTTGAAGTCCGTTTCACAAATAATACAACGGATATCAGGACCTACCTTCACACCGATTTTTTCCAAAAGAACTGCTGCGTCGCGACCTACGCAATCACGGCTAATCGTCTTTTTCACGATACCTGTCTTGGGGTTCTTCACGTCCACCAAAACGATGTTTGCAAGTTTAGCCGCCTGTTCAGCCGAAATCTTATACGCGCCGTTCTTCTGCATTTCAGAAATAAGCTCGTCCGCGATATTTCTAAACGCGAATACTTCCTTTTCCGCGATACAAGGCAAGTTGTTGTCAAACGAACAACCGTCGATGATGTCCTTACCTGCTTTCTTGATATCGGCCGTATCGTCAACGATTACGGGAGGGTTACCTGCGCCTGCGCCGATTGCCTTTTTACCGCTGGAGAGTACTGCGCGTACAACGCCAGGGCCGCCTGTACAAACAAGCAAACGAATGTTGGGGTGCTTGTACATAACTTGCGCGGTATCAAGGGTAGGTTTCACAACCGATGCCACCAAAACCTGGGGGCCGCCTGCCATCACGCTTGCGCGGTTTACAAGGTCAACTGCATAGTTCGAGGTTGCGATTGCGTTGGGGTGAGGGTTGAATACAACGCCGTTGCCTGCTGCAATCATACCGATACTGTTACAAATTACCGTTTCCGAAGGGTTGGTGCTGGGGGTTATACTACCCACAACGCCGAAGGGAGCCATTTCGGTCAAAGTCAAACCGTGGTCACCCGTCTTTGCCTGCGAAACGATGTCCGCCGTACCCGGCGTTTTGTCCGCTACGAGGATGTGCTTTGCCGTCTTGTGCGATACGCGGCCCATTTTGGTTTCCGCTACGCCAAGGTTTGCCATGATAGGCGCTTCTTTACGGCAGAGTTCACGAATGTTGGCGATTACTTTTTCACGTTCTTCCAACGACATCGCGCGAACAGCTTTATAGCCCGCGGTCGCCGCTTCGATTGCATCGTTCATGTCCGCATATACACCGATCAATCTACGACCGTTGTATTGCGTGGAATCCCAACCGCATTTCGATACGGGCGCGCCGCCTTTGAGATTTTTGATTACCGCAGCAACCACTTCCTCAATCTGGGCTTCCGTCCAATTTATTGCCATAATTATTCTCCTTTTCGTCGAACGGTGAAGTTTTTATCCTATGGATAAAAGTGAAGTTTATTTCATAAGTGAAGTTGCAACTCTGTTGCAGTGAAGTTTTTACTTCGTAAAAGTTATTGCTATTATTGATAACAGCCACAACTTGCCCAAAGGGCAAACTTCACTTTGCGGAACGCAAAACTTATCTCTAAAAGAACTTCACTTTGCGGATTTATCCGCAAAAATTCACTCGCTTATTATTTACCGAGTGCAGCAAGAACCTTCTTCGTGATCGCTTCAACAAGTTCAGCTTGGTTGCAGCCAACGGTGGGTTCTTCTTCGTATTCGATACCAGGGTGACGGCCGGGAAGGTTCATCTTCTTTCTCAAATCCATCAACTTAGCAAGCTGGTCACGGGAAATTTCGTGTACTGCGCCAAGGTCCATAGCATGCTTACAGATAACTGCGTTGAATTCTACTTCTTCCATAACGAAGAATGCTTTCGTAAGGTTGCAACCAACCGTCAAAGCACCGTGGTTACGAAGCAAGAATGCATCGTGGTCCTGAAGGTAAGGATCCAAGGAATCGGGAATTTCCATCGTGGAGGGAGTACCGTAATCGCAGGTAGGAACTGCACCGATGGTCAATACTGCTTCGGGCAATACGTACTGGTCAAGGTCGATATCTGCAACCGTGAACGCCGTTGCAACGGGAGGGTGCGCGTGCACTACCGCGTTAACGTCAGGGCGTTCTCTGTACACTCTCATATGCATTTTGATTTCGGAGGAAGGGTTCAACTTACCTTCCAATTTTTTACCATCGCGGTCAACCTTGATGATCATGTCAGGCGTCAAGGAAGCCTTGGATACGCCCGTGGGGGTGCAATAGTATTCGTTGTCACTGATTTTTACGGAAATGTTACCGTCGTTTGCAGCAACAAAGCCTTTCTGCCAGAGCTTAAGCCCTACTTCGCAAATTTCCTTTTTAATTTCAAAGGGAGATTTCATAGTTTTTTTCCGTCCTTTTTATAATATTTTTTTTATTTTGTCAAATTTTGTGTGTCAAGCGCAATCATGTATTCCTCGTTTGTAGGAATAACGTAGGTCTTTACCTTTGCGCCCGCTGCGGTAATATCCGCAACTTCCCCTCTGGGGCAGCTTTGGTTGTACGCTTCGTTGATTTCAATACCCAAAGCGGACATATTTTTACATACTTCTTCACGAAGTTCTCTATCGTTTTCACCGATACCTGCGGTAAACACCAACGCGTCAACGCCGTTCATTTCCGCAATGTACGAGCCAACAATCTTCTTGATGTTATGGCAAAGAATCTTCATCGCCAATTTCGCGCGGTAGTTGCCGTTTGCGGCCGCATCGCGAATATCACGACAATCGCTGCCACAACCCGAAACACCTGCAAGACCCGATTCCTTGTTCAAAACCTTGTCCGCCTCTTCTGCGGTCAAGCCTTCCGCCTTCTGAATGAAAGTTACAACGGTAGGATCGATTGCACCGCTACGCGTACCCATAGGCACACCGTCTTGAGGGGTGAAACCCATCGAAGTATCCACAGCCTTACCGTTTACCGTTGCCGTAATGGACGAACCGTTGCCAAGGTGGCAGGTGATAATCTTCGCGTCCTTGTTACCGAGCATTTCCGCAGCCTTTGCCGCAACGTATCTGTGCGAAGTACCGTGGAAACCGTAACGACGGATTTTGTGTTTTTCATACAATTCGTAAGGAATGGGATAGATGTATGCGTAATCTTCCATGTTCGAATAATAGGAAGTGTCAAATACGCCTACGTGGTTTACCGAGGGCATAACCTCTTTGCAAGCCTTCAAACCGCTGATTGCAGGAGGACCGTGCAAGGGGTTCAAACCTACGATGCTTTCCAAGTATTCAAGCTCTTGATCACCAAGGATAGCCGAGGTCTTTAACTTTTCGCCGCCGTGTGCAAATCTATGGCCAACAGCTTCGATTTCCGCAACGGTTGCAATCACGCCAAGCTCTTTATCCGTCAACAAGGACAATACGCATTCAATTGCCGCCTTGTGGTCGGGGAAAGCAGGCGTTGCCTTGTAATCCTCTTTGCCGGGACGTTTGTGGGTTACAATACCGTCAATCCCGATTCTTTCGCAAAGCCCTTTTGCCAACACCTCTTGCGTGTCCATATCGAACAACTGGTATTTCAACGAGGAGCTACCTGCGTTTACAACAAGAATTTTCATGTTTTCTCCTTATTTAATATTGTTAATAGCCTAATAATTTTTCGGGGATTTCAAATAGTTCCGCTTCCCTCTCCGCCAAAGCCGTCCTATTGACGTCCAGCTTTTCGCAGATACAATCCACCACCGCGCCGCCCATACGGCGAATACCATCTACGGTATTGAAATGGGTCAAATCCGACCAACATTCCTGCGGGGCAGTTTTCGCAACCGTGTACAAATCGTTAAATTCCACACCCAAAGGCGTTAACACCTCGATTGCGATTTGGTTAAAGCGTTCAATATCGCGGTTAAAGCGTATGTATTCCCCTCTATATAAATCTTCCTGCACCCAAGTACTGAGCGCGAAAACTTGCTTTGCGTTAGGGAATAATAAGCGAAGGCGTTGGCTAATTCTCTTCAACGTATCCCCGTAAAATTCGGGAGGCGACAAGGTATCGTCGCCGTGAATACGAAGGACGTCCCACAGCCCTGCGTTCCAATGCACAAGCTGTAAATCATCGGGAAAGCCGCCCCTTCTTTTCCATTCGTGTACCCAACGCAAAACGAATTGCGCCATACCGTTGTTGACGTCGCCCGGCGTATAGACCTTTGCAACGCCGTCGAGCATTGCCGCTACGTACCGTTCATACCCCAACCGAATGGAATCCCCTAACAAAAGCACCGATTTCATAGATTATACTCTCTTTGCGATTACTTCGTTTTCGAATTTTTCTACTTCTTCCCACCAGTCTTCTTTCAAACCTTGACGGCTAAGATATTCATCCCAAACGTCAGCGAAAGGAAGATATTTCACTCTTTCATGCATATAGAATACTTTGGTGAAGTTGCCTTCGTCCTGCAACTTCTTCATTTCTGCATAGGGTTGAAGAATTGCGGAGAGCAATGCTTTTTGCATCGAACGAACACCCGTTACCCATGCGCAAAGGCGGTTGATGGATGCGTCGAAGTAGTCAAGCGCAACGATTACCTTATCGTCAGCGTCGTTACGGATGATTTCTTTGGAAAGTTCTTTCAATTCATCATCTACAACGATTACGTGGTCGCTGTCCCAACGAACGGGACGGGATACGTGAAGCTGTACCTTGTCGTAGAACGCAAGCATCGAAGGAATCTTGTCGGAAACCACTTCGGTGGGATGATAGTGACCCGTATCAAGCAAGCAGCAGATACCGCGCGTAGCCGCGTAGTTCTGATAGAATTCGTTGCTGCCGACCGTGTAGC
>JAZTYG010000019.1:0-11038 GCA_045636845.1 Candidatus Scatosoma sp.
GTCTTTAAGGTGTAAGCGATACCCGAAATCAAACCACCGCCGCCGATGGGTACAAGCACAACATCAAATTCAGGCAACTGCTCCACAAGCTCCAACGCAATCGTACCCTGTCCTGCGATAACGTCCTCGTCGTTAAAAGGGTGCAAGAACGCATACCCCTTTTCATCGCGAAGCTGCAACGCTTTTTGGTAGGCATCGTCGTAAACCCCATCCACAAGGCACACCTCTGCGCCGTAGCTCTTGGTCGCCTCTACCTTAGAAAGGGGGGCGCCGCTAGGCAAGCAAATCACCGCCTTGATACCGCTCTTTTGCGCCGCCAACGCAACGCCTTGCGCGTGGTTACCCGCCGAACAAGCAATTACGCCGCGCGCCTTTTCCTCCGCCGACAGCTTTGACATTTTATAATACGCGCCGCGCACCTTAAACGAGCCTGTCGTTTGTAAGTTTTCCGTTTTGAGGTATAAATCCACACCCGGTTTCAATTTCGGCGCATAGATTACATCCGTTTTACGGGCAACATCCATCAATACCTCGCGCGCCTCATATACCTTATCAATCGTAAGCATAATTTTCTTCCTCTTTTTTATTCAACGCATACCTGGTATGCTTATTTTACATTTTTTATAGATTTTCAATGATTTTATCCGTCATTTCAACGGTTGTAAGCGCAGGCGCGCCGTGGGCAAGGTCTGCCGTACGATAACCCGCCTCTAGCACCTTATCCACCGCCGTAACGATGGTTTCGGATGCCTCCGCCTCGTCAAACGCATATAAGAGCATCATCGCCGCCGACAAAATGGTGGCAATCGGGTTGGCTTTGTTTTGCCCTGCGATATCGGGGGCGGAGCCGTGGATAGGCTCGTACAAGCCCTTCTTCCCCTCGTTCAAGGACGCGGAAGGCAACATACCGATAGACCCCGTAATTTGCGATGCCTCGTCCGATAAAATGTCGCCAAACATATTGCTGGTAACAATCACATCAAATTGCGAAGGGTTGCGGACAAGCTGCATCGCCGCATTATCCACCAACATATCGTTCACCTCAACGTCGGGGTATTCCACCGCGATTTCGCGGACGATTTTACGCCACAAACGAGAGGTTTCAAGGACGTTCGCCTTGTCAATACTCGTCAATTTTTTACGGCGTTTTCTTGCTGTTTCAAAGGCTACACGGACGATACGCTCAATTTCCATACGGCTGTAACTTTCAGTATCGTAAGCCTCTTCGCCGTATCTTCCCTCGCGGTACCCGCGTTCGCCAAAATAGATGCCGCCCGTCAGCTCACGGACAATCATAATATCAAAGCCGTTCGCCACGATATCCTCACGCAAAGGACATTCCCCTTTCAAAGCAGGGTATAATTTTGCAGGGCGAAGGTTGGTAAACAACCCCATCGCCGCGCGAATACCCAAAAGCGCCTTTTCGGGGCGGATATTGCCGGGTAAATTGTCCCATTTCGGACCGCCAACCGCGCCAAGCAACACACTGTCGGAAGCAAGGCAGCCTTTCACCGTTTCCTCGGGCAAAGGATTGCCGCAGGCGTCGATTGCTGCGCCGCCGATAAGGTAGGGCGTAAAGGTAAAGCCGATATTGTACTTTTTCCCTACCGCCTCTAACACGCGCACCGCGCTTTCCACTATTTCAGGGCCGATTCCGTCACCTTTTAATAAACCGATTTTGTAAGTTTTCATATCAAATCATTTTTCTTTATACTTTCCACCAAACCGCCATTGTTAATAATCGTTTGAATAAACGCAGGGAACGGCTGGGTCTTAAAGCTTTCGCCTGTTGTACGGTTGTAAATGATGCCGTTATCCAAATCCGCCTCGACAATATCCCCTTCGGAAATACCGTCCACCGCCTCACTGCACTCCACAATCGCAAGACCGATATTGATGGCATTACGGTAGAAAATACGCGCAAAGCTACGCGCGATTACCAAGGAAATACCGCTTTCCTTGATTACGATAGGCGCGTGCTCGCGAGAAGAGCCGCAACCAAAGTTGTACCCTGCCACCATAATATCCCCTGCTTGCACCCTATTAACAAAGTTCTTGTCAATATCTTCCATACAATAGGCAGCAAGCTCTTTCATATCGGAAGTGTTCAAATAACGGGCAGGAATAATTACATCCGTATCGATATTGTCACCATATTTTAAGACTTTTCCGTTAAAAATCATTTCACCACCTCCGAAGGCTGTGCAATTTTACCCATAATGGCACTTGCCGCCGCCACCGCAGGCGAAGCCAAATACACTTCACTTTCTATATGCCCCATACGCCCTACAAAGTTACGATTCGTGGTCGCGACAGCCCGTTCGCCTGCCGCCAAAATACCCATATAACCGCCCAAACAAGGGCCGCAGGTGGGCGTGGAAACGATACAGCCTGCCTCAATAAAGGTCTTGACAAGCCCGTTTTCCACCGCTTGCATATAAATATCCTGCGTTGCAGGAATGATGATGGCGCGCACACGCTTTGCCACCTTTTTACCTTTGAGAATTTCCGCTGCTTCTGCTAAATCCTTATATTGACCGTTTGTACAAGAACCGATAACCACTTGGTCAATGGCAATCTCGCCGATTTCGTCAAAAGTCTTGGTATTTTCGGGCAAGTGCGGAAACGCTACTGTGGGTTTAATCGTAGAAAGGTCAATTTCATAGGTTTCGTCGTACACCGCGTCCTCGTCCGCTGTATAAATGGAGAAATCACGGTCGCTGTGCGCCTTTACATAGGCAATCGTTTGCTCGTCCACGGGGAAAATACCATTTTTCGCGCCTGCCTCAATCGCCATATTCGACATAGTAAGACGGTCAAAAATCGTCAAGGCTTTTACTCCTTCGCCTGTGAATTCCATCGATTTATACAACGCGCCGTCCACGCCAATTTTACCGATAATATGTAAAATAACGTCCTTACCCGACACATATTTGTTCAATTTGCCTTTGAGGACAAATTTGATAGCGGAAGGCACCTTAAACCAAGCCTTGCCTGTCGCCATACCGCACGCCATATCCGTCGAGCCAACCCCCGTTGAAAATGCGCCGAGTGCGCCGTATGTACAGGTGTGGGAGTCTGCGCCGATTACAACGTCTCCCGGCACAACCAACCCCTTTTCGGGCAGGAGCGCGTGCTCAATACCCATTCTACCCACATCGTAAAAATGAGTTACCTCGTGCTTATCGCAAAAGTCGCGGCATACTTTGCATTGCGCCGCCGCCTTAATGTCTTTGTTGGGGGCAAAATGGTCCATAACCATCGTCACCTTGTCCTTATCATATACCTGCGTTGCGCCGATTTTTTCAAATTCGCGAATGGCCACAGGGGAGGTGATATCGTTACCTAAAACGCGGTCAAGGTCAACCAAAATGAGTTGTCCTGCATCCACCTTTTCCAACCCTGCGCGCGCCGCAAGAATTTTTTGCGTCATTGTCATTGACATAGATTTTCCCTCTTATCTCATAAACTTATTCTTTGTTTTTATTTAGCAACATTCTGTTTACTGCGGATACCAACGCCCGTATAGACGAGGTCATAATATCTCGGTGGATACCTACCCCCCAATGGGTGTTGCCGTTTTCCGCGATGCTCACATAAGAAGCCGCCTTTGAGGTGGATTTTTCTTCCAAAGCGTGCTCCACATAGCTTTCTACGAAATAATTGATACCCGTTACCTGCTTGATGGCGTTCGATACACAGTCCAACCGACCGCTGCCGATAGCCTCGACGATCTGCCGTTCCCCTTTATATTCGATATCCACGCGACCTTTTACCTCTTCCGCGTTGATATCCTCACATTTCACATTGATAACGGAAAGCAAACTACGCAGGTTGACAAAATCCGCAAGAAAAATGTCGTGTACTTCGTCGGGAGAAAGCTCCTTATGCGTATGGTCGGAGATACTCTTCACGTGATAGCCGAACACCTCGCGCATTTTCGGCGGAAGCATTAACTTGAACTGTGTTTCCAAAATATACCCGATACCACCCTTACCCGATTGCGAGTTGATGCGGATAACATCCGCGCCGTACACTCTACCGATATCGGCAGGGTCGATGGGCAGGTACGGCACCGTCCAACAATCCGTACCCCGTTCCACACGGTATTTCATACCCTTTGCGATGGCGTCTTGGTGCGAACCCGAAAAAGCCGCGAACACCAATGCGCCGCTGTACGGTTGACGGTCGCCCACTTTCATACGGGTAACGCGTTCGTACACCTCGGTAATAGCAGGAAGGTTAGAAAAATTCAAATTCGGCTCTACCCCCTGCGAATACATATTCAAAGCAAGGGTGATAATGTCCACGTTGCCCGTGCGTTCGCCGTTGCCAAAAAGCGTGCCCTCAATACGCTCGCCTCCTGCAAGCAAACCCATTTCGCTGTCCGCGATGGCGCAGCCGCGATCGTTGTGGGGGTGCAGGGAAATGATAACGTTTTCCCTATTTTTGAGGTTTTTACACATATATTCCACTTGGTTTGCGTAAACATGCGGCATGGAGTAAGACACCGTTACGGGCAGGTTGATGATTACCTTGTTGTCGGGGGTCGGTTGCCAAACGTCTAATACGGCGTTGCAAATTTCCGCCGCAAACTCTGGCTCTGTACCCGTAAAGCTTTCAGGGGAATATTCAAAATAGATATTTCCTTTCGCTTTTTTCTTGTACTCTTGACAAAGCTTTGCGCCCGATACGGCGATATTGATGATTTCCTCTTTCTCGCACTTGAATACCTGTTGGCGTTGCGCTACGGAGGTGGAATTATACAAATGCACGATGGCGTTTTTTACACCCTCAATCGCCGCGAAGGTTTTGTCGATAATATGCTCGCGCGATTGCGTTAATACCTGTATGGTAACGTCGTCGGGAATGAGGTTTTGCTCAATCAAGGCGCGGCAAAATTCGTATTCCGTTTCACTCGCCGCAGGAAAACCGATTTCAATTTCCTTAAACCCGACCTTGCAAAGGAGTTTGAAAAACTCTAACTTTTCCTCCAAACTCATCGGGATAATCAACGCTTGATTGCCATCTCGCAAATCTACGCTACACCATATAGGCGGTTTATCCACATAGGACTTTTTCGTCCAATCCATGGAAACCCCCTGCGGCTCAAAATATTGTTTTATATATTTGTTGGTGTTTTTCATACTCACTCCAAATGAAAAATCTCTTCCGCGTTCGCGCGCTAAATTTGCGCCACGACGTCACGAAAGAGACGAAGAAACTCCGCGGTACGTACTTTGTCGGTGATTTTTCACCCACGCGTACCCTCTTTAAGGCATCGCTGCTGCCTTTCTATCACATTATACCGCCCAAACGGGCGTTTGATTACTGATTATTCGATTTACGTTTAGACAAAATCAAAGCCCCGACTGCAAGCGCAATCACCATCAAAATTGCCAAACCGCCGCCGATTACGCTGCCGCAACCACCTGCTAAAGCACCCATATTTTCACCTCTCTTAGTTTGTTATATATATTGTAACTTATTTCCCTTGATATTGTCAACGATTTGCTGTTATTTTCTCTTGATTTTTCAAGGAAAATTTACTTTTTTCCCTTTTAGGGAAAGGGGTTAAGTGATTTTATACACCCAACCGAAGGGGTCGTCCGTTTTGCCCCATTGAATACCCGTTAAGGTATCGTATAATTGCTGGGTTACCGCGCCGATTTTACCGCCGCCAACCACATATTCCTTGTCGCCGATGGCAAGCTTTCCGATGGGAGAAACAACCGCCGCCGTACCGCATCCCCACGCCTCTTCAAGCGTACCCTTTTCCAACGCCTCCGTCAATTCCTCCAAAGACAAAAGCCGTTCGTGCACGGCGTAGCCCTGCGATTTTAACACCTCGATACAGCTTTTACGGGTAATACCTGGTAAAATAGAGCCTGTTAACATCGGGGTAACGATTTCACCGTTTATCTTAAACATCACGTTCATCGCGCCCACTTCTTCGATATACTTTCTCTCTACACCATCCAACCAAAGCACCTGCGAATACCCCTTCTTCGCCGCCCGTTCGCCTGCGCGCGTGCTTGCCGCATAGTTACCACCGCATTTTGCGTACCCTGTACCGCCGCGCACTGTACGCACGTCCTCGTCCTCCACCATGATACTAACGGGGTTTACGCCTTCCTTGTAGTAACTTCCGCTTGGAGATGCAATCAACATAAAAGTCGCGCTTTTTACTGCGTGTACGCTTAACATTTCATCGTTTCCAAACAGGAATGGACGAAGATATAACGAAGCGCCAAAGGTTTTAGGCACCCACTTTTCTTCCAGCCTTACAAACTCTTCTAACAGCTGTAACATATCCTCTTCTGGCATTTCAGGTAAGCTCAAACGCTCCGCCGAACGGTTCATACGCTTTATATTTTCCATCGGGCGAAAAAGCTGTACGCCGCCATCCGCGCGGCGGTATGCCTTCATCCCCTCAAACACCCCTGCGCCGTAATGCAATATGCTGGATGCAGGGTGCAGGGAAATTCTGCCAAACGGCTCAATACGGGCGTTGTACCAACCCCGTTCCTCGTCCCACTCCACCACCGCCATATGGTCGGTGAAAAACTTACCGAACCCCAACTGCTCCTCCGCGGGCATCACCCCGGGCGTGTTTGTTTTTATCACCTTAATCCTCATAATCTCTCCCTCTTTTCATTATTCGTTTTTTGAATAATAAACACAAAACCGATTAAATAATACGATAATATAATCATAACATACCTAAACCCCCACGTCAATATTTTTCACAAATAAAAACAAAGTTTTTAAGAAAAAATTCTATTTTCCTTTTCCGTAAAGAAAAAAGAAAAGAAATACCGTATATTTCTACAAAAAACGCCCTTTTTCGTTGGCTTTTTACACGCAGTCGTGTTATAATAATACGGTGATACAAAAAAGGGGCGAGATGATATGATTAAACAGACCTATTCCTTTACAAAAGAGGGCAAACAAAACAAAGTTTTCACCTTGAAAAATGCGAAAGGTATGGAGGCGGATATTCTTACCTACGGCGCGCGTGTTATTCGCTTGACCGCGCCCGACAAAAATAGAAAATTCGACGACGTAATCGTAGGTTGCAAACACCCCGAAGATTACTACGGGGATAACCCTTATTTTGGCGCAACCATCGGCAGATACGGCAATCGCATCGGCGGCGGTCAATTTACCATCAACGGTAAAACCTACACCATTGAGAAAAACGAAGGAAATAATACCCTTCACGGTGGAGTTTCCGCAAATTTCGACCGCGTTGTTTGGGATGCGGAAATTGACGGCGACCGTTTAGTACTTTCCCACCTCTCCCCCGACGGAGCAGGCGGTTTTCCCGGTAATTTAACCGTTCACGTAACGTTCTCTCTTTCCGATGAGAATGAGTTAAAAATAGAATACAAGGCTACCACGGATAAAGATACCGTGTGCAACCTTACCAACCATTCCTATTTTAATATCGGCGGTCAGCCTACCGTTTTAGACCACGTGTTGACCATCAACGCCCGTCAAATTACACCCGTAGATGAGGAATTGATACCCCACGGGGAGTTTATGGATATCGACGGCACACCGTACAGCTTTTTACCCTCGAAAAAAATCGGACAGGATATTTTTTCCGACGCAAAGCTTATCAAACAATGCAAGGGATATGATTTTAACTACTGCTTAGACCGCGTAGGCAAGGGCTTGGTACGCGCCGCGTCCGTTTACGATGAGCAATCGGGCAGAAGAATGGACTGCTACACCACTTTACCCGGTATCCAACTTTATACCGCGTGCGCGTTGGAGCATTTTGACGGGAAAAAACAATACGGGCAATATTGCGCGTTGTGTTTGGAAACGCAGGATTACCCCAACTCTCCCAACTGTCCGCAGTACCCCTCCGCCCTTTTGAAGGCAGGGGAAACCTATCACGAAATTACCACCTATAAATTTTCAGTGAAAAAACCTCTTAAATAACCGTTCAGGAACAAGATATGTTAAAGGCACTTTGGATAAAATTCAAAGAATCGGCGTTGTCGGTACTCCCCGTCGCGTTGATTGTTTTAATCCTAAACTGTACCCCGTTGGTAAATTTTACCACCGCGGAGACGGTTATTTTTGCGTGCTGTTCTTTGGTCCTTATCATCGGCATTTCCCTGTTTAACCTCGGCGCGGATATCGCCATGACACCCATGGGGGAACAAATCGGGTCCTCTTTGCCAAAGGCAGGTAAGTTCAAAACCCTGCTTATCGTATGCTTTGTGATGGGTGTATTCATCACGATTGCGGAACCAGACCTTTCCGTCCTCGCTTCACAGGTAAAAGAGGTAATCAACGGTACCGCCTTGACCGTATCCATCGGTATTGGCGTGGGGTTGTTCCTGTTGTTAAGCGTGTTGAAAATCGTTTTCCGCGTGAACCTGTCGCAAATGCTCACCTTCTTCTATATGCTGTTGTTTGCGTTGGTATCGTTGGTGCTTATCAACGGAAACGAAAGCTTTTTACCCCTCGCGTTCGATTCGGGCGGCGTTACCACAGGCCCGATCACCGTACCCTTTATCATGGCGCTCGGTATGGGTGTATCCGCCAGTCTTGGCGACAAACGCGACCGTGAATCCAGCTTCGGTTTCATCGCCCTTTGCTCCATCGGACCTATCCTTGCGGTTATGCTGCTCGGTGTGTTCGCGACGGGTGAAATCAATTATAAAATCCCCGATTATGCGATGGCGTCGGAGTCGAGTGCGTTCTTCTCTGCACTATTCCACAGTATGAAAGAGGTAGCCATCGCGCTCACCCCTATCGTTGCGTGTTTCTTCATTTTACAAATGCTGTTTATGCGTTTGCCGAAGAAACGCCTTCTCCAAATCGTTATCGGCATCTTTTACACCTTCTTTGGCTTGGTAATCTTCCTCGCGGCGGTCACCATCGGATTTATGCCCATCGGGTATAAGCTCGGTACGCAGCTTGCACAGCTCCCTACGGGGTGGCTGGTTGCCATCGCGTTTATCTTGGGTTTTGCGGTCGTTCTTGCCGAACCTGCCATCCATGTCTTAAAACGACAGGTAGAAACGGTTACGGGCGGCGCAGTTAGCAAACGTTCGATGTTGCTTGCGCTCTCTATCGGCGTGGGGCTATCCATCGCCCTGTCTGTGGTACGCATCGTCTTTGATTTTAGTATTTTATATTATGTGATTCCTGGGTATTTTATATCCCTCGGCTTGTCTTTCTTTGTGCCGAAACTTTACACAGCAATCGCATTCGACTCCGGTGGAGTTGCCAGCGGACCTTTGACCTCCACCTTTATCCTTCCTTTCGCAATCGGTATTTGCTTTACCCTGCAAGGGGAGGCGGCTATTCTTTTAGACGCTTTCGGTTTGGTGGCGATGGTTGCAATGACCCCGCTTATCACCATTCAAGCGCTTGGCTTTAAGGCAATCGCGTCCAAGCATTTGCGCGAACGCAGCGCAATGAAACGCATTTTGGACGACGATGATGAACAAATTATTCGCTTTATATAGGGGGCAGGTATGAGATTAACAAAGAAAAATCCAAAAACCGAACAAGAAACCCCTATTGTAAAGGACGAGCCGTTTAAGACCGATTTGAAAAAATTAAAGCTGCTCATCACCGTAGTCAATCGTAAAAAAACGGAGTTCTACCTTGACTATTTAACAGGGTTTGAGGTCAATTTCCAAACGGCGGTTGCAGGGCAAGGTACGGCAACCTCAGACACGATGTACCTGCTTGGTTTGGCAGATTCGGATAAAAGTGTAATTTTTAGCATCCTGCGCGAGGATCGCGCGGAAGAGGCAATGCAGGGGTTAGAGGAAAAATTCCAAACCCTGCGCGGCGGCAAGGGGATTGCTTTCACCGTACCTTTAACGGGGGTTATCGGGGTGGCAATTTACCGTTTTTTAAGCAACAATCGGAGGTAATCAAGGTATGAAATATCACCACGAAGCGATTTTTTGTATTGTAAACAGCGGATATAGTGATATCGTAATGGAAGCGGCGAAAAAGTTAGGCGCAAGCGGCGGTACAGTTATCAATGCGCGCGGTACTGCGCCAAAGGACGCGGAAAGTATTTTCGGCATCACCATTCAACCTGAAAAGGAAATCGTTATGATTCTTGTCCCCACCTCTATCAAGGCGAACGTTTTGCACGCATTGTATCAAGAGGCAGGGCTTGACACACCTGGTCAAGGCATTGCCTTTGCATTGCCCGTAGATGGCGTAGTAGGTCTTTCTTCCCCTGACAAAACGGACAAACCTCAAAAGTAAATCTTGTAAAAATGAAACGAGCGACTGCCCAAAGCAATCGCTCGTTTTTTGTTGCTCTTTATTTTTTATGTACGCGGCAAACTTCGCCCGTCTTTCTCGATTTTTCCGCCGCAAGCGCCATCAAATGGCTTTCAATCGATTTGTCCAAGCTCGTCCCTGCCGTACCCATTCCGCACAATGCGTTGTACAGATCTCCAACCATCATCAAATCACCGCCGCCATGGCCAAACGTATCGTTAATAGCGACCTTCAAAATCTCCTTCACGCTCATAAAGCGGGTACCATGTCCGTATCTACTGATACGAATGTAGTCGTTTTCCTCATCCATTTCGATTTCGCCGTGCGTACCGTGGAAGGTTACTTTTCTACCGGGAAGCGCCGTAAAACCCGTCATCGTAAGGTTTGCTTTTACACCGTTTTTAAACTGCATCAACACCGTTTGATGATCCACAACGTCATTATCACAAGCAAACACGCATCTACCGTAGCCGTTGTTTGTGTAGGCATTTCTAATCGATTCTTCCGTAATAGGACGGGTGCTGTCTACCACGTTGAAAGGCCAACCCTGTTGTCTTGCGTTGTTATCCACGTCGGGTTTGTCTTTTACCCAGTCAAAATCCTTTCTACGCTTTTCCACATACAATCTTTCCGCGCTGTAAACGCAATCGTGGATATATTTACAATTGGCGCAATGATCCGCCGCGCCCTCGGGTTGGTTCTCTTTCTTGAAGAATGCCAAATCCCCCACCGAGTACACCGTATCGCATTTTGCGTCTGCATA
>JAZTYG010000020.1:0-4790 GCA_045636845.1 Candidatus Scatosoma sp.
TTTTCATCGCGCTTGCATAAGATAACAAATTGATTGCCATAATATCCTCTCTACCTTATTTTTCGCGTGATTATTTACCGATAATTTCACACGCAATCGCGCGCGCACGCGCGTCCGTATCTTTCAATACCTCATACGAAGCCGCTTGCATACGCTCCGTTTTTTCCAAAGCGGCATTCATAGTTTCCGCAATCTCGGTAAAAGCTATCCTACCTTGTAAAAATGCGCGCACCGCAATTTCGCCAGCGCCGTTCAACGCGCAAGGGTAATTATCCCCCATCTCAAGCGCCGTCAACGCCAGATCATAGCAAGGGAAACGCTTTCTTTCCAAGGGTAGGAAATGAATTGCGCCCAACTCTTCAAAATTCAACGGTTTCAAACCGCAATCAAAGCGTTCGGGATAGGTCAACGCAAGTTGAATGGGCAGCTCCATCGTAGGGTAACTCATTTGCGCCATCACACACCCGTCGTCAAATTCCACCAAGGAGTGAATGATGCTTTCAGGTTGTACAATCGTATGGATTTTTTCCAACGGCGCATCGTATAACCAGCGCGCCTCAATCACCTCAAAACCCTTATTCAAAAGGGTCGCGCTATCAATGGTAATTTTCGCCCCCATTTGCCACGTTGGATGTTTCAACGCAGACATGGGTGTCACATTTTTTAATTGTTCTTCTGTATAGGCGTAGAATGGACCGCCGCTTGCCGTAATAATCAAACGACGGAAAGGTGCGTTAGCGCGGAAGTTCAAAGCCTGCCAAAGAGCGGAATGTTCACTATCCACAGGCATCAAATCGATGCCTGCCGCTTGTACCTTTCCCATCACCAACTCGCCGCCGCAAACCAAAGTTTCCTTGTTGGCAAGGGCGATATCCTTTTTCAAATCCACAGCTTTCAAGCTGTATTTCAAACCTGCAAAACCTGTTGCCGCCACAAAAGCAACGTCCCCGTAAGCAATCGCCTCTTCTGCCGCTTTTTCACCGTAGCCGTACTTTACCCCGACAGGAATTTGTGCCGCAATTTCTTTGCCCGCCTTTTCATCCGCCAAGGCGGCATATTCGGGCATAAACTCTTTTACCTGCTGTAAAAACAGTTCCGCGGAAGAGTTCGCAACGATACTTTTGATTTGGAATTTATCGGGGTGTCGTCTGACCACCGAGCAAACCTGTTGCCCGATAGACCCCGTCGAACCGATTAAAGAAATCGTTTTCATCGCTTATACCACCATACAAATAATCACATAGGCAAGGTATGCCACGATTGTAGAATAGAATGCGCTATCCAAACGGTCAAGCACGCCGCCATGCCCAGGCATAATATTGCCCATATCCTTCAAACCAAGCTTGCGCTTGATACAACTTTCCACCAAATCTCCGAACGCCGTCGCAACTGCGCCAACCAAACCAACCCCCAAATACACAGGCAACCAAATATACATTTGGTCAAAGCTGCCTGCCGTTGCGTTGTAGATAAAATACAACGCCGCAGCGCCGATTACACCGCCGATTAAACCGCCGATACCGCCGACCACCGTCTTATTCGGACTAATCACAGGGGTCATTTTCTTGGGGAAATATTTGCGTAAAAATTTCCCAAACAGGTACGCAAACGAATCCGCGCAAGGGGAAATTACAAACACAAACAAAATAAGCAAACGCCCGTCAAAGGCAAACTTTTCTATGGCAACAGGCGCAACCGCGTGGTTGGCAAGTACCATCAACGCGAGCAACAAAGTGGGATACATCGCCGAAAGGAAGGCAACACCCAAGCCCTCTAACGAGGTTTCCTCGTGGCGCACCACCAACAAAGCAAAAAGCGCAACAGCCAACGCAAGCACTGCGCCGCCGACAACCGCCAAGCCCCAGCCCTTGAAATATTCACCAACCGCCACCGCAGGAATGGTAATCGCGGTAAAAGCGTACACCAAGCCCCGTTCGGCCGCCGTTGTCTTTTCTTTCGTTGCGCGGAGCATTTCAAACGTGCCCATCAACGCAAAGGCGTAAATCAAGCCGTCAAAGTAAAAATCTCCGTACGGCAAAAATATTTTTATACAAAAGAATGCCGCAAGCAGGGCAACATAACAGCTGCCAGAAATCAATCTAATTTTCATCTTTACTCCTAAAAACGCAAGGGGCACACGCGCGCAATTTTTACATTGAACGCATACCTGCCCCCTTGTTTTTTACATATGTAACTTTATAACTGTTCGTCCGTCTTACCAAAACGACGGGTACGTTTCGAGTACGAAATCATCGCTTTGTCAAGATCCTTATCGGAAAATTCGGGGAACATTTTATCGGAAAAATACAACTCCGCATACGCCGCTTGATACAGCAAGAAGTTAGAAAGACGCACTTCTTTACCTGTACGGATAATCAAATCGGGGTCGGGGATATCCTTGGTGTAAAGCAATTTTGCAAAGCTTTCTTCCGTCACCTTTTCCCCTTTTTCCACCGCCGCATTTACCGCATGCACAATTTCATCACGCGCACCGTAGCACACGGCAATATTGATGCCGCGCCCTTCGTATTGCACGGTTTCCTCTTCACTTTCACGCAAAATTTGCACAAGGTCTTCGGGTAAAAGCGACACATCGCCGAGCGCACGCAAGCGCACGCCGCGCGAACACACTCTACCCATCATCTCCTTGAAATTATTGCGGAAAAGGTCGAACAACGCGTCCAATTCCTCTTTGGGGCGTTTCAAATTCTCCGTAGATAACGCATACACGGTGATATATTGCACCCCAACCTCGAAGGCGTGCTCCATCAAGCCGATCATACGCTCCATACCATACCTATGGCCCATCGAACGGGGCATCATGCGTTTCTTCGCCCAACGCCCGTTTCCGTCCATAATGATGGCGATATGTTGGGGAATTTTTACCCCTTGTAATAGTTTATTCTTCCGCATGGCTTAAATAGTCATCAATTCCTTTTCTTTTGCGGAAATAATTTCTTCCAACTTCGACATATAACCAGAAATAGTCTTTTCAACATCTGCTTCGCAGCCTGCTGCTTCGTCTTCCGACAATTCCTTCGCGGTCTTCATTTTCTTGATGGTATCCATACCTTCACGACGGTGGTTACGCATTGCAACCTTCGCTTCTTCGCCCATTTTCTTCGCCTGCTTAACAAGCTCGCGACGGCGTTCTTCGGTCATATCGGGGAAAACAAGACGGATAACGTTGCCGTCGTTGCTAGGGGTCAAGCCGATGTTCGATTGCAAAATCGCCTTTTCCACAGCCTTCAAAAGAGATTTATCCCAAAGGCTAATCTGCAAGCACTTTGCATCCAAGGCGGAAACGTTACCAAGCTCGATAAGCTTGCTCATACCGCCGTAAGCTTCTACTTCCAAACGGTCCAAAATACGAGGGTTTGCTCTACCCGTACGGATTGCGCCATATTCTCTATCCAAAGCGGTGAGAGTATTTTCCGCTTTTTCTTCCAACTCTAACATCATCTCTTCGATTTTTTCATTTTCAATCATAATAATTCTCCTTATATCTGTCTTAATTTATTTGCCTTTCGGCATAGCGAGAAACAGTTTCCTGTTTTGCTTTATTTACACCTCAATCAACGTACCCAACGCTTCGCCGCAAACCGCGCGCACCAACGAATTTTCTTCATTCAAACCAAACGCAAGGGTCGGCACGTTATTTTCCATACACATCGTTGCCGCCGTGAAGTCAATTACTTTCAAATTGCGGTTGATGATATCGGAATATTTCAAAATATCATACTTTTTCGCCTCGGGATTCGTTTTCGGGTCAGAATCATAAATCCCATCCACATTTTTCGCCATCAACAAGATGTCCGCGTTAATTTCACAGGCACGAAGCGCAGCCGCCGTATCCGTTGAGCAGTAAGGGTGTCCCGTACCGCAGGCGAAAATTACCACCCTGCCCATTTCAAAATGGCGAAGTGCCTTTCTCATAATCAAAGGTTCTGCCAAGGAAATCATGTTAAGCGCCGTTTGCACACGAACGGGCACACCGCGCTGTTCAATCGCGTCCATCATCGCAAGGGAGTTCATTACCGTTGCAAGCATACCCATTTGGTCTGCCGTGGAACGATCCATTTCCGTACCTTGACGACCGCGCCAGAAGTTACCGCCGCCGATTACCAAACCAACCTGCACACCCATATTGTGTATTTGCACAATTTGTTCTACCACGGGCGCGATTACCTCATGGTTTAACCCAAATCTTTGATCCCCTGCCAACGCTTCACCCGAAAGCTTGAGCAATACTCTTTTGTATTTAGGCTGCATAATGATATTTTTCCTCCTAAAGTCAATCAATGATCAATCAATCTCGCAAAAACATAGTTTTTGATACCCATTTTTGCCCGAAATCACTCATTTTATCCATTATAGCACATTTCTTCAAATAAATCTATACAATTTACAAAAAAAATCGGTAAAAATCAAAACTTTTTTCAAAGTAATTGACCCCCACCGATTTTCTTTCGTGCTTACCAGTCTTGTTTTTTTAAGGATTTATCCTTAACGTCATCATAATAGGCAAAATACCTCTCCTTAAACGCCTGCGGCGTCAAGGGCATAGGCTCGCCATTGTTTCGCATTTGCTCCAACATATCTTGCAATTCTTCTGGGGTGAAATCACCCAACTCCGTTTCCTCTCCGCACGCTTGCAATAATTTCAATAAATCTAATTCCGACATTATATTTCCACCTTTATATGTTCTCCACGGAAGGGTACGGTGATATAGGTAAAGCCGATTTTTTTCAACATCGCCACCACTTCGTCCCGCTTATCTGCAATTCTT